>DYPL01000056.1 GCA_020719945.1 Turneriella parva
AGCAGAGAGAGCTTTGCCTCTGCGAAAAAATCTGGCAAATTCTTTGTCTGGCATTTAACGACCTATCAGCTCAAAAACACGCCCTCCATTTAAGTCGAGAAACAGAATTTCACCAGCGCGGGTTTCGCCAAAAGAAGAAATAAGAATCGGAATTTGTAGCAGGGTGCGGCGAGAAGAAAATTTTCCATCGCGAAATGAAAGTGCGTAAAGGCGACCCTTCATGCTGTCGCCAAAAATATAATAATCCCGCAAAGGGAGATTGCTTCCACGATACACAAAACCGCCGAGAATACTGCTGCCATCTTCGCGACCATATTCATACGCGGGAGCTATGTGATGCGGCAGAGAACACCCTTTGGGGGGATTAAAACAGGACGAAGCCTCGTAAATGCGCCAGCCGTAATTTCCACCCTTTTCAATAATATCAATTTCTTCGTACAGGTTCTGGCCTACATCTGCCACGATAAGACTGCCGTCCGTCGCAAAAGAAAAGCGCCACGGATTGCGCAGGCCATAGGCATACACGAGAGTTTCGGCGCCTTTGGTGGCGACAAAAGGATTGTCTTTGGGGACAGAGTAACCATGAGCTGCGCTTACATCTATGCGCAAAATTTTTCCTTTCAGGGATCCAAGTCTTTGGCCATTATTGTGAGGGTCTCCCGCACTCCCACCGTCTCCCGTGCCAAGATAGAGATAACCATCCGGACCAAAGCGCAGGCCCCCTCCATTGTGGTTGGAGAAAGGCTGGGCTATGGTAAGAATTTCTTCGGGTTGCGGGGAATTGGGCAGCGCTGGATTTTGTTTCAACGTTACACGGGCCAGAACTGTGCGGCGAGGGTTCGAGCGAGAAAAATAAATATAAAATGTTTTGTCTTTATTGAAATGAGGAGAAAGGGCCATGCCGAGAAGGCCTTCTTCCGGTCCGGCAGATAGAACCCGGGATGAAATATCGAGAAGAATTCTTTTTCCCGCTTTGCCTTTTTCAAAGATCACGATGCGACCCTTTTTTTCGAGTACGGCGTAGGATTCTGTTCCTTCCGGCCAGGGAAGAATTTCAACGGGAATTGAAAACTTTTCCTGCGTAAACAAAGCGGCCCTGAATTCTGGAATTGTTGGCGGAACCGCAACCGCAACCGCTAAGGACAAAAAGAATAAAGCAAATCGTTTCATTTGGAAAAGAAGGTCACGTTGTCTTTAAGCTCCTGCGGCAAAAATCCGTTGTTGTCTCTCTCGTATTTCTGGTAGCGGGGGCGCAGTTCTGCAAGTTTGCGCGCACGAACGTTTTTACTCTTTTCCAGCAGCTCTGTATAGGCGGGAAGCTTTATGAGTCGTTCTCGAACTTCGGGAGTCAGTGGAATATGCTTGGTGAGAATTTTCCTCGCAACTTTATTGAGCCGCTGCGTGCCTTCGGATTCAAAGCGGATAAACATTCCGTAGTCGTGAACAAAGCGCGCTCTATCGTCGCGGAACCGCTTGAATTCATCGCCCAGTTTTTCCTTCATTTCTGGAGACAAATCTTTGTTCTTTTTAAAGAACTGAACATAATCTGTATAATCGGCGGTAAGGGATGAACTCGATATATTGTTCCAGTCCGGGCCCAGCTGGCTTTTGAGCGTTTCCCATCGATAAATACCGACTACGCTAATGAGCATGGTGAAGAGATCTGCCATGTGAAATGCGGGACTGGTAAGGCGACCGGGAGAAAGTCTTTCTTTTGGTTCGCGATCCATCCAGAATTGAATGATGGGCCCAACCGATGGTACAATGATAAAATTTGGAAAGATCTGCTTTTGCACAAATTCGCGGCGGATTCCAATCTTTTCGTCCGAAAAGAGTACCTCCCTGTGGAAGGCGCTGTAATCGAGAGAGAGTAGTTTGTCAATTTCTGCGTCCAGCTTTTCTGGTGAGACAAATGTGTTTTCCAGTTTTTGCGTAATCTGAAATTTATTCAGAATATTCAGATTGTTTAATATGCTCCCGGAAGTCAGCCTTGAATTGACTTCCATCATATTTTGGATTTCGTATTCCAGCATTTTTTCGCCGGCTGCGAGTTCCGGAGGAAGCTCCGATTCTTTTTTCCATTTTTGCTCGCGGTTCGTTGTATCCTGCCGAAGCAGTTCAAAGTACGTGAGACCGAGCTCGTTAATACTGGTCGTTACCTCTTTGTTGTAAATTTTCGTGAGCCACTGCAGGGGGTAAAAAATGGGATACTTTGACTGAAAAGATTTTATTTTGGGAGTAAGGTTGTAAATATAGGCAATCTGATCGGGTTCCAGCATTTCTTCGTCCATGTATCCAAAATTGAGGAACATTTCTATAATGCGCGGAATTTCATTTTGATGGTGAATCGCTTTTACGGCCGCTTTTTTGTAAACTTCCCAGAATCCGAGATTTACGCGGCGCCGTATTTTTCGGACATCATCTTTGGAGTCAACGGGATTCGCAAAGTTTTTCAACTCTTTTAAGAATTTTTCGTATTCCGAAATTTTATGTTCTTCGATGCCGACCCACTCGCAGATTTTGCGGAATGAATTTTCGAGCTCTTCCTGAATCTCGAAACCGAGGCCTGCCGATTGTTCTTGAAAATCCATTGCAGCTGGTTCATCTATCGGAGCGGGCTGGGGCACGGCAGAGTTTTGCTCTTCTGCCAGCCTCATTATCTTCATGAAGTTGTTCTCATTGTAGAAAGGAGCAAAGTGTCCCCAGACCATTCTGTAGCTGTCGATGGATTTTTTATACTCTGCTCCAAAAAAAGATGCCACGGAAAGGATTTCGTTTTTCGATACTTTACTGTACCCTTGGCTTAAAAGATCCGCCTGAAGAGCAATTTTCTCCAACCACGAAAACTCTCCAGACACAATTCGCGAAACGGACTCCAAGGACTTTTCGTGCGTCTCTGCAATCCAGTCCTGCCACATGTAGTACAGGGCAGAAAGACTTTTGGCAGCGTCGGTTAAAAGGCTCACATCCTTGACGGCTATGGCGCCAATAATTTCTGGTGGCAGCGAAACAAATTTGCTGAAGAACGTGTAAGAGGCATCGTCGTGGTTGATTCCGCCAACATCCTCTGTTTCGGTGAGCATGGAATGATGGTCCGAAGCGAGGAACCCGCTCGTGATGGGATTGGGCAACACGCCGCCGTTTTCGCGATAGTCTTTCGCGATTCGTTTGGCAAACTCAATGACAGGATCCGCAAAATCCGGGTCCGCATCAAAAGCATCAGCTGCAAAAGGTTCTGGCAGAATGCGTGCAAACGCGAGAGAAAGAGAACTGTTTACATTAAAAAGGTTGTGAAGAAGTACCTTTACTTTTTGTCTTTTGCGCTGCAATTGCTGTATTTCCATGAGACTCGTCTTGAGAAGCATGGATGCAATATTGGGTTTGCTGGCAAAAATTTTTTCCATGTGTGCTGCACTCGATGGATATATAGACAACACGGAGTCTGCCTCTGTAATGGCTGTCACGGAATATTTTCCGTCTATCGACAGATCCAGTCCACCGAGAACGGCAGGTGCCTGTAAAGAATACAAATATATTTTATTGCTGGGATCTTCGTTAGAGGCAGAAAGCAGAATAGATACTTTTCCTTTCTGCAATAAAATGAGATGTCTGGCGGCCTCGCCTTCGGGGAACACAATTGTACCAACAGGCGTAGAAATATTTGCCGCTGGTTTCTGGATTAGCGCATTGCTGCTCATGGAGGGAACTTTCCCTTTTCTGTTTGTGTGCGTCAATACTTTCGCGCCTGAATTATTGAACCAGCATTTTTCGGAAGCGGAAAGCTCCAAACCCAATCAGGCCAATGGTGGTAACAAACAGAGCGACGAGATGAATCCACAATTCAGCAAAGCCGCTACCTTTAAGCAGCATGTCTCTTTCTGCCTCAATTCCATAACGCAGTGGATTTATATAGGTGAGCCATTGGATGGGTTCCGGCATGCTTGCAATCGGGAACATAAAACCAGAAAGAATAATCGCGGGAAACAGAAACATGAATGTGCTCAGTATGGCCTGCTGCTGCGTTTTGCTGACGGTAGAAATAAAGAGCCCCACGCCAAGCATGGCGGCAACGTAGATAAAATTTATGAGAATAAATGGCAGCAGGGGAGCGTGAAACGGCAGTCCAAAACCAAATACAGCGACCAGAGAAATGAGAACCACGTCAATGGTTCCAATAATCAAAAATGGAATCATTTTTCCGGCCATGAGTTCATAGCCATGGATGGGAGAAACGACGAGTTGTTCAAACGTGCCCTGCTCCCGTTCTTTTATAATTGAAATTGCTGTTAGTAGCGTTGTTATAACGGTCAGCACCATAATGAATACGCCAGGCACCAGATAGAATTTGGGCTTCATATCCGGATTGTAATACGTAAATGTGCGCAGCTCAATGGAAGCAGGCGGTTTGTTTGTCATCAGTTTTTGTCCCATCTGGCGAATATAATTGGTCGCCGTGAGAGCAGCGTTAGAATCTGAACCATCGAGCAACAACTGCACGGGAGAGTTCATCCCAGAGTCTATTTTTTGTTTGAAATTTCCGGGAATAATAACGACAACTTTGGCCCTGTTCATGAGCAGTTCGGTTGCTGCATCATTCGCGCCGCTTTGCTTTGCCGTGGTCTTAAAATATCCGCCTTCAGATAGAATTCTAATGAACTCTCTGCTTGCGGAAGTATTGTCCAGATCGTACACTGTCGTCGGCAGATGTTTCACTTCGTTATCGAGAGCAAAGCCAAATAAAAGCATCTGGAAAATGGGACTCACAAAAATAATAAAACGCATGCGCTTATCTCGCATGGTTTGTTTCAACTCTTTTACAACCAGTGAATGTACTGTCTGCCGAAACATTACGCCACCCTCTTGACAATTTTATGTGTTGCCGCATTCAACACGATCATCGAAAAAACAAAAAGAAAAACAGCCTCTGCCCAGAATGCTGCAAATCCGGAGCCCTTTAGAAAAATGGTGCGCACCATGACGAGATAATATTTGGCTGGAACAATATAAGTGAACGCCTGTATGATGGGCGTCATCGACTCAATGGGAAAAATAAATCCAGACAAAAAAACAGACGGCAGAAGTGTGGCAATCATTGAAACCTGCATGGCAATAATCTGCACTTTGATTACGGAAGAAAACAGAAGGCCCAGCCCGAGTGCTCCCACAGAAAAAAGAAGGGATACGAGGAAAAGGTTGAGCAAAGAGCCACGAAGCGGAACGCCAAACAAAAAAACTCCCAGTATAATCGTTAACGTCAGTTGAATCATGCTGATCCCTATGTAAGGAAGAAGCTTGCCATATAAAATTTCCCAGGGCCGCACGGGCGTGGCAATCAACTGCTCCATGCTGCCACGCTCCCATTCTCTTGCAATCGATATGGAAGTGAGCAGTGCGGATAATACAGCCAGAGTGAGCACAATAATTCCGGGCAGAACAAAATAGCGGCTCTCCAGTTCGGGATTAAAAAAAATGCGCGGCAGGCTTTCAAAACCGGGTGCCCTGTCTCTGTCTATTCCATACAAAAGTTCCATTCTGCGCATTTCGTACAAGGCAAGAAAAGTCTGGAAATAAGCCATGCTCATCGATCCAGACATATTGTCGGATCCGTCAATTCCGGCAAAAACCTGAGCCGTATCGGCGCGTTTAAGTGAAACGGCAAATCCCGGCGGCAAAACGATAATCATTTTTATATTGCCTCGCTGCATTTCTTTTTCCAGAAACTCAAGGTTTGTGTGTTCTGTTTTTTTCTGGAGCCAGCCGGGAGAAAATAGTTTCTGCTGGAACTCGCGACTTTCACGAGAATGATCAAGATCGGCAATGCCAACGGGAATATGGTCCACATCCATATTGATAGCATAACCAAACAAAAGAATCATGATTACGGGGAGAATAATGGCGAGCGTGAGTGTGCGGCTGTCCCGCATGATTTCAATGGATTCTTTCCAGGCTATGGCAAGCATTCTTCTCATAAGGAATCCCTTCCACCAATCACGTACACAAAAACATCCTCAAGGCCTGGCTCCCTGATTTCGGAATGTTCCACGTCCAGATTATTTGCCGTCAAAATTTGCCGGAGTTCTTTTATCGCAGCGGCTGCTCCTTTCTTTTTGTCAGCAGAGATTGCATGGGCTCCCCGCCCCATGGCGTCCACCCTGACAAATCGACCGCTCTGCAACAATGCATCTTTGGCTGCAAAAAAATTAGAAGATTCAAAATAGATTACATGACCTGGAATTACGGATTTTTTGAGGTTCGCTGGAGAATCTAAAGCAGCAATTTCTCCCGCATGCATTAAAGCGATTCTGTCGCATTGTTCCACCTCGTCCATGTAATGGCTCGTCACAAAAACCGTTATTCCCTTTTGTTTCATTTCCAGAATGGCTTCCCAGAAAATGCGGCGGGCAGCCGGGTCAACCCCCGCTGTGGGTTCATCCAGAAAAATAATTTCGGGAGCATGGAGCATGGCAGCGGAGAGTGCAAGCTTTTGCTTAAAGCCTCCCGGCAGCTCCCTCGTAAGTTTATTTCTTTGATCTTTAAGATTTGTCTCTTCCAGAATGCTCTCTATTCTTTGATTTAGTTCACTTTCTGGAATGCCATGAATACCGCCAAAAAAATCCAGATTTTCCTGAACGGTTAAGTCGGCATACAAAGAAAATTTTTGGGACATGTAACCAATAGTTTTCTTTACGAGAAAAGGATTTTCGACAACATTAATTCCGTTTACAAAAGCCTCGCCCGAAGTAGGTGGAAGTATCCCGCAAAGCATGCGAATAGTCGTAGATTTACCGGCACCATTGGCTCCTAAAAAGCCAAATATTTCACCTTTCTGAACGGTAAAACTGACTGGTTTTACCGCAGAAAAATTTCCGAATTTTTTTTCAAGGTTGTGAACGGAAACGGCCTGCATCTCCACCTCCCGAAAAATACATGAATACATCTTCAAAACCGGGCTTCTGGAACCTGGATGCGACTTTTTTATTCTCCAGAATTTTAATTGCTTTCCGGGCGTCCGTTTCAGATCCGGAAAGAATATGAACTCCGGTTCCCACGGGATACACGCTTGCATGATCCAGGAGAATATCCCGCAGAACTGCCGCAGAAATTTTTTCTGTTTTTAAGAGAAGCCCGTCCAAAGCAGAAAGAAGCACTTTGGGAGTTCCCTCTGCCAGCAGAGTCCCGTCCATCATCACGCCGACGCGGTGTGCTCTCTCTGCTTCGTCCATGTATGGCGTGCTGATAATAATGGACACTCCATGGTGAGACAGCTCAAAAAGCAGCTGCCACAGTTCGCGGCGGGAGACGGGATCGACTCCATTGGTTGGTTCGTCGAGGATTAATGTTTGTGGCCTGTGAACAATGGCGCAGGCAATGGCGAGTTTTTTATACATGCCTCCGGAAAGAGCCCCGGCACGCCTGTCTGGAAATTTGTCCAGGCGCACAAAAGATAAAAGTTCGCGGGAACGTTCGCGAAGTTCGGCATTTTTCATTCCCTGCAACCGTCCGTAAAAGTAAAGATTCTCTGTCACGGTGAGATCCGCATAGAGACCGTATGCCTGGGGCATATAGCCAAGGCGGGAGCGCAGAGATTCGTCTTTCAAAAGAAGAGATCCATCCATTTCCACTATTCCAGAATCTGGCGAGAGGACACCGGCAAGCATGCGCAGGGTTGTCGTTTTGCCGGCGCCATCGGGACCAATCAAGGCATAGATTTCACCTGGCTGCAGTGACAGCGAAACATTTTTCACGGCCTGTGCTTTTTTGAAATGTCGCGAAAGATTTTGGGCCACAAGAGACATTTTATTTTTCCGGAATTATAGTGGCGTCTGCCATCATGCCTGGGCGGAACACGCCGTCCGCAGGCAGAGCAATTTTTACGCCATACACGAGGCGGGCTCTTGCATCGCTCGTTTGCACATTCTTGGGAGTGAACTCAGCTTCGTCGTGGATGCGCACAACCTTGCCTGAAAAATCTTTATCAATTCCGTCTACTTTTATTCTGGCAGTAGCTCCTGTTTTTACGCGGGCAATCTGCGTGGCAGAAAGATAAATGGTGAGCTCCGGAAAGGACAAATCTCCAACCGTAAGTATTTTATTGCCAGGCATGACCACTTCTCCTTCTTCAAAGTTTACTGTTAAAACAGTTCCCGAAAGAGGAGAAACAATTTTAGTTTCGCTGAAGCGGCTTTCTGCTTTGTCTATCATGGCCTGGATTTCGTTTACCTGCGAGCGAGCAGAGGAGAGAGCTGCTTCCGAAACGTCCGCTCTGGTTTTTGCTTCATCCAGTTTTTGCTGCGAAAGCGCACCGGAAGAAAATAATTCGCGGGAACGCGAAAGGTTCGTGCGGGCGTCGCGAACGGTCGCGGCTGCCTGCTCTACGGCATTGCGGGCAGAGCGAAGCCTGGCGTGCATCCCGGCCACATCTGCGGCTGCTTCGTTCGAACTTAAGCTAACGAGAAGATCTCCCGCCTGAACAGAATCCCCTTCGTCAAAATATATCTTGCTGATGCGGGCGCTCAGCAAAGGAGCAATATTCACTTCGCGCACCTCCACAGTGCCAGATCCAGAAAGAGAGGATCCATTTTGGCTCTGGCAGGAAACCGCGAAAACAAAGATGGAAACGAGAAGGATGGCTCTCCCCGATTGATTTTTTTTATTGGTGTTCATTCTTTTCCTCCGTGGAAAAAATTCCCGTTGTGATAGATGCGGTGGCTTCGTATTCTGCAGCGATGGAATAAATCTCCGCAAGATCTTTGTAGTAATCCGTCTCTGCACGAAATACATCTAACTCATAATCAGACAATTCGCGGCTGGTAGTTGCCCCAATTTTCCAGGAGGCCTCCATTGCGTGATACGCTTCTCTGGCTCTTTCAATATTTTCTTTTCGCAAAGAAAGCCCGGCGTGCAGATCGCGGTAGTGCTTCTGGAGAAGAAATATTTTCTCGGCTATTCTGGATTTTGTGGCGGCGGATTCTACTTCGGCAAGTCTGGTCTGTGCGCGGGCGGCATCGAGCATGGCGATTTTTTCGCCGCCTGAAAAAAGAGGCAGGGTAGCCTGAACGTTAAAGGTAAAAAGGTCCCCGTATTCTACCTGCAACTGGTGCGGCTTCATATATTCATATTTTGCGGAGGTGGTAATGCGCGGAAAAAATCCGGCCAGAGTGGCCGTTTCATTGTGGGCACTCGCCTTGCGCAAAGCTTCCCGGGCAAGTACCAATGCAGGCGTAGTAATGTCTTCCGGTAAATTTGGAGGAAGGTTGCCATTTTCAAGGTTGCCCAGAATTTCTAAATCTGCACCAGGGGGCAGAGCAAGCAGAACGCGAAATTCGCTGCGGGCCTCGTCGAGATGCCGCTCTGCTTCGCGCACCAAAAACTCTTGATTGGCGCTCCAGGTTCTCGAAGCGAGAAACTCAACCTGTGGCAGTGCACCCTGCGCATATTTGGCAGAAGCCTCTGCTTCGCGGGCCCGGGCACGCTTAAGAGCTTCTCTTGCTAACAACGAAGATTTTTCGAGAAAAAGAAGGCGATAAAAATATGCTCTGGTTGCGAAAAAAGTTTTGGCTTTTGCGTCTTCTTCGCGAAACTTTGCGGCGTTCTGGTAATCACGGCTGGCCTGGTAGCGCGCCGTGTCTGCCCCGCCCGAATATAACGTATAGCCTGCCTGCAAACCAGAGGCATAGTTATTGTTGTCCCCAAGTGAAATTGTTTTGTCTATCATGGGAGGCGCGTACAACTCCATTTTGGGATAGTCACTGAGGTATGTGTAACCCGTGTAGGCAGAAATAGAAGGGAAGTAGGCTGAGAGTGCTTGCCGGGCGCGCGCTTTGGCAACGGCTGTTTCTATGGAGGCCATGCGCCTTTCCGGATTTCCCGACAGAGCTTGTTGCAGCGCGCGCTCGAGGGAGTACGACTCGCCGAACGCGGCATCCGCCACCATCATCCATATCGCAGTGAAAATTTTTTTTGTCATGCTGGTTTTCCCCCTACAGAGTTTTGAACAAATTGGGCAGCGTTTTACATCCAAGAACGTTCGGCAATTGAACGATCGTCTCACAGATTGTCGATTGATTTTTGTAGTTTTGCTGCTTGCCCTGTCTCCGGGTTGCATAGGTTTAATCTCTATTAAGGATTGACGCAGGCGCGATTTCCTTAATTATCGTTGCATGCGCCGCGCAATTTTTCTTTCATTTTTTACAGTATTACTATTGTCTTTGCAGGGTTGTCAGATCCTCCAAGAAAAGTTAAAACAATACTATCCGGAAGTTGTTCCCAAGGAACCAATAGTGAAGCTCCTTTCCTTTGACAGCGCGGAAATCACTATTCCCCTGGAGGTGCGCGGCAGGGCCGGGGCAAACTGTACCATGGAATCCATCCGCTATTCAGTTTCTTTGGGTGGGGAAAAGGCAGTGCAGGGAAGCTCGGACATGCTGAGCATAGTTGCGCCGGGAGGCAGCAATGTTGTCAAATCCGGGGAAACACGAGTATTTAATATCGTGAAAACAATCAGTTTTGGAAAAAAAATCATACCATCGAGCCAACCGGCTGAAATGGATGTCCATTTTTCTGCGGCGGTTTCCGGATCTCTGGTTTCCGTGTCCGGCCTTAACCTTGGCCGTCCGCAACCGTTCACCGTTTCCACAGAACGAGCATCGTCTTTTTCTCTTCCTGCTTTGCCGGTTCTCCAGCTTAAAAAAATAGAAATAACCACCGTTGATTTTCTTGGTGCAAATTTTAACCTCATTTATGAAGCGCAAAATCAAAGCGCGTTTGCGCTCAAGCTTCAGTTGCAGGAGCGGGAGATTTACCTTAATGGTCAGGAAATTGCGGAAACCCAAGGAAGTGCAGAAGTGGAAATTGCGGCGCTTTCCACAAAGGAATTTAAAGAGGAAGCGCGGGTGCATTTCATTTCCGCTGGACGAAATCTTTTTGGTTTTTTGCAAACGCGTGAAGCAAGAATATTGGTTAAATCGCGACATATTCTTAAAACAGGAAATCACCAGTTTGATCTTTCCGGCGAAGCTGCTTCAACAATCTCTCTTCCTTCCGTACCAAATGTGAGATATGTCGATACTTCGTTTGGAGGTATGGATTTTGAATCTGTCAATGCCATTACAAATCTGGAATTTGAAAATACTTCGGAAATTCCTCTGTACTTTAACGGTGCGTACGTGATCGTTTCGGATGGAAATTCTCCCATTGTCCACTCGGATTTGGGAAAAATTGAGCTTGGACCAAAGCAAAAGAAAATTATTCCAGTAACTCAAAAAATTCTATTTTCCGGTTTTGCCATAGGTGCGGAAAAACTCTTTAAAAGCGAAAAAATAAATATTAAACTGGATGCTGGTATTACCGGGTTTATGGGAACGGATAGTGAACCAATAAAAATAGGGGGCAATGCAACATTCATTCCTTTGCGATTACCTACGCTTGCGTATGAATCTTTTAAGTGGAAAGGATTTGGCGGCAGCATAACTGAACCAACCGCGCAATTCACTCTCACTCTTAAGGCGGGAAATCCCAACCAATTTTCCATGGAAGTGTTAAAAATCGATTATTCTGTTTCTGCTTTTAACGCGCGGTTGGCGGAAGGTTTCCGCGAAAACATAAATATTCCAAAAATTTCCGCTGCAAAAATAGAGGTTCCGGTTGTCTTAAAAGGACAGGAAATGCTGGCTCTTGTTCCCCAGCTTAAAAAAATCAAAGCCTCAGATGTCGTTTTCAATGGATCCATTCAACTTAAGGCAGCAGGGGAAACCTTAAAGGTAAGTTACCCCTAAACAATTTTACCGGTAGAAATAATAAAAAAATGGATAAAAATCTAAAACCCAGAGACTGACAGTGGCTGCAAATTCTCTCAAGACAGTTTTATTAAAGCGTGCTTGCGCCACCGCAGGCGGGTTTTTCGCGGCGAGTGATGCGGCCTCCTGGACTGATTATTTAGTTCGAGTAAGTTAAATTCAGACGCCCTCGATTTTTCATCCATTCGTAAAAGGGACAAAAAAATACTTTTCACCATTACCAACGACAATCTAATTGCACCGCCTTTCGCGCTCATTGATACCCTGGCGTCGCTGGGTTTTCTCATAGACTCCCTGCTCTCGTGGAGACATTTCTCGTATGGGTAGAAAACTACTTACCCGCACCCCCTTGCGCCCAATACAAAACAATTATTGCGCACAATGTTTCCTTCTACGAAAGAGGGGTAACCTCTCCGCACAGCTGTGGTTCTATCGCTTTGCATGTTCCCCGTGATCGCGGAGCTGCCATAAAAAGGATTTCGCCCAGGAGGGGTTTTACTCCGGAAGGGGGTGAAATCCCGTTTGCACAAAGTTTTTTTTAACTCGCATGCAG
>DYPL01000057.1 GCA_020719945.1 Turneriella parva
ATCCATCTTCACTTGATCAACAAAAATTCCACGCGGCGATTGCGGCTCTTGTTGTACCACGAATCGTTTGGTAACAATGGCTCTACTTCGCCTAAACCCTGGTAAGATAAACGGCGGGAATCAATGCCCTTTTCAACCAGATACTGCAAGACAGCCTTGGCGCGCAGTTCGGATAAACGCAAATTAATATCATCGCTGCCGTTGCTGTCAGTATGGCCGGTAATAAGAATTTTATAGCTGCTGTAACGCTCCAGCCGCAAGGCCAGTTTATCGAGAACCTTTTTACCCTCGGGCCCAATGATGGCTTTACCCACGGCAAATTCAATGTTAGAAAGACGAATTTTTAGACCGCGCTCCGTTGGCAAAACGAGAATGTCTGTTTCAAATCTGCCAACGCTGGAATAAGCGGAATTGCCATATATATCCCTGGCAAAAAGCTGGTATTCAAAACGGGTAACCGATTCAACGAGTCGGGAAGATTCGCCTTTTCCATCCCAGAAAATTTTTTCAGGATAACCATTCTCGCCAGAATACGTCTTAAACGGAATTTTCTGGAGAATGCCGTTGTCGTCGTACTGGATTTCATTCACGACCAGCTCGTATTTTTCAAGGGGAGAGGATTCCACCACCATCAGACGAAATAACTGCTCATCGTTTTCGCCATCGCCATCGGGAGAAAAAATTCTCTGATCAGAAACAACGGACGGCTCCGGAGGAGAATTATCTATTACAAAAGAATAGACTTTAGAAAGAGGCTGGTTCCCATCTTCGTAGCTGACCTGTAGCATGGCATAATAGCGACCATCCGCCTGCAATGCACCCACATCGTTTTTTCCGTCCCACTCGAGAGCGGTTGGCATTGACTGAATGTCAACTCCCTTTAATTGTTTCACGAGAGCAGCGCGCAGATTTGTAGGCTCTGGCAATTTGGAAGAAATAAATACTTCCCAGCCGGTAATTCCATTGCGGCGCGTAATAATGGGCTCCATCACAAAGACAGATTTAGTCGGAGAAAATCCGCTTTTAGAAAGTCGCAGCTCCACCGAATCTTCGGATCGACTCAAGACAAACCCATTTGTTTTAGCCGTAGACTCATTGCCGGCTTTATCGCGGACCGTAACCTCGTAAAAATACAATCCGGCGGAGGCAGCCTCTCCAGCGGGATAATTTCCATCCCAGGAAAAAACAGAGGGAGCTTCGGAAGCAATCCATTTGTACTCGGCAATCCTTTGACCCGATTCAGAGATTACGGCGGCTGACACTTCATCCTCGGCACCGGCAACCCACATCTGGTCTACCGTTATGGTGTCTGCCCTGCCATCGTTGTTGGGAGAAAAAACGGTGGCCTCCTGCACAAGCTGAACCGTAGGCACAATGGTATCCAGAATAATCTGGCCGCGCGCTGTCGGCGATTCGTTGCCGAATATATCGCGAGCGCGAAAGGCGTAGGAATACACGCCATCTGCCACGAGAGCATTCTGTGAAACAGAGCTAGCCGCCTCGGAAATAGCTTTCCATTCTCCGGTACCATCCCAGCGAATTTTTTCTGGAACGATAAGACTTTCGCGCGGCAAAAAGAAGCTCCCGAGAGATTTCCAGAGAGAAAACTTTTTGCGGTACTCTCGTTCATCGCGGGCAAAAGTGCGCACCGTGTTTCCGCCCGCATCGGTTACCTCGAGTATCCAGGATTCAATGGGGCTTTTATCGCGCACTTGAATCTGGAAAACGGTGTAATCTCTCTTTCCATCGCTGTTGGGAGAGAAAAAGGAATAATCAGGATGCAATGTAACAACGGGCGGACTGGTATCATTCAGGCCAAATACCATTCCGGCAGAAAACGTATGCAGGGCATCTGCGTCAGACTCAAGGGCTGGTAAATAAGCATAACTCAGGGCAAACTGCCTTTTATTAGAAGTGAAGAAAATATCGGCACCGGCAGAAAGTCCGCTCATCACGTCGTTTTCGCTGCTGTTCATATAGCCCAGATGGACTCCTGCAAACTTCCACTGAAAGCGGAGAGCATTGCCCCACGGTACAGTAGAGAAGTTGCCAATGCCATACACGAATGTATTCCACTGGAGAGACATATCATCCTTTTTATATATGCTGGCAGAATGTCCTCCCTGCAGAGATGGGCGGGGATTACTGTCACCGTAGGCCGTATGCAGGGCAAGCTGGTTCGTTTGAATAAAAAAGGACGAATCTCCAAACCCAATGCCAGACTTTTCAAACGCATTAAAAGGCGTGCGAAAAGCAAAGGAGGGATCTACGCCCAATGATACATAACTCTCGTCTGGAGCAGTGGTATAGGCAATTCTCGCCGTAAACCCAAGACTAAAATAAGGGTTTATTTTGCGCCCAAAAGAAACAGGAAGTCCTGCATACATGTAATCCCGTCCTTCCATGTATACGGGCATAATCCCGAGAACCCCGTGCGATCCCGGTAAAAATACAGGAACGGAAACAGAATAAAAGTCGCTGCTGTACGCACCCTGCACTAAAAATCCGGGATGCTCAAATAGAGAAGAAGCACCGGGAGAATCGGGAGCAGACAACAGCGGATATGGCAATTGGAAAGAATAGGCAGAATGTACAAGAGGAGCAGTCCCGGATTCAAGATAATCGCGGGGTGCGGACAAAAGCCCCTGTGTTGCGAATAGAAAAACAGTGAAAGCGGAAAACCATTTTGTCTTCATTCTGAAGACAATCACGCAAACAGACTTATTCCGTCACGAATTGTTTCTGCCTGCACATTTTGTACTGCCTGCGTTACCTGGACGCGCAACAGTTTATCCTGCAGTTCCATCTGCTTTTCGAGAATATCGGCAGGAAGCCGAAAAATCGCATTATTGCCGACTACTGATTGTATCATGGTTCATTCTCGACCAAATCGAGACTAAACTAAAACGTCTGCAAATTGCTGCTCAATCAATTTGCCAATTCCATCGTATAGATCCTTGGCCAAATCGACTATCACGGAAGGCTTCGATTTAGAAGACTTTCCAGAGCCGTACAATTTAGATAAAAACCTTTTTGCGGTTTCGAGAAGTTTTTTCTGCTCTGGCCGGTCGGTTGCCAGTTGTGCATAAAATTTGTACGTCAACAGCGCATTGAGATAAATAATACCATCAAAGGCCCACGGATGATCCAGAGAGGGCCCAAGCATGCCAAGACTGGCCTCTATGGGTTCCTGCCCGGAAGTCATGATTTCCAGGGTTTTTGCATAGTTTCGGGTCGCTTCCATGTAGTAAAAATCACGAGCCTTATCATAGGGGCGCTGGGGAAATTCAATAAAAAGATCGTCTAACATCCACGCCGCTCGCAGAGCCGAAACAGCTTTTTTGGGAGTGGGCGCTGCATCGAGAGCGCGCAGATGGTAGCAATCCACTGCGAGAAGGTACGATGCTGCTCCCGTCAGGGAGTCCCGCTCTTTGCTGAAATCGAGATCTCCAAAAATGGTTTTGACCAGCTTTTGACGATGCGGAATGCTCGCACGAATAGCCTCTACCTCAAGTTTAGAAATAGCCTCAAAATCTTTGGAATACGAGGCATATAGACATTTATGACAAACCTGAACGGGATATACGAGAGGCTCTATTTTACCCCACTTTTTGGATTCTTCGTAATGGCGGCGCAAATCTTCGCCCAGCTTGCCGGCGATTAGACGCCCGCCACCAGATAAAAGCTCTTCTTTGCGGTGAACCTCTCCGCATACAGGACATTTGGATTCTTTACTCGCTCTAAAAGAAACATTGAGGGGAGGCTGAGACATGGTTAGAAGGGTTTATATTTTGCATCTACCGTAAAGAATTTTTTGAATAAAAAGCAAAGCCCACAATAGCACCGGCTGTACCGAGCATGACGAGAACTGCGGCATAAAAGGGGATAGCGCGGTGTGGCTTAGAGGCCTCCGTACTTTTTGCGGCACCCGGTTTTCCTCCCGAAACAAAAAGGTTTGCCTCTGATAAAGACAGTGTGTAAACAACGCGACCAATTTCCTTGTCGTGCTCTCCCGGTAACAAATGCCCTTGGCCATCGCGCAGCTCCATCCCGGCTGATCGCGCCGTAATTAGAATGTCGCCCGATTGCGGATAGGGTTTCATAGACGCATACACAAAACCATTGGAATAAGGAACGACATAACTGATCTGGTAAATGCGCTCTCCCGGTTTAACCGGATACGGCAGCAGGTACGAACCATCGCCCTGTTTTTCGGACTGGAGAGTAAGCCACTGCGCCTCTCCGGCGGAGTCGAGAGTTACAGCCGCCTGGAAAGATTCTGCTTTGGGTGGAACATGTGCCATAATTCCCTTTCCGTCGTCGGCAAATGTTTTATTAGTAGAATTGCTGAAAAAAAGATATTCCATCACGCCCAGTTTTTTCTCTGGCAATACTTCAAACTGCACAAGGGTTCGCACGGATATGCCAGCCTCTGGAAATGAATCGTGGCGCTCAAAAACAGGGAGAACTACGCTGGACTCGGTTGCACTGAAAAATCGAGAATAAGAAATTCCCCGGTAATGGGCAACGGCAAGAAGATTGCCCTCTTCTTTCGCTTTGTAAGAAATGGAAGAAACGTTTTTATGGGTCTCCAACGGCTCCATAGCAGAGTCCATCCGGAACAATTCCAGAGTATCTGCCACGGCCAATTTGCCCGTCGTTTCGTTTATCACGCGGATTTCTATGGCAAGTAGCGGAACAACCGCAAGCAGGAAAAAGAATTTAACGGTTTTCATCGACAGAAATCCCCTTGTTATAGATTAAAATACTCTCCGCAGGGGGTCTGCTTCCCGTCCATACAATCAGGCGACCAGTTTGTGAATGCAGATACACTTTGTCTTTTCCGGCACCCAGGGATTTAACCCAAAAGGGTAGCTCCGATTCTTTGCCATCAAAAAATTTTGTAGCACCAGCCTCGGTAAAATAATATTTTTGGGGTTCTATTAGAACAACATCTTCCCATACTTTTTCGGGAAGCTCATAATCGATATTCGCTTTCGATGCGTCGAGAACGACTAACTTTTGTTTGCCCGCCCCCCCCATAATAACGGCCGGGTTTCCCTGTGGATCAAAATAAATGCGGTACGTGCTCACGTCCTTGCGCAAAAGATTGAGCTTCTCGGTTACATTGTAAAGTTTATAAGCACCGGCACTGCCATAGGTCAGATAGATTTTTCCGTTAGGAGATGCATAGTATGATGCAAAGGCGGGAATATTTTTATAGGGCCTGTCGGGAAACCGCTCGTAGAGTTCAGACTTTCCGGATTCGGCAGAATAGCGGGCAATGCGGCCATCCTCCCAGTAATACGCTATTCCGGCATCGGACACTGCGGGTCTCTGTTCACAGGTAAGCGCATCGCTCACCTTTTCTTTTTTTCTGCTCTGTATGGAATATAACTGCAGACTGCACTTTTCATCCTTTTCATCTTTAAGAATGATTGCATACTCACCGGAGGGAGAAAGCGAAATCCATGGTGGAAGCGCAGTGAGAGAAAACCCAGCTTTCTTTTTAGAATCGCGGTAAACCGTGAAAGAGAGGTTTCCCTTTTTTTCGGATACGACGGCAAGATTTCCATGGTTGGCAGAAAAAATAACTTTTTCAAAAACATCGCCGCGCTTTCCAAAAAAATACTCGCGGGGTAGAGACAATTCATAGGCCTCGCGGAAATGAGTGAGTGCTGCCTCACTGTCCTGAACTTTGAGCGCTTTTTCGGCTTCTCGAAGCGACGCGTCTGGCCCCGGAGCGCAGGCCACAAAAAACAAAAATGGAATCGCTGCTACCAGTCGTTTCATGCCTTGTCTGCGCCTTTTCGCGAAGATGGGTACGCTAGGGAAATCGTTCCCGTGCGCGCTATTTCTTTTATACCAAAGTCTGCAAAGACAGCAATAAAGCTGCTGATGCGGCGCGGCGTAGCGAGAAGCTCCACCATTACTTCTGAATCCGTTATGTCTATTACATGCGCCTCGTACACGTCGATAAGCGTTAGTACTTCGTGGCGATTGCTTTTATTGACGTAAATGGTTACCAGAGCGACTTCCCGTTTAACGGAATGCTCTCCCGTTAAATCGATAATGTCCAGCACATCCACGAGCTTCTTGAGCTGCTTTTCAATCTGCAGCACTATTTCGGGCGCTTCGGACACGACGAGAGTAATCACGGACACTTCCGGATTTTCGGTCACACCCACAGAAAGCGAGTCTATATTATAGCCGCGACGGGTAAAGAGTCCCGACACATGGGACAACACGCCGGCGTTGTTTCTTACGCGAACTGATAATACACTTTGGGTCATTTAGTTCTCCTGAAACGGGGGGGTTGGGGGGCACAGCCCCCCGCGTGCGCTAAAAATACGGTCATTTAGTTCTCCTTAAACTGGTTGGGAGAAAACACGGAACCGTCTCCCGAATGTTCGTAGTCCATCATGCTGGTATAGGCCTTGCCAGAGGGAATCATGGGGAATACTTTTTCTTCTGCCGGTATTCTTACCTCGAGCAGGGCAATGTCGTCCGTGTTCAGCAAAAAATCTATTGCCGCTTCTACTTCTTCCGGTTTGCTGATGGCCATGGCTGGGATCTGGTACGCCCCCGCGATGGCCGTAAAATCGGGGTTAAAGTGAATCTGAGAATGAGACAGGCGGTTACCGTGAAACATTTCCTGCCACTGTCGCACCATTCCCAGGAATCCATTGTTAAAGAGTACAATTTTTACTTTGATGTTGTTTTCGCGCGCGGTGCCAAGTTCCTGAATATTCATCTGGAAAGAACCATCGCCAGAAAACAGAATGACTTCGGAGTCGGGCTTGCCGATTTTCGCGCCCAGAGCTGCCGGCAGTCCAAAACCCATGGTGCCAAGGCCGGCAGAGGTTACCCAGTGGCGCGGATTTTTGAGAGGATAGTATTGAGCAGCCCACATCTGGTGCTGGCCCACGTCGGTAGCGACAACGGCCTCGCCGCGCGTGCGCTCCCAGATACGGTGAATCACATACTGCGGCTTAATATCGCTGCCTGTTAACGTAAATTTAAGAGGATTGGCATCGCGCAGCTCGGCAACGCGCTTTGCCCATTCGCGGGTTTCTACGCGCAAAACAGAGTTTTCTATTTGTTCGAGAACAACGCGGGCATCTCCCTGCACGTAAATATCCACGGCTACGCGCTTATTGGCCTCTGCGGGATCAATGTCAATGTGCGCCTTAACGGCATGGGACGCAAAGTCTTTTGTATCGGATGCAACTCGGTCGTCAAAGCGGGCGCCAATGGAAAGAATGAAGTCGCACTCCTGGACGGCGTAATTGGCATAGGCAGTTCCGTGCATGCCGAGCATTCCAAGATGAAGATTATGGGTTCCCGGAAATGCACCCAGGCCGGTCAATGTAGAAACGACAGGAATTTGAGCCTTTTCGGCAATCCGCAACAGAACTTCGGATGCGCCAGACATAACGGCACCACCACCGACATAAAAAACGGGTCTATGGGCATGGTTAATGGCGTCGGCCAGTTGATCGAGATCTCCGACGAGAGGAACTGGCTCAATATGGCGCGCCGGCACCTTGAGCTCGCCCGGAGTCGTCTTGCGGGTCAGGCCAGACTGTACATCTTTGGGAAAATCTATGTGAACAGGCCCCTGGCGTCCGCTCATGGCAACGCGTATCGCCTCTTCGGTGATGCGCGCCACGTCGTCGGGATTTTTAAGCAGGGCATTGTATTTGGTTATGGGAATGGTCAGGCCATAGGTATCGGCCTCCTGAAAAGCATCCGTGCCAATGGAGGCGGTGGCTACCTGGCCTGTAATGGCCAGCACCGGTATAGAATCCATTTTGGCATTGGCAATGCCTGTAATGAGATTGGTGGCACCAGGGCCAGAGGTTCCAATGGCAACGCCAAGCTTCCCGGTAACGCGGGCATAGGCATCGGCGGCGTGAACGGCACCCTGTTCGTGGCGAACGAGGATATGCCGCAAGCTGGAATTATAGAGGTCGTCATAAAACGGAAGAAGCGCGCCGCCGGGAATACCCCAGGCCACTTCCACACCGTGAGAAAGAAGTGTATCGATCATTACCTGTGCGCCTGTTTTTTCTGGTCCAATGCTCATTGTTGTCCTCCGGATGGATTACAGCCATTGTTCAAGGACAGGGCGTCAATGATAAAGCTAAAAAATAGTTGTCAGATTATCGCAGGTATGGTACATGTATTTTGCTATTGGGATAATCTCCTGTTTTTAGCTTTTGAATAGCCTCCAATTAACACTAAGCCCGGGGGTTTCCTGGGCGTTTTATTTTACGATTCAATTTTTTCTATTTAGGGGAACCTCTATTTATTAAAAATTTTGAGAAGAATTTTATATGTTCTTTCAATATTTATACGCCGCAAGGCAATCCTAAAAAGTTAATTTTAGAGATTGGCTTAAGAATAAGGGGTGCGCTCCGCGCGGGGTACCTGCTGGCGGGGATTATTTTTTAGCCTGAACGGCGGCAGTTCTATTGTCTTTTTTTTGCAGAAATGGTGGAATCGTTAAGATGTGGGCGTTCCCCCCACACCCCCCTACCCTGAGTGGCTCCGTCGCATGCAGAATTGTATCGAGGGTTCCCTGCGCCCCTCGGCTAAGCTCGGGGTTAAGCTCAAGGGCACAGCCCTTGAGAATCCCAAGAAGAGCGGACCCGTTCCCCACACCCCCCTACCCTGAGTGGCTCCGTCGCAGAGTGGACGATGCAGATGAAGTGTACGCGCGCGCCTCGCTTTGCCTGCGGCTCGCTTCGCGTTCAGAGGTTACTTATGCATGCTACCACGTATGCTTGCCGATACTATTCCCTGCCAATTTTTTCCCCTATATAGCCAATATATATTTTGTTAATGTTGCAATCGGGATGAAAATATAGTCTACCCGATCCAAAATAAAAGTGTCGACTGAACGATATTGTTTGCCCGTTAAAGATGAGGGAAAGTTCATTTTTATACTGTTCTCGTCGGCTATCTGATTCAGGACTATTTTTAAATCTTAGTCTATCAAAATCAACCCCCTTCTCTGTACAAACAGCCAAGGCACCTAATTCTTGAAGCCTTCCACTTAAAAGGTGAAAGTCCTTTGACTTTATTGAGTAAACTTGCAGATGCCTTGAGACTGATTCGTGAAAAATAAGGCTTGGAAACAACTCTGGCAATTGTCGCACAAAATCTTCTATAGATTTAAAACGTGGGTCCAATAAATCGCTCAAAATATTTTTGTGGGTTATTAAATGATCCGGTATACTAATATTGTTTATTTGTTCCTGTTGTTCTGATTCTGATTCGTTAAGACAATAGTGAATTGTCTCTATGTTTGCACGTTTCCATTCCTCTGCTGACGCCAAACTCAAAATGGGAAGGCTATTCTTAATCGCATAATTCATGGAAAGGGATTGTTTTCTATTATATTGTGTTTCACAATCTTGATTATCATTTTCCAAAAACTGTGCACTCGTGAGCATTTTAAGAATTAATATTTTCCGATCTTTGTCTAGGTAACGTTCAATCCATTGTCTTAAATTCAAAAATGGGGTTTGGCAAAGCAATTGTTCATTCAAGCTTGTCCCTGTTTTCAAAATTAAGGATACATTAAATGTTTGATTAATTGCGAGGCAAACATTGAAAAAGTCGTTCCACCACGTTTCGGCAGATTCGCAATTTTCCTGCAACGAAAGCTCATTAAAGGGCAAGGTAATCGTCATAGTAATTCAGATAAATCTTTTTCCCATTGATCAATGAAGCCATCAGGCCAATCATCAATTCGTCCATGCTTGTCTATTTTCAATTGCTGAATTTTTATTCTATGATCTCCGCTTTCAATCTCCCGATCAAAGTAAAAGATCTTTACTCTTTCGGGCGCAAGGCTACCTTTTTTTACGGCCACCCTGATCCCATTCAATAGATGATCACTATGGGTTTCCGCAATAATCTGAACATTGTTTTGCGCAGCCAGCCCAATCAGTTTGCCAATTGCGCTTTGCCCTTTAGGATGAAGATGCGATTCCGGGTTTTCGAGA
This sequence comes from Turneriella parva, assembly GCA_020719945.1. Classification (GTDB taxonomy): domain Bacteria; phylum Spirochaetota; class Leptospiria; order Turneriellales; family Turneriellaceae; genus DYKF01. The sequence continues at coordinate 10,017 of DYPL01000057.1, forward strand.
ATAAGAAGCTTATCGGTGTCCAATGACAAAATAGATGTAATAACAGGTAAAACGTAGGGTACACCAAAGCCAACGTTTAGTGGACTGTATTCGTTTGTATAATCACTTTGGGTCTTAAATTGAAAATCAAGGAGAATGGAACCCGCTTCAGGTATAGACCTGGTATTCACTTTTATCCCCGGCGAAACCTCGCTGAGCCAAAGGTCTATTTGTTTATTTAACTCTAAATATGTAGAGTGTTCAAAAGCTAAATTTTCAAATTTAATTTTTCGGCTTCTATTTGAATCAAGAAAATGTGCAAAAAATTCTCCCTTGTTGCCTATATCCTGATTCCCAATAAGATATACATTTTGTCCATAGGTTCTTTTTGGTCCAATATGTTCCGCAGTCAAATATTGAAAATTATTGTTGAACAAAGAGTATTGCTCCAAGGTCTTCAAAAATTCGAGGACATTGCTTGGCTCCTTTATAAATTTTTGTACATTCGCATCGGGCTTATACTCAAACGTAAAATCTATAGGTTGATTTTTAGAAAAGGTGGGTTGAATAGAAATTTCTTCAACCTCAGCATATTGGTAGAGGGCATCCTTCCCCCTGCCAATATTTGCATATTCTCCATCGAGCACCAGACCACTTTGAAAGGCATTATACTTCCTAAAGGACTGGCGCAATAATAACAACGACTGTATGATGGAAGATTTGCCCATTCCATTAAGGCCCATTAAAATGTTTAAGGGAGCAAGCTCAAGAGTTTGAGACTGAATAGATTTAAAATTTTTAATCGCTAACTTCTCAATCATACTATACCTTTTCAATTAGTTCTATTATTTCTCTATGCCGTCGGTCCACATTGCCTTTTTTCCCCGTACCGGAACTTATACTTCTGACAAACGCTGTATCCGCACTCAGATCAAACATTCCCTGCTCCAACTTGTCCTTCTGCTGAACAAGATGATCCAGTTTCTTTTCATCGAGGCTGCCCAGTCGCGAAACCCAAACTTCAAATAAGGCTTTATTAATTTTACTCTTGTTTTCTCGTTTTTCAGAAAGACGCCTTCGGAATGCATATTCACCAAATATTTCAAAAGCAAAATGCATCCCCTGTATCATTTTCCGATGCAACTCTTGTCTTTCCTGTTCTGAAATTTTTCCGATTTGCCCCATGTTTCTAAAGAGAAAATCATCAAGATCTTCCTTGTATTCCTTAAAGTCAGTATGAATAAAGGAGAGGGCACGCGTGACAAAATCTCTGTCTTCCATTCTTTCCGGAGAAATAAGGTTATGCGTAGATTTAAAAAAATCTGGCGTCTCTGCAAGGCTCTTAACAAAATCAGCTGGGATGCCCTGGTTTAGAGCATGGCGGATTTCCTGCGGAGTTAATACAAGGCCACCCGTATTTAAACGTTTAAAGAGATTAAATTTTACCTGTTCCGGTGTTCCCGAGCTGATTAAAAAAGCCGTTATCTGGGTTTCTTCAATTCTTCTTTGCAGTTCACGTGGTAAATCCAGAAAAGATTTTCCATCATATTGTTTTAAGTATTCTAAGTTGGTCAGGGCTAAAGTTTTATCAACGAGAAAATTTTTAAGCGTCGACAACCGCTGTAATCCATCGACCACTAACCACTTCGTATCATTTGATGCGTCAAAATAAAAAGCTGGCAAAGGCAATCGAATTAAAATGGACTCTATCAATTGACTTTGTTTTTTATCGTTCCAGAGACCTGCCTTTCTCTGAAATCCAGTGTCCATATCTATTTCTTTTTCCTCGAGTCTTTTGCGTAGAAGGTCAATCGTCAACGGTTTGGTAATAATGTTGATTTTAGCCGGGTCAAACGGCTCTTTGATATTTTCTGGAGATGTCTCTTCTTCACCAGCTTGTAGCGGTGCATCAATCTCTTCAGGATCAATTAAAGAATGATTGTTGTTTTCGGAATAATCAAGGTTGTCCATATAACAAAAATGCCTGTTCCAGCAAACAAATTTATCTTTGCAGAATTGTAAATGCTATTCTTACCACTTATCCTTGCCGATGCCCGTAACTCCATTCTGGCGCGTCACTTTGTTAGAGCTCAAACAAACCGAGGCGCCTTGCGTGGCAGCGTCGTTGAATTTATCCTTGGGCCGCTGGGGCAGCGCCCATTGAGAATTAAAATGATCGTACAGAAAGCGGAGCGAACCGTGCATAAAAGCGGTATCGGAATCGTTATCACAATCGCTGTAAAAGACAATATCCTGAATATCTGTTGCGGAACAATATTGCGGTTTGGTTAAGTCGCAATACGCTA
>DYPL01000116.1 GCA_020719945.1 Turneriella parva
CGTCTGCCCGGTATCCGCTATGGGGAAATACGTCCTGCGGGCTGTTGTCGTAAAGCTTCGCGTAATGTCCGCCGCCAGTACATTGCCCGCCGCATCTTTGATGTTGGTTTTTGTCAGAGTCCACTGGATTTGGGAATTTTCCGGAAACTGCACCCAGCTCAATTGGATCTTCAGCGTGGTCGCATTTTCCCAGGTGAACGTGGCGGAGTTAGGAGTACTCACATAGTTGGAGTTATTCCAGATTCCGGTTGTGAGTGTATGCGTGGTCTGGCTTGTGTCCATGGTTTCGCTGAACACCAGAGTGATGGTTCCAGTGGTGGGATCCACTCCGGTAGCCGCATCGTCCGGAGTGGTAGAGGAGAGGGAGGGAGCGGTGGTCTCCTTTGTGTAGGTGGCGGTGGCCAATGTGCTATCATTGTAGCCGGCTTTACAGGCAAGGGCTTTCAGGCTGGTGGTGGCAGACAGATTCAATGCAGCAGCATATTGGGTGGAACCCGCTTCGCATCCATCCTTGGCAGAATTACACGCCGGTGCGGAACCATCGTTCGTGTAGCAGATCACCGCATCCGCCGGCGTGGTAGAGATGCTCACATTTTGGTCGGATGTAAAGGTTCCGGCAGGTGGGCTGTACTGCGGGGTGGAAACCGCTTCATAGTCAATGGTAATCGTCGCATTGGCGATCGTGGAGTCATCCATGCCGCTTTTGCAGGCCACGGCTTTCAGGCTGGTGGTGGCAGACAGATTCAATGCAGCAGCATATTGGGTGGAACCCGCTTCGCATCCATCCTTGGCAGAATTACACGCCGGTGCGGAACCATCGTTCGTGTAGCAGATCACCGCATCCGCCGGCGTGGTAGAGATGCTCACATTTTGGTCGGATGTAAAGGTTCCCGCAGGTGGGCTATAAACCGGAGCGACCACTTGGTTGGGTGGAGTTTCCGTGACTGTCCCCGCACTACCTTTCACAAAATCCGCATAGTCCGTGCAGGCATGGAAAACCCCCGCTATGGCTACTATCATGATACTCAATATTGTAAATCTTGTTTTCATTATATTCTCCTATATGCCCCCGAGTTTCGCGTTAGCGAAGTATCGAGGGGTCATTATATTTCCGGAAATAAGGAATAAGGAATATTAACAACGAGAAATATACCCGGCGTGTATTTTGTCAAGATTTTTTTATGGTGGATTATGCAACCCGGACCCATCATCAAGCTTGAAGTGCAACACTTATTCCATAAAAAACCTCGTAAGGAGTTCGGTATCCAAGCGACTTTCGCGGCATATTGTTTAAAAGCATAACGGCCTTGTCTACATCATTTTGTTCTATTTTAGAAAAATCCATTTTTTTCGGAAAGTACCTGCGTAACATACCATTGATTTGCTCATTTTTTCCACGCTGCCAAGCACTGCTCTCAATTGTTTTTGTTGCACTTCAAACTTGAATTAGGCATGGCCGCATTTTTTTGCCGTGTACCCGATTATTGTATTGACTTCCACGGCTGAGAGTGCCGGATAGCGGCGGAGAATTCAATGTATAAAGATTGGTTTATTTCAGGGGATCAATGGGAGCAGGAAAACTGGGCTTATAAAGACGGCATGATGATTCACATCCTTCATGACAACAAATGCGGCACTCACGAAGAGGTTCCTCATTCTATTGATGAGTTTATGAACATGTATAGTGCGAACACATACGGTCCATATCCGGAAATCATTGAATTTATCCGGGCGGCGGGGAAATAGATATTTTCGTGCGGCCCAGCGGAACGCATTGCGGTTGGTTTATTCTGTGTGGAGGATCGGCGGGAACTCTCTCACAAGAGGAAAGGTATCCCTGCCCAAACCTTACATTGATGACCGCTATTTTTTGATCGACGTTCTTATGAATTTTAGGATATTTTTGGTAATTGTGCATGGTTTTTTTCTTCCAAAGGCTTTCTTTGGAAGGTAATTATCTTCGATATGTTCGTTGCGGCAGCAATTAGAAGATATTCTCCCTTTAAAAACGCAAAACCCCTCATTCTAAAACGGCGAGAGTGCTACAAGTATTAAAAGAGAGGACAGGATTAGTTTTTTCAC
>DYPL01000014.1 GCA_020719945.1 Turneriella parva
ATAATCTGGGCTTTTTTGTTACCTAACAAACCATTGCCATGGGACATAATCTGGGATTTTTTGTTACCTAACAAACCATTGCCACCGGATGGCCGCTCGCGAAGCGATCCGCCGGCAACCTTTTTCAGACCTTACTTAAGATTGCGCTTCAGTATGAATGGAAGCTCGCGGATTTTTATGGGCTTGCTGACATAATCGTTCATTCCAGCTAGATAGGCCTGCTCTTCAAACTCCGTCAGGGCATGGGCAGACAAGCCAATAATGACAATATCTCGATTCTGTTTTCCTGCACCACCCTCTCTGATTTTGCGAGTCGTTTCAAGACCATCGAGTTCGGGCATTTCCATATCCATAATCACCAAATCAAAATTCTGGGAAGTTAATATTTGAATAGCTTCGAGCCCGTTCCAAGCATGCACCACACTATGGCCAAGTTTTTCCAGGGCCAGGCGCGCGACTTTTTCATTGATGGGATTGTCCTCTGCCAGTAGAATTCGCAATCTCATAGAGGGAACAACATCATTTTCTTGAGACAATACATTTGTGGCGGTTGACACTCCGGCGACTGGTAATGGAATGCGACAAATAAACGTCGTCCCCACGCCTACTTCGCTTTCAATATCAATCGTGCCATGCATGTACTCAACGAGCCGCTTTGTAATCGCAAGACCAAGGCCCGTTCCACCATATTTGCGCGTATGCGATGCATCGGACTGCTTAAAGCTTTCGAACACGAGTTCAAATTTTTCTTTTGGAATGCCAATGCCGGTGTCTGTAATGCGCACGATTACGAGATCGTTTTCGGTAAGGGCGTGGAGAGTAACGCCGCCATTTTCTGTAAACTTAATGGCATTGCTGAGCATGTTAAAAAATACCTGCCGCAGACGTGTTTCGTCACCCCTGTACAGATTCGCAATGCTCTCTTCGATTTCTAAGTTGAGATACAGATTGCGGTTGGATGCGTGGTGCTGGAAAATTCTCTGTGTCTCTGCCAGAAGAATGCGCAGAGAAAAGTCGCGCTCTTCAATCGTGATTTCGTCGGCCTCCATTTTCGAAAAATCTAGAATATCGTTTATGACGGCGACAAGATGATTGGTAGAAGAAATGGCCGTGCTTATATAGTCGATCTGCTCTGGAGAAAGCGAAGAATCCATCACGTGATCGAGCATCCCAATAATTCCGTTCATGGGTGTGCGAATTTCGTGAGACATAGTCGATAGAAAACGACTCTTCGCCTCGTTGGCGCTTTCCGCTGCATTCTTTGCCTCTACCAGTTCACCTTCGAGGCGCTCGCGGTAGAGGGCAACAGCGATCTGTTGCAGAAACATGTTTATGGATTCAGGATGCGACGACATATTTGCTCGGGGCAGCGCAATCAGAACTCCCATCAGGAATTTTCCATCGCGATAAATACCTGTAGTGACATAACTTTTTACGGCAATAGGAAACGTGCTTTTCAGCGATCCGAATAGCCTGCGCAACAGAGAAGGCGGATATCTCTTGAGAAAATTTTCCGGAAAAAAGCGATGAATATTCTGTTCTTCCTGAACATACACGCTGTTTGTTTTTTGCAGAGAAACATCCGAAGGAAGGGAAAAACCCGCCCAGGCTTCTATCTGCAGCTTTCCATTTGGAGGACGCGATAACAAAACAACGGGAGCTCCGAAGGCAAGGCGAGAAAGCTGATTTGCTCCAAACGATAAAATTTCTTTTTCTGTGGTCAAACCAAAAAGGTGGGAAGCCCCCGATGCAAGAGACTTGAACTCTTCTCTCGATTCCTTGAGATCATTTTCTATGGCACGGCGTCGCGTAATATCCTGCGCAATTTCCAGCCTCACTATGCTTTTGTCTATCCATTCAATCGCCTTGTCAAAAACAGACATCCACATTCCAGTTTGCGGAAAAAAGCGCTCCAGATGGACTCCCTCGGTAACCCGTCCCATTCTATCAACAAGCTGTTCGCGCCCACAAAAAGAGCAGGGTTCATTAAATCCATAAATGGCCTTATAGCACGGCTGTTCCTGTTTGCCAGACAGTGAGAGAAGATTTTCTGCATAGTCGTTTGCAAAGAGTATTCTATTTGTCTTGAGATCGACGACATAAACGATAGCTTCCATGCTATTCAAAATAGACTTCAGCATGGAATACGACTGCTGGAATTTCTGCTCGGCCTCTACCCGTTTGGTCACGTCTTCTTTCATGGCTATGAAATTTTGAATCAGGCCATCTCTGGTTTTAATGGGAGAAATAACGGATTGTTCCCAGTAGGTTTCTCCGTCTTTCTTTTTGTTGTGAAAAATGCCGCTCCAGGTTTTTCCCCGGGCGATCTGTTCCCACATGTTGGCATAAAAATCCTGGCTTTGCGCCCCGGATTTTAGAACTCTCATGTTTTGGCCCCGGACTTCTTCTGCCGAATATCCGGTCATTTCTGTGAAGCGCGGATTGCTGTAATTGATAATGCCGCCTTCATCGGTAATCACGATCCCGAGCGGGGCGTCTTTCATGATAGTTTCGTAGTTCAATACCTTTGCCTGGATGGCGCGTAGAAACGTAATGTCGATGACAGTAATGAGATTGAGGTTAGCGCGATAGGGGCGCGCATTGAGCTTAAAAAAAACGGCCTCGGTTCGCGAAGAAGGAGTTAAAATTTCGTATTGGATCTCTCCCCAGTCAGAAACGGGTAGCAGTCCTTCGGATGGAAATAACAGGGAAAAAGATTTTTGGTGTATTTCTGAGAATGTGTACCCTGTCATGCGGCAGAAGAAATCATTCGCAAAAATAATGACATAGTCCCGATTTACGAGAAGAATACCAGCCTGTACGGCTTCGAGCATTTGTTTTTCGTCTTGTGACAATTCCATTTTATTTAGGTAAGCTCAAAAAACCGGAAGTCAGAAAATGTCCTTTCCCCGGGTTAATTCTTTTAACTGCTCAAACGATCCGGATACTTCGGTTCCCGGTAAGTTGGAGAGAAGAATTTTACCATAGAATTTCGAATGCAACCGGCTGTCAAGAATTGCAACAACCCCGCGATCATTTTCTGAACGAATTAACCTTCCATACGCCTGGCGGAGCATGGTGGAAGCAAAGGGCAAGGCAAGTTCCATAAAAGGCTTACCGCCCTTTTCTTCTACGCGCGCAGACCTGTACTGAAAAATGGGATCATCTGGCGGAGTAAACATTAGTTTAGTTATAATAAGCATTCTAAGTTCTTTACCGGGTATATCCACACCCTGCCAAAAAGAAGCACTTCCAAGAAGAATAGATACATTGTTTTCAAGAAAAGATTTTAATGCATAGTTTGGACCAAGCTCAAGCTGTGAAAAAACTTCGAGCTCTGTATTTTCCAGCAGAAATTCATAAGCAGAACGCAGCATAGCATTAGAAGTAAACAAAACGAGGGTTCCTCCGCCGGCTAATTCTGCGAGCCTTATTATTTCCTGAAATACTTTTGTTTCGTATTTCTTTTTTTCGGGATATGGGGCAGAATGTTCGGGCTGGTCGAATCCCTGCGGAACGTATAAAACAGAATTTTCGCGATACCGAAACGGAGAAAAAAAGACATCCTGCATTAAACGCCTGCCCTCCCCACCCAGAATGGCCTCCGATAAAAAACTGGAAAAATAGCCACCCTGCAACAACTCTCCTTTCTTGCGAGGCAACTCCCCTTTTGGATAATAGCCCAGAGTGGCCGAGGTATAGATGACAATCTCCGAGAGAGTATCTTTAAGTAAATTACTCAATAGCATGTTCGTAGCTTTTAGAGTAAACTGCCCTCCTCGCTTTTCTCCCCACACGGCATGGGATTTTGTAAAATCCGTTTTTTGCGATTCAGCGAGAAATCGTCTCATCTCTGCAAGACGGCGATGGAGAATGCCCGCCAGAGAAATTAAACGTGAATCTGCATTTTCCGGTTTTTCGTCTTCCAGTTTTGAAAGCAGCGGAAGGAATTTTTCAAAGACAGCTGTAGACGGGACCAGTACTCTGGTTGCACCAGCCATCACTGACTTGTCGTCATCGTACAACAGGTTTAACTCAATGGTCCACTGCTGTATAAAAGCAGCAAAGCGGGAAAGACTATTTTCAAAGTCTTCGGCTATTTCTCCAAAATCTTCTGGAGATACAGATGTTGCATGCTTTCGAAACGCGGTAAAAAGTTTGCGCAGCTCTTCCATAGTCTGCTCCGACCACGAGGAAGTAAAAATATCGTACGCAATAGACGGCAGAGAATGGCCTTCATCCAGAATGACAGCGCCATATACCGGCAGAAGTTTTTTGTCGTTCAAGAGATTAAATAAAAATAGATGATGGTTGCTGACAATGAGCCTGCTGTTCTCCCACTTTTTTTTTACTCTGTAATAATTGCAACTGCTGTAATGATCACAACGGCTGACCGTGCAACCATCAGAATCGCGGTTCATGAGACTCCAAATACGTCCCGGAACAGGCGGAGAAAAGTCGGACTGTTGGCCATCCTTCAAGCCTTCGCGAATTTTTTTTACGACAGCAGAAATGCTTTCCAGTGCCTTGCTGTCGTATTCATTGCGGAGAGCTCCGTCGGCCAGTGAAAAATCGTAACGCAGGGAACAAAAATAATTTCCTGAACCCTGCGCCAGCGAAAATGAAATCGATGGATCCAGCGACTTAGCAAGAAAGGGAAGATCTTTCTCAAAAAGCTGCGATTGAAGGTTTTTTGTCTGGGTGGAAAGAAGAACGCGATTGCCAGATAAATAAGAATATGCCAGCGATGCAATCAAATACGCAAACGATTTTCCCGTTCCCGTTCCAGCCTCTATAACAGCGTTCCGATTAGTGAGAAGAGCTGTCAAAATCTGTCTGGCCATTTTTATCTGCTCTGATCGGGATTCGTATCGATCCATGGCAGAGGATATTCTCAAAAAAGCATCCTGAATAATTGTCTCTACAAGGGCAGAAAGTTCTTCGGGTTCGCGCACAAGCTCGGCTGCCTCGTCCGACTCTATTTTTTCACGAAGCTCTTGGGCCAGTTTTTCCAGTTTGTTAATGGCTGCGGGATCTTTTACCCACGGAGGAATTCTTTTGTCGTTTATAACAAAAGCGGAACCTTCCTGTTCACTCCATTCTGCCATAGTTTTTAACCTCGAATGGCCTGGTTGGCAAGATAATCTGCAATGGCATTTTTTTCGCGATACACATGTGCAACAGTCGACTTTGTCTGCGACAAAAGAATTTTTGTTTCCTCGTAATAGCTTCGTAGTCCCTCGCTCTTTACTTTGTAAATTCCATTTAACTGTTTTACAACGAGCTCAGAATCCAGAAAAATTTTAACTCCAAAGTGCCCATTGTCGCTAATCCATTCCAAGAGACGCAGAACAGCTCTGTACTCTGCCACATTATTTGTCGCCGTTCCAATAAATTCAGAAATGGCATGCAGATGATTTGGCTCTGCTTTATAGGCGGTTAAATCAGGAACGCTCCCGGAAAAAATAACGCCCCCAATGGCAGCTGGTCCCGGGTTGCCTTTAGATGCTCCGTCTGCAAAGGCAATCAAATTACTCATAAGGATGAAAACACTCCGCAATATGGTTTTTTCCACTGCGCACTTTTGGCGGAACCGAAGAGCAGACAGAAGAGGCGCGCGGGCAACGGGGAGCAAACGCGCAGCCCTGCGGAATATCCTGCAAAGGAGGCGCAGATCCAGAAATCGATGGAATGGGACTCCCCGGTGGAGTGAGAGAAGGAATAGACTGCAAAAGCCCTCGCGTATAAGGGTGCAGAGATTTTTTAAGCACTGCGGCTACCGGACCGCTCTCAACAATTTTTCCCGCATACATGATGGAAACGCGATGGGCAAGCATGGAGACAATTCCAAGATCATGGGTAATTAATAGAATTCCCATTTCGGATTTTACATTGAGCTCTTTTAAGAGCGAAAGAATTTGCGCCTGGATAGTCACATCGAGAGCTGTTGTTGGCTCGTCGGCAATTAATAGCTCCGGAGAAGATGCCAGAGCCATGGCTATCATCACGCGCTGTCGTAATCCCCCCGAAAGTTGAAACGGATACTGTTTCATTCTCATGGCGGAATCAGCAATGCCCACGCGCTCCAGCAATTCCTGGATGCGATTTGTCCTTTCTGCGCCCTTTAGTCCCATATGCCGGGTGAGCACTTCTCCAATCTGGAAACCGACTGTAAAAACTGGATTGAGCGCAGTCATGGGTTCCTGAAAAATCATCGCTGCCTTGTTTCCGCGAAACCCCGTCCACTGCTCTTCGTTATAGGATGTAAGATTTTCTTCGCGGAACAGAATACTGCCGGCAGAAACGCGAAGGGGCGGATCAATGAGCCCCAACAGAGAAAGAGCCGTCAGAGTTTTTCCGCTGCCAGATTCTCCCACGAGAGCATGTATCTCGCCCTTTTGAATATCAAAAGAAATTCCGCGAACGGCAGACACTCTATTGGTGCCCCTGGCCAGATCAATATACAAATCGCGAACAGAAATCAGGGCAGACATGCGGCAGGTAGACAAAGGAAAGTCGGCTTGTAAAGCATTCCTTGTCAGCTTTGTTTTCTGGGCAGCTCCACAAACAGCGATCACGGATTGCCTCGGGTATAACGCCCTGGTTATGAACAGAAAGCAGAACAAAATCCTTTTTGTCGCGCAGGGCGACCGTTAAGATTTCATTTTTGGTGCATTGCGAACGAGATCCCCAAAAGCTATCTCTGCCGTAAAAGCGGCAGACAGAAGATCTACGAGATCTCCGTCTTTATCGACGACGAGGATATGCCGCTTTTTATTAAACTGTTTCTAAATGATTGTTACATAACACAAATCTTCCATAAAAAGAGACCCAGGCTAATCAGAAATTGCAGCTTACACCTAAGGCTACACCCATGGATTCATGTACGGCTTCTGAAAGGGTCGGGTGCGGAAACACAGTCGCCAAAAATTCATGAGCCGTGAGCTCAGAAGTCATGCCGAGTGCATAGTTGGAGATGAGTTCCGTAACGTCTGCCCCCGATAAATGCGCCCCCAGAACTTCACCGGTCTGTGCATGCAGAAACACTTTGGCAAAGCCCTCGCCCTCTTTCATGGCCAGCGCCTTTCCAGAAGCAGAAAACGGAAACGAGCCGGTTGTGTAGGGAATGCCTTTCTCTTTGAGCTCGGCCTCGCGGTAACCAACGGAGGCAACCTGCGGAGTCGTGTACGTGCAACCGGGAACCAGTCTCTGGTTCAGGGAATGTGGATGCAAACCAGCCGCATGCTCTGCCGCAATCACGCCTTCGTGGGATGCCTTGTGGGCAAGCTGCTTTCCACCTGTTACATCGCCAATGGCATACAGATTACGCGCTCCCTTAACCCGACACATTTCATCGATAGATACAAATCCTCTTTCCAAAATTCCGCCTGTGTTTTCAAAGCCAAAACCTTCCACATTGGGAGATACGCCAACGGCAAGAAGAGCTTTAGAATAAACTTCTTTTGAAGTTTGTCCCTTCCACTCGATCTCGGCCGCTACCGATGTCCCTGTATCGACAAGACTTTTTACCATGGCTTTCTCGCGAATTTCCATGCCGCGCTTTTCCATGGACTTTTTGACGACAGATGCGGCATCTGCCTCTTCGAGCGGCAAAATGTGGTCGGCCACTTCTACCAGAGTCACGCGGGATCCAATTGCATTGTAAAAATCGGCAAACTCCATGCCAATGGCTCCAGCGCCAATTACTAGAAGAGTTTCCGGAATCTGCTGCTGCAACATGGCCTCACGGGAAGACATAACGTTGTCAGAAAATTTAAGGTTGCCTATCTCGCGAGGACGCGCTCCTGTCGCAATGACCGTATTCACTGCGTTGACGGTATCCGTTATCTGACCCGATTCATCTTTTACGAAAATTTTTCCTGAGGTTTCAATGTAACCGAGCCCGCGAAGCAGAGTGACATTATATTTTTTGAATAAAAACTCTATTCCCGACGAAAGCCGTTTGGCCGTTTTGCGGGAGTGATCTACCATGGCAGGAACATCCGGCTTTATGCTGCCTTCAATGATGAGCCCGGAATTTCGGGCCGTTGCGGAATGGTAGAGATGCGCGGAGGTGAGCAGTGCTTTGGTTGGAATGCAACCCCAGTTGAGACAAACACCGCCGGTTTCGGAGCGCTCTATTACTGCGGTCTTTAACCCAAGCTGCGCGGCGCGAATAGCCGAAACGTACCCGCCGGGCCCGCTTCCAATGACGACATAATCAAATGAATGTTCCTGCATATGGGTAAAGGCGTTAATCTCTGTTACTGTATCAAGTAAGATTTTGCTATGCGGTATGCAACCCGCACCTCCCTGTATCACACCTAAGCAAGCCAACACACGACGGATTCACTCGAAATAAACTGCTTCAGGGCAAATTTAGATTCTCGCCGGAAAGTATTATTTTTTCGCCAGAGTGGCTACAGTTCTATTGTCCGCTCTCCTGCTGTGGGCGTCTTGTTCTTATTAAATTGCGATATATACTTTGCTGTAATCTCTGGAAATTTATCTCCAAGAAGGGGGAAATTGCTTTGTGACATTGTATTCAAATTATCATCTCAGTATCTCGTTACATCAGTTTTTTGAATATTCAGGAATCTATTTGACGGTTCATTGACCTGTATCGAATTGTCACAGGCATGAAGCTCAAGGTCTTTATTCTGCATGGCATGGGAGAGGCGCAAAGCGGCTACTCTGCTGCCCTGCAAAAAAACACGGCGCGCGAGCTTTCCAAACATGGTTTCCGATCCGGTATCGATTTTAAGTTTTACGAAATAAACTATGACAATGGTCTTTTGCGCCAGCTGCAAAACGAATACTACGCGTCCGTTCGCAAATACTTCCCGGAACTCATGGAATACCGCGACAAACTTGTCAAGCAAACGCTGGGTGCTGATTCCCTTCGCGAATTTATCGTAAAATTTATTGGCGATGTAGCCGCTTACCGCAAGCGATCAAATCCTGTAAAATCCCTCAAAAATGTTTACGAAAATGTTCACGACCGAATAACCGAGGTTCTGGAATTATCACTTCTGGACGCGAGGGATGCAGTTTCTATCTTCATTGCTCACTCTCTGGGCGGCCAGGTTTTGTCCAATTACCTTTACGATTATCAAAACCTGAATGCCAATGGAGAACCGCTGGTACTTGACCGCTCTCTGGCAGTTATCACCATGGGCACCATCCTTCCCCTGTTCCAGATGGCTTACCAGAGTGAGGCCGAGCCAATCCTGCTGCCGGGAAAATCTGTGCCCAAAAATCTCTGGCGATTTGCCATCTGGCATAATTTTATGGATCCTGCAGATATCCTCGCTCTCCCCATATCGCTCATTAATTCCCGTTTTGCCGATGCCGCTGCTGAGGGAAAAATCCGCGACATTGTCCACAGCGCAACGCCACAAACAAACAATTTCTGGAACGGAATTACCAAATGGTTCAAGAAGAATACTCCCGCATCCCATAATGCCTACTTTGAGGAAGAATATTTTCACCGCAAAAAAATTGCCCCTATTCTTCTCGATATTTTGAAATCTCTGTAGATTCCGATAAGAACTTATGCGAAGATTTTTGTTTTTTGCTGTCTGGGTTCAGCTTTTTGCGCAGGACTATTATCCTCCCGAATACCACGAATTCTTACAGAGCCAGGGTCTCGACTTTACGGAAGAAGCTTTAGGTCTTACGATGAAAGAGCCCGACCCCAAAATATTTAATCGGGACGACTGGCTCTGGGCAGAAGGAAACGATGTCGCTGCCGAGCGAAACACAGAAGCTTTATTTTTTATCTTACAAAACGATATGCTTCGAGCTCAAGAAATTTTAGAAGAAATTGTAGATAAAAGTCCTCATTTTTTTCCTGCGCGATACAATCTGGGGCGCGTGTATCTATTCAATCATCTTTACAAAAAAGCGCACATACAGTTTACGTTTGCCCAGAGGCTGGTTCCCGGTTATGCGCGAAATTATTATTATCTTGGCAAATGTTACGAGGGCCTGGGCGATCCCAACTCTGCGCGCCACCACTATCTGCTGGCATACCGCCACAATCCATACGACCTCTCTTCGCTTGTTGCGATAGGAGACATGCTCTACGAAAAAAAAGATTACTCCGAAGCCAGGACAATATACGAAAGAGCGCTTAAATACGACGACGGCTACAACGATGCGCTCACGGGAATGGGCAAGATTGATCTTGCTCACAGAAGATATTATTCTGCCACTCTATGGTTTCGCTCTGTCAATACGACAAACCCGTATAAAAGAGAGTACCACTACTATTACGGCGAGGCTGCCTTTCTATCCCGCCTGTATAAACTTGCCGACGAACAGTTTTCGTTCATGCTTGGCTATCCCCAAGATGCCATTTTCGATAAGGTTTCTTTGTCGCGCATTCGGCTTCGACTGGAACAGGCACGGCGATTATCCCTCCAGAATACTGAAAATGAATGACGTACCATCACCAGTTACAATACAGGAAAATGGGAAGAATACGAATACGCATAGCCGGAATTTACATTCAAAACGGGAAAATTCTTCTCGTAAAGCACAGAAAAGCAGAGCGGGAATATTTCCTTTTGCCGGGTGGCGGCCAGGAACCAGGCGAGACGGCCCGCGAAGCTCTCATACGGGAATGGAAAGAGGAACTGAATTTAACCATTCGCCCCGGAAATTTTCTTTTTGCCGGAGAATCTACTCCGCCCCGCAATGTACGTAAATCCCAGTTGATGCAGCTCGTCTTTGGCGTCCTTGAAATTCAGGGCAACATTGATGTTGTGCCAGACGGAGCCTTGGCCGGACACTTGTGGATGCCACTGGAAAAACTGGAATCCGTTGCTTTTTTTCCGGCCTGCCTTCCGCAGGTAATAGCCATTGCCCGCAATGAAAATCCCGAGCCATTTGCCGAATACCGCTGGCTTCGATAATTTGTTGACCTGAGCAACCCATCTACCGATAAAAAGCGTATGCGTGCGGGTTTCATGACTCTGTGGAATATTCCAAAGGCTGTCGTCCTTTTCAGTATTCTGGTTTCAGCCCTTAACGCACAGTCTACCGAACTGCGAAAGGTAAACTGGAACCTTCCATCGCTGTACATAAAAGATATTGCGACGGGAAAAGAGAATGTCTATGTTGCGACTGCGAACGGACTCGCCGTTGTCGATCCCAAATCAGGAAAATCTACCGTATACAATACTTCTAACGGGATACCCGATAATTTTATCACATCTGTCTCGCTTTCCGAAAACGAAACCGAAGTCTATCTAGGCACGCCGACTGGATTAGCCCTTCTCAATCTTAAATCCGGAAAGGCCACCGTATTCAACCGCGCGCGGCGGCAACTGAGCGACGACCGCGTAAACAGCGTTTTGTACGATAACGGAATGGTCTATATTGGGACAAGTCTTGGTGTTGACATTTACGACACGCGATCCAATGTGTTCCGGGCTTACACAGCCATTGAAGGACTCGCAGGAAACAATATACAAAACATTATTACAGCCGGGAATATAGTATGGGCGGGCGGCGCAGACGGAATAGCCTATTACGATCGCAACGATGACTTCTGGGTGAACTACGGCAGCGACAATGGTTTTGCGGCGTCTCTTGCTACCACTCTCTCTCTCGATGCAGACGCCATATGGACGGGAACTGCCGGAGGCGGCCTGGGCCGCTTTGACAGAAACTCTGAGTACTTTGAAATGTTTACATCGGATATTGGTCTTGTGGACGATACCATCCAGAATATTTCTGACGATGGAATATATCTCTGGGTGGGGACATTCAGTGGATTGAGCAGGCTCGAAAAACAGAATCTCCGCTTTGATAATTTTGGAACCCAAAATGGATTAACAGAAGCATCGGTAACGGCCACTGCGATTTACGGAGAACTGGTTTTTGCCGGTACTGATGGAGCCGGCATTTTTGAACTCAAAAAAGATATTCCTCAGGTAAGTTTTTCTTACCAGGCTTCTGGCTATAAAAAACCCGGAGAAATTCTGATCGCAGGAACAGCATGGTCGCAGCGCGGCATTGATTCTGTATCTGCCGAATACAGATCTCTGGAAAACATTAATTCCACGTGGACAACAGAGGGGCTCTCGACCGGATCATTTAAGACGGGGCGGGATACCGAAATTGGAACGCTCTCTGCATCGAGTCTCGCTGATGGCCGCTACCAGATAAAAATTTCTGTCAAAGATAAAAGCGGAAAAACCAACACGGCATACGGCAACGTCGTTGTGGACAATGTTCCACCCAAAATAGATTTGTTCTTTCGCAAGCCAGGTCCCGGAGATCGCGAAGTAGCCGTAAATGGCCGCTATCTGGACCTGAACCTCAATACCATTGATGTCTATATTGGCGGCCAAAAAGTTCCGGTAGAGATAGACCGGCAGCAGGCCCGCTTTCGATTTCGCTACCCTGTTGGTTCCAATAAAAAAATTAAAGTCACTGCGTTAGATATTGCGGGAAACAAGGCAGAAAAAGAAGAATCTTTTACTGTGGATGAAGCGCCTCCAGAGCTCACTCTCAACGAAGTCAACCCGGATAAAATACAGGGAAACCTGGTCGAAATTTCCGGATTTATTATAGAAGAAAACCCCGACCAGGTTCTCGTGAATCCGGGGCAGATTCTGGCACAGCTCACACCGGCTGGCGATAAACGGTATGAATTTAAGGCACAGGCTCCCATTCGCAAAGAAGGTCTGTACACGTTTCAGGTTACGGCTTCTGACACGAGTGGAAAAACTACGACAAAGCCCCTGACTCTGAAATTTTATTCGGAGTATACGATTGTAGAGCTGGACGATTCGCAAATCCCGGAATCCACGCTTCGCGACTTTGTCGTTTTTACGGGAGCTGTACTTGGTCCGCCACTCAAAGAACTCTATCTTGAACCGGGACGACGCACAATCCCGCTTGCAGCAGATAAAACGTTTAACTACAAAGCAACTCTGCAGGAAGGCGAGAACGCTCTCACGCTCGTGGCCATCCACCTGAACGGAGATGTAGACAAGGTTGACTTTAAGGTCACGTCTACGCAAAAAAATGTTTCTGCAAGAATTCTCTCTACTGCAAAAACGTTTTCAACTCCAGACGGCACTCTTCGCGGTGAATACGATCCCGGCATTACTTCCATTCTCGTAAACGGCAAAAAAGTGACGTTGAATCCGGCAGACAGAACCTGGACCTACGACATGAGACTCAAAGACGGCGCAAACCCGGTCACCATAACAACCGTAGATGAGCTCTCGCGCGTGGTAAAAAAAATAGAAACCATTTATTTAGACAATAAGGGCCCCGATATTTTTCTGCGCACTCCCCCGGCGCAAACCGGACTACAGCGCATTACTCTGCGCGGAAGAATCTCAGATATTCTCCCCGTTCGCATTGAAGCCTTTCCCAATATTTCAATTACATACTACAATCCTGAAAACGGAGACTTTGAAGCTTCTGCAAATTTTAGCGAGGGATCCAATTCCATCCAGATAACAGCAGTGGACTCTGCCGGCAACCGAAGCGAAAAAACTTTTAATATTGAATACAGCGAAAAATATGCCAAAATAGAAGAAGCTCCCGGGGCAGCAAACGAGGCAGAAATTCTCGAGCTGAAACGACAGTTAGAGGAAATGCGCAAGCAACTTGCCAAAGGAGGAGGTCGCCCTGTTCCGGTATATTCCGATCCATCCCTGCCCAAAAGACCTTCTGTTCTCTCCATGCCTAATCCAGGCAAAAATAAATCGTATGCTCTCGCAGCAAGAACGTATCTTGGAAGCGAACACTTTGCAAATCTTATCGCATCGTACAACGCCGGGCGCAGCTCTTCCGCATCCCGCCTTTTTGTCCCTACCCCGGAACTTTATAAAGTGGCAGAAGGATCGCGATACCAGACTACCTATGAGCAGGTTTTTATCCAAAGCTCACGGGCAAAAGCTTCTTCGGCCTCTTTATCTGTCCATCTGCTGGGCTACTACACGCGAACGCGCCAGTTAAAACGGATTATTGAAGGGCGCGGCTATACCATTCTTTTACTGAAAAACGGGGCAGCCATTGCAGTCAGCGAAGGTGCCTATGCAGGAACCATACAAAAAGCTTTTTCGGGTGAAATATTGCTTGCCACCTCACAAAAGAGCGAAGTTGCTTTTATCCGGATACGCTGATATGAATCTCCGCAGAATTCTAATCGCTTTACTGCCCCTCGCTGGCGCCCTTTTGTTGTTCTGGACAGACGCGGCAGTTTTGCAACCAACCCGAGAGCGATCGGCCATGAACTCTGCGCTTGACTCCTTTACTTTTTCCATGCGACAGCTTTCAGAGACAGTGGCAGAATCCATGGACTCCGGCTATTTGTCGTCCTTTGCAAGCCAGACCAATCCGCCTGCTTCCGGGCTGCGCGAGATGGAATCCTGGAGCGGTTACATTCACTCCGCTTATATCTTAAATTCAGCGTATGTTCTAAAGGCCATGAGCGGAAAAATTGACAACCGAGATCTTGCATCGATTGCCCGCGAAATTCAAACAGAACGCCAAGAAAATATTTTCTATACGCTCACGCAGTCCGGCTTTTTCCTGACTGCCAAAATCCTTTCGGAAAACGGAAATGCCAATTATCTTCTTCTTAAATTATCTCCACCCGTTTCTAATGGGATTGCTGCAGGCTTTTCCAAACCGGGCGGCACTCCCCTGTATCTGTATCCCGAAAACATGATCGGCGGTGAAAACGCTTTGGGAATATCCCTGTTAGATTTCACGTCACGACACAAATACAGATTGCGGGAAACTTTCTGGAAAGAGGCCGGCTTTCTTTTTTTGATGGTCTTCCCTCCTCCCGGATTTCTGGATCTGCCAACTTTGCTTCTTATTCCCGTTGCTCTGCTTGCGGGTGCCCTTCTCTTTTTCAGGTTGAATCCAGAGCGGCAAAAATCAGAAGAGGAGCAAAAAGAAACCATCCGCAAAACTCTGGAATCGCAGAAAAAGACTCTGGAACACTTGCGCAAAAATCTTGAAGAGCACCGAATACAGCCCAAAATTTCACTGGAAAAAATTGTAGAGAGTTTTCCTACAGACAGCGAAATGCCCGAGGCCGTTTTTAGTGCTGCCCCGCAAAAAGAAGGTGCACGCAAAGATATCGTGGAACTCATTGCCACAGAGAGAGAATTTATTTTTCCAAATCCTTTTTTGCCAGAATGGAATCCCTCTCCGTCTTTAACAGTTCCGGCGCTGCCAGAGAGAGCGGCAAAAATCCGGAACCGGGTTTTCAGCGACGATGCAAAGCAGCTCATTGCAGACTTGAGTTCCACGCCAGAAACAGGAGACCCAAAGGCTCACGCTCTACTGCGGATTCGCAATTTGGAAAAAGAATATGCAAACCCAGACGTGGGCGAATGGACGACGTATCTTAACGAAGTATATTTTGACCCAATTACAATTGACGAAATTATGCATATTATGCAGATCATTAACGATGAACTGCGTGGAAACGGATCATTTCTGATGCGCTACAATCCCTACTATGGGTGTTATGAAACATTCGCCATAGCGAGAACAGAACCCGGATCGCAACTGTTTATGTATATGCTACAGAACGATCCCATTATGCCTTCGGAGCCAAAGGAAATGGTCTTCACGGAAATTTCGGACGAACTTCGAGAAGATCCCTATTTCAAGAAGAGATTCCTTCCTGAAACAGCTGATAGAATCGGTTCCTTTGCTACCATTTCTCTTCACCGCCATTTTCTAAACAGCTTTGTTGTTACCTTATTTAACAAAGGCAACAATGCTGCGAGAGGCTCTCTGGCCATACGGGAATCAATTCACCACAAGCTGCACGAGGTAATGCCGGCCATACACTACTTCTTTAACGACCTGTCGCAATACAGCCACGCCAATCAGACTCAGGAAATGCTGAAGGAAATGCGTTCCATTACCGGCCATGCAAGAGAAAAGGCGACCGTTCTGCACGTTCAATCGAGGACAATGCTCAACGATGACATTTTCCGCTCCGTAGAACTTGCCTTTGCAAACGTACTTGGAGAAGACGAAAAACTCATGTTTAACACTCCGTCGCACTTTATCTTTTTACTCAGAGAAACCTCAGGCAGCACTGTAAAAAGCAGAATCTCAGAATTGTTGGACGACCTTGTGATAGAAGAACTCTCTTTTCCAGATTTGGGAAAAAATTTCTATTCGTATTTATGAAAACATCCAAGTAGCCTATGTTCGGGCAGCGGCACAGCTAAAAGTCCATCGAGGAATTTTTGCCTGCGGCTCGCTTCGCGTCCAGAGCTTACCGATACTTCTTCCCGGCTATAAACCAGGGATTTAAAAGACTCTCTTTGTTGTAACGCAAAGGCTTCCCTTCGCCGTAAACAAATATGTCATATCCGTTTTCGAGTGCAATGGCATGGGCGGCTGCCGTATCCCATTCCATAGCGGGAGACATGCGGGGGTAGTAGTGGGCTTTGCCCTCTGCCACCAGGCAAAGCTTAATGGAACTGCCACTGCTCACGAGTTCTACAACCTTGGACTCGCTGCGGATTTTTTCAATATACGCAAGCGTTTCGGGAGAGCTATGCGAGCGCGAAACGACGAGAATGGTTTTTTCGGATTCCGAAACTTCGCTCTCTCCATAAAAACGAAATTCACCTTCGGGCGATTGTTTCCAGGCCCCCAGATTTTTTCCACCATAATACGTTAAATTTTGGACGGGCGCATATACGACGCCAAGAACGGGTAGATGATTTTCAATGAGAGCAATGTTCACCGTGAACTCGCCGTTTCTTTTCACAAATTCTTTTGTGCCATCCAGTGGATCCACAACCCAGAACCGCTCATAATCTTTGCGAACAGAATAGTCTGGCACGGGACTCTCCTCGCTGATATACGGAATATCGCCGAGCAGTCTCAATCCATCTCGTATAACGGCGTCGGCCGCTTTATCTGCCTCTGTAACGGGAGAATTATCCGGCTTCATTTCTACAGAAAAGCCGGCTTCGTAAATGCGGAGAATGGCCTCTCCCGCGCGGTGGGCAATTTCTACGACACTCTGCAGTAATTCTGCTGTAATTTCCAATCTATTCACTCACCTTAAGCCATATATATACGGGATTATGGTCAGAGATGGCAGAGTTTCCATGAGAGATAACCTCCACAATCTGCGATGTACCTGCAATTGGCTTTGCACGGTTTAACAACGCATCGCTCAAATAAATGTGATCAATGACGGATGTCGATGAATGGTATGTATAGCGGGGTGAAGTTCCCATTCCATTGGCGGCTGTCGTAACAAACGCATAGCCTTCCCGATTTTCCAAGGCATACAAAGTATCGATGGAAGCACAATTCCCGTTCCCTGCAATCTGGTCGTTAAAGTCGCCTAACAGTAAAAAGTCCCCACTTTGCCCCTCAAGGTATTCGGTAACGTCTAAGACCTGCGACTGTCTCTTAGAACAATCTGTTGGATCCGAGAAAGCCTTGAGGTGCAGGTTGAGCAGCTTAAACGTATCGCCCGTTGCCTTTATGCGAAAATGGGCATACAGGGGCTCGCGCAGCACCCCCCAGGTGGTAGAATTGTCAAACGGAGAACCGCTCAGCTCCTCTCCCAGCACAAGAGACAAAAAATTCTTATTGTAAAATATGGCAAGATTCTTTTCCGCTCCAGAATCTCCGGTTATATACGCAAACGAGGAGCCCAGCCGCGACGCCATGTCAGAGGCAACATCGTTCTGCATTTCTTGGAAGGCAACCAGATCAAATCCGTTGTCTGTAACAATTTGCGCAATCCCGCTTTTTTTCGCGGCATCCGAAGTGGTGAGCAAATTCTCCACATTAAAAGACGCAATCTGTATACAGTCGTCATCCGAATGCGAAGAGCAAACCCCATCGAGAGAAAATTCTGATTGAGTCTCTTGCGGATTTTCCGCAGCACACGAAAACAGGAACAGCAGGGAAAACAGGGGGAGGGTTCGCACGAGAAAGCGCATGGAACCGAATGCATCTTTGGAGCACCTGCGTCAATGGGTTTTTGAACCAGGAGTATGCAACCCAAAGACATATCTGACAGATTATTGAAGGATTTTGCTTGAAAAGCAAAGTCAATTTCTTCAATGCCGTTCACAAACTCAAGGAAGAGAAGCCAGCTCATTCTCAATATGGCTTTCTATGGAATGGCGATTGGGAAGCATCGTGAGAGAATCAAATAGCGCAAGTTATAGGATTTTTTCTCTGCTTCAAGACTTTCTGTAATGTCTCTAATAAAGCCAATATAGTTTATCACTATGCATTTTTCCAAAGTAGTAATCGCTGGTATACTGGTGCCGCGCTTCGCAAATACTACCGCTTGCCAAATATCCAGACAAGGCCGGAACCAAGAGAAAACCAGACAATCAAAACAGGTTCTGCAGGCAGCGCCTCTAAAATAAAAGACATAACAAATCCGGATAAAGCAAGAAGAATAGAAAGCACTACGACAACAAGCATTCCCTGCTGCATGGAACGAACCTGGCCCAGAATGGAAAGCGGCGGAAGAAGAAGAGCAGCCAGACTAACATACCCTCCCAACGTGCGCGCTCCAAGGGCAATCATAAAACCGGCCCAAAAATAAAACAGAGTGTTCAGGGTGCGCTCTGGAATTCCGGCCAGGCGCGCCTGAACAGGATCAAAGCCACTCAAAAAAAGCGGGCGATACCAGATGGCAAAAACAAGGAGCAGCAGCAGAACGACGGGAATATAGTGCGCAAAAACTTCTGGTGGATTGTACAAAATTTCCGAAAAATATATTTTAGAAAGCACAATGTCACTGCCCCCAGATAACGCATGGATAAGAGGCAGTGCCGCCATAAATACGACAAACAGAGCAGCCAGAAAAGCTTCCGTATTAATTTTTCTGTTTCGAATTATGTGCACCAGCGGCAGCAAAAAAAGAGCAATAATTGGCAGCAGATAAATATCGAGATGAAACAGTTCTGCGCGGTTAGTCTCTGCCTCGCTGATTACTTCGTAGGCGTCTGTGTTATGCACATAAAAATGCAAGGATGCTCCAATGAGCAGTGCCGCCTGGGATGCCCCCGTTGTCACCATGCCAAACAGAGAAGCTCTGCGCAAAATCAAAAAAAAGCCTGTTAGCGAAAGAGAAGCAAAATATACTAACGACAATACTATTTGCCATGCATACTTTCCAAAATAAAATACAATCTGTTCCATCAGTCAGTCTCCTGCAGAAGCCCGCCATCGATTTCCAGATGTCTGTCGTAAAAGCCTTTTGGCATAACGCCAAAATGGTCAATGATCAGGAGAGCAGCTTTTGTCTCCTGTAAAAATTTTCCAATCAAAAAAGAAATCTCTGCACGGCCAGCGCGATCAATAGAAGAAAATGGTTCATCCATGAGCACAAACGAAGGTTTCCCAATAAATGCCCGGGCAAGAAGGGCCCGCTGCAGTTGGCCCCCGCTTGCCTCTCTCAATAGAATTTCGCCTGTTCCACTTAAGCCCATTTCTTTCAGCACTTCCTGCATCTTGGCCAGACAATCTTTATCTTTTCTTTTGGCGTAACCCGGGCAGCCGGCCTCTACAAGAGAGCGAAGCGTCACGGGATATTGCAGATCCTGCTGCGAGTTTTGCGGAACATAGGCCATTGCCTGCGGCATGATTTGCTTTCCAGAGAGAGGACTTTGCGAACCTAACAGAGTTTTCGCCAGCGTGGATTTTCCCGCACCGTTTGGTCCCGTGAGTAAAATTTTTTCTCCCGGAAATATGGAAAGACTGACCCGGAAAAGTTTTTTTCCGGGATAGCCTATTTCTGCGTCGATAAGCTGAATCAGAGGCTGCAAGTGTTACTGCTTTGCAAATGCTTCTGCGAGCATGGTTACAACTGTTTGCATCATACTTTTCCAGGTAACGGTATTTTTTCCCGATCCTGTTTGTATGGGCAGAACGACAAGTCGGGCTCCAGAATCAGCAGCCACTTTTTGGGCGGCACCCAGATTAGACCACGGCGCGGCAAGGATCACTTTTATTTTTTGCGCTCTGGCCTGTTCCACGGCGCGGCGAATATCGGCAGGCCCAGGAGCAACGCCCGGCTTTGGTTCAATCTCTCCGGCTATTTCAAATCCAAAGCGTTCAGCAAGATAATTAAATTCGCGATGGTACACCATTACTTTTTTTCCTTTGTAGGGAGCAAGCTGCTGCATCCAACGCTGCATCAGAGCAGCGACAGAAGAACGAAAGGCGGCATAATTTTCTTCGTACACGGACGTACCTGCCGGATCTGCCGCAATCAGGGCGTTCTTGATATTTTTTGCAACGACAATCATGCGCATGGGATCGAGCCAGTAATGGGGATTTCCAAGAGCATGCACATCGCCCATGCCACGATTGATTTCTCCGGTTGGCACTTCCAGAAGCTGTATGTCAGCCGAAGCGTCTACATACCCGGACTGGCCTTTCTGGATTTTTCCATTGCGCGACTGGTTCAGCAGAACAGGAACCCAGCCCGCCTCCATATCCGCTCCAATCAGGACAAATATATCCGCCTTGGAAACATGCCGAATATAATCGGGTCGGGCGGAAAGGAAATGCAGATCGGCATTGCCTGGAGCAAGAGATTTTACAGAGACTCTGTCTCCGCCTATTTCACGGGCAAGGGAACCAAGATCTTCTGTGGTGGCAACCACCTGTACATTTTTCGCAAACGCAGGCGCGGAAAGAATTCCCGCCATTAACATGGATACAAATATTTTTTTCATGATAAATCTCCTTAATATTTATGCGCTGGGTGAAAACCTAAAATAAAATCGGCTTGGACATACGCGCGGTATTCGTCCTGCCCGGCGTATGGATCATAGCGCTCACCAGATAGGCGGAAATACGAAAACTCGGATGGCCTGAATGTAATCCAGATCGATTCCTCGTAATCTGCCATCCCCGATTCTGCATCGTCCATAAAAAAATCAAAACGGGCACCCGTACTCCAGTCAGAAAGAAACTTCCATTCTATAAAAGAGTAAAGTCCCTGGATACCCACAGATTGTTTGCCGGTTTCCTCTGTATACTGCTCGTCACGATACCAGTACTCGGTAGTCCACTCGACATACGTTTTACGGCCCGTCTCAAATTTATAGGTAATGTCTGCGCCGGCCATGTTCCAGTAATTGCTCACGTCCTCATTGTAGGGAAACCGCAAATAGGTTCCGCCAAACTGGATCCCCTGCCGCTGCCCCAGAGAAATAAAATTCTTGAGGCGAGCCGTATACAATGGTTGCGGCTTGCGAACGCCGGAGCTGTGCGAATGCCCCCAGGTTTGTCCGTTAAAGGCACCTAACTTTATTTCCTGGTAAAAGGGCATAAAGGGAACCAGCCAGCCAACCTCTCCGCCCGTATCAAAAACACCCTCTTTGTCAATCAAGCGTTCGTGGACTAAAGGCGCAACGGGAAAAGCCCAGTCGTGGCGGTGGAACGTGTTGAGCCTGCCCATGTCCAGAAAAAAGCGCCCCACTTTGGCATTGAGGCCACCGGGCAAAACGGGAAAATCAAAATACAGCTCGTGCAGATCCGCATACCACTGCCCGGCCTCATTGTGCATGGCAATCAAAAGCGTTCCCTGCGACAAATGATCCACGTAACCAGAATAGCCAAATTCTACCTCCCGAACCAGAAACTGATTGTCTTCTGTGGTTTTTTCCGTGTTGGGACCGGCATAGATGCCGAGCATGTCGGCAGCCACAATCACATTGGGATTCGAAGCGCGGTCAATCACGTTTCCACCCGTGGAGCCATGGCCCTGCGAAGCCTCTACTTCAGAAAAATCTATGTCGCTGCTTTCCGTTTCCTGTGCAGAGATGGGGGATGCTATAATTCCCGTTAGAAGGCTTACAGCAATAAAACTTTTCAGAAAGTTTTTTGGCTGGAACGGCTTCCGTTCTATTGTCCTTGTTTGTCTTTTTGTATATGTCGTCATTATTTAACTCCATTGTATATTTGCCGCAATAGTTAGCGGCCATTTGTTCTATAACTGTTTCCCTTGCGGGAGAGCATGGCTCTCAAGTCTCCGCGCGAAAAAATTTCCGTCGCAACTTCGCCAACCCGCCCCACCCTGCGCGGCACGCGCAGGGTGGGGGAAAAATCAATGCTCGTAACGCGGTGCTTTAACATGCAGCGTTCCCGTTACAGCAGAAGTGCCCGACGTAGCCTTGTAGTGAAAATGGGTACCGGATACGCCAGCTAACAACAGCTTGCTTTGATCATCGTTAAAGGTAGAAGATGTATTGACCGCAAAACCGGCCAGCCAGTCCGCAGCAACGGAAGGATCACCCAATGGATACAGCGCTGCATCGGTGGTGCACTTGTCGCCTCTCCACAAAATCAAATGGGAATTGTCAGAGTCGTGCGTGTGTATGTCAAAACACCAGTCGGTAATTCCACTCATCACAATATTGTCATTGGCAGAATCGTAGCCCGTTGTACCGTCACCAAACGTCGCTGTTTTGGTGGTTCCATTGGCGTTGCTCATTTTGGAAACATTGTAATTTTGGGATTTGCCTGGATAGCTGATATCCATGGAAGCCGTAGCGGCGCCATTGATTTCGAGCACAATTCCATCGCCAGCATTTGCGTCGCTCACCCTCTCGTTAGGATTGTTAGAGCTGATGAGAATGCTCCCGCCATTTAAGGCCAGATCCTCCGCCCAAACGTGAACTTCGGCACTGTCTTCGCATTCGCCAAATTTATGCCATGCACCATCCGAGGTTATGGTAACATACTGGTCTCCCTCGCAACCATGGTGGTACTCGTCTTTCGGAACATCTGCATTGCATGCGGTAAAAAAAAGCACATACAAAAAAACTCCGAAGGTGACATTTATTTTCGTAAAATAGTTCATACGATCCTCCAAAATATAATCCAACCTAAGCTTATAGAAATCCCGATGGCGTCGGAGCCAAACATGCAGTGGCTTCCCTCAGGCAAATCCACTGTACATATCTTGCTTGGGGATCTCTGCTCCCGTGAACCCCGCAAAACAACAAGGTTCACTTTGCGATGCTGCGAACACACATTCGCAACTGCGCATGCCAACGACGTGCCCCGCAAAAATGCTAAGCAAACGTCTAAGGCGTTTTTGTTTTAGATAGTTATTGGAGGAGCGCGAGCGCTGTTAGTAGAATATTTTCTGGAAAAAAGAATATTGTAAGGAGAGAATGGCTGCGCATCAGACAAGGCAGCGGTGCTTAATGCGGTAAAGACGATCTGCAGCAGAGGTGTTTCTGATAGTAAGCGGTGAAGGGTATCGCAGGAGTTTGTGGAGACTGCCGCCGCATGGGGGGCTTCGTGAACATGTTCCTTCGCATGGGAGGGCACATGATAATGCCATGCAGAAAGCGTGCTGAATGTTAAAAACAGAGCTGTCTGAAAAATGGCAATACTGCGGAACATTGCCCGAATAGTAATAAAGAAGAGACGCGCTGTCAATTTTTTTTCAGGGTATTCCTATTTCCAATTTGCTGGCAGCAGTTATGAGGGGTTTATCAAACGTCGCTATCCAGAAACTTGTATCGACAAGAATGCGCTGCATCAATACCGCCTTCGGCGTGGAATTTGTATCTCCCGATTTTTATCGGAGCCAAATAAATTTGCAATCTCACTGCGTTTTTTTTTGGCAACAAGCTCCCGCAAACCTTCTTCAATAGCTTCTGTTTTATAGCGAAACTCCCACAACTCCATGGCCTCCTGCAATAGAACCTCGTCGATATCCAGTGTTGTTTTCATGGATAAAGAATTTACATGCAGAAACAAAATGTCAATCTGTATTTTCGATAATTTTTATACAGATTATTTTATAACCTTCGGAGGCACGGAATTTGTATCCGCCAATTTTTATCGGAGCCAAATAAATTTGCAATCTCACTGCGTTTTTTTTTGGCAACAAGCTCCCGCAAAACGTCTTGACCCCGGTTAAAAAATTCCAATCACTACCGTATGAATTTTCTCCAGAAACTCCGCGCAGAATTATCACGCTGGCAACGCGAAGGGATTATCACGCAGGAACAGGCGCAGGCAATCGAATCACTGTATCCGAACGAGCAACCGTGGTACAGGCGCATCTCGGTCATCGTGGGGGCTGTGGCCATCGTCTTCTTTTTTCTTTCGCTCTTGTTAATACTCTCCGAAAACTGGCAGCACATTCCTCGCAGCGCAAAAATTGTCCTGGTCGCGATTCCCCTGCTCGCTGCGCATTTTGCAGCATGGAAAAACAAAGACAATAGAAACAAGGCAGATCTCTACCAGTTTTTTGCAAGCCTTGCATTGGGACTCAACATATATCTTCAGGCACAGACTTTCCAGATCGGAGAATATTATCCAGACGGGCTGTTGCTGTGGGCCGCCGGCGCCCTGCCCGCTGCGCTGTATTTTCGCACTCCCATGCACATGTACCTGATTGCGGCACTGGGAATCGCTTACACGAGCGCGCAAATACAATACGACAAAATGAATCCGTTGCCGCTGTTCCTGTTCGGCTACGTGGCCTGGATCGCGCTGCGCGAAAGCGGCTGGTTCCGCTCTCTCATTTTATTAATATTTGGACATCTCCTTTTGTACGCCTACGTACCGGAAGCGGAAGACGAACATTTGTTTCAGATCTGGGGTGCTGCGAATTTGGCTCAATACGCCCTGTTTTACTTTTTAAAAGAAAAAAGAGACGGGGTGAGTGATAAATTCTATAGAGAACTTTCCGCGTTCTTTCTGTTCCTGCCCGTATTTATTCTCACCTTTCCAGATGCATGGTCAGACTCGCCAAAGGGGAGCAGTTATAGTTGGATCACGAGTGCGTTGGCCGTTGCCGCAGCAGGGGTATTATTCTATGCATCGGCAAAGGCCATCGGTAAACAAAATCCAGAAAACAATAGTCTCCCGGAAATTCTGCTTCCAGCTGCGCCTGTATTTGCATCTGGCGTTTTCTTCCTTTCTACTTTTGCAGCTCTGTGGAGCAAGCCATTGGGAACATTCGTGGCGAACGTTCTTTTTTTGGGATCGGCTGCGTTTTATATCTGGTATGGAATTCGTTTTATCGCAAGGTCGCGCTTTTTTCTGGGAATTGGATTTTTGTTCCTCTGGGCGGGAGCGCATTTTGTGGACTACTTCAAAGACTATATACTTTCTTCGCTGTTCTTTCTGGCGATCGGAGTTGCTTTAATCATGTTAAATAAATTCTGGGTAATAAACATGGAGAACAAACATGAACGCTAAACTGATTCTCGCAACTGCTCTATTCCACGTTTTACTTCTCGTCGGCATTTTTGCAGATTTTTATTTTCCCGTGTATTCCGGGAAAGATGTCGTTGTAGCAGCAACGGCACGCGATCCCCGGGATCTTCTGCGCGGCCAGTATGCCCGCCTCGATTATAGTTTTTTGAATCCAGATATCAGCAAACTCAAGAGCGATCTTCAACCAGGCAGCGAACTGGAATATGGAGATTTTCTATACGCTGTCCTTGAACCCGGCAAAGATGCCATGGAACTTGCGGGCATCTACAAGACAAAACCAGAAAGCGAGATTTTTCTGCGCGGCAGACTGCAGGATGAATTTACCGTGCCAGCTAAATGGACGGAGTATTCCGAAAAGCCGCAAATTCGTTACCAGATAGAGGCGTGGTTTACCTCACCAGAGGAGGCCAAAAAACTGGAAGAGCGTCTGCTAAAAGAGAAGCAGGTTTTTGTTCGCCTGCGCGTAAGTCGTGGTGGCCGCGCCCGGCTGGTAGAAATTTTGCAGTGAAGCTCCGCAAAATAAATATTTTGAAAAAAATTTAAGGGAACCTCGAAAAATATTGCGCACGGGATTTCTAAGGGCAGAGCCCTTAGAGCCGCAGGCAGGCAGTCGCTATTCTCAGAGGTTGCTTTAAAACTAAAGCGGGAGAAGCCAGAAGCTTACTCCCGCAAGAAGTTTTATTTGCGTTTAATAACGCTGCAAATAAATTCCAGCAACAATAAGGTTACCTTTCGCATCGAGGACAATGGCTTGGGCACCCCCCTCCACGTTCAGCACTCCATTGGGAGTACCGATAAACATTTCATCTTTGTCAAAGCTGGTGTCCAGGCTGCCATTTGCACTAAATCGCAACAATTCTTGGTTGTTCTGGTTGCCGATAGCGATGAGAATTCTGTCACTGGCATCGATGAGCAGACCAGGAGTCGCATCGAATGATATTATGACCATATCGCTAAAACTTTCTTTGCCCAATACCAGTTTACCCTCTTTGCCAAAACTTTTGTCTAACTGACCGTTAGCGGTGTATCGCGTTATGGCAATGCCTGTGTCGCCTTCGTTATTCTTGCTTTTACCCGCTGCAATAATATTTCCCTTGCTGTCGGTGGCAACAGAATAGGCACAGTCTTCTACACCGAACTCGGTAGTGACAATTCCCTTTTGGCCAAAGCTATTATCTATCTGGCCATTGTCGTTGAGGCGTGCCAAAAGAAAATGGCTTTTTGCGCTAAAGTCGGCACTGCTCTCTCCGGCCACAATTATTTTTCCGGCTTTATCGAGAACAACGGCATGGGCTTTTGGCTTATAACCAATTTCCAATCCAACAGCTCCTTTTTTGGCAAAGGTTGTATCTAACTGGCCCTTTGCACTGTAGCGCAGTACCACAACGCCATCCATATTTTCTCCTGCCACTACAATTCTACCCTTCTTGTCCAAGGTTACAGCGTGGGCTTGAAAAGCAAACCGTTCCTTGGCGTTAATGCCGTCATCGCTACTAAGGATGACAATGCCTCCCTTCCCAAATGTTGTGTCCAGTTTGCCGCCCGCAGTGTAGCGAACTAACGTGGATTGTACTCCACGCTCAAATCCGGTTACGAGAATTCCATCGCTACTGTCAATCGCCATGCCAGTGAGCGCGCTGATACCGTTGATTTGGGTCGGATTGACCACTTTCCCAGCCTTGCCAAAGGTTGTATCGAGAGTGCCGTCTGCATTGAAACGGAGCAGACCATGCCCTGCTTTAGGCCGGTCTAATTCCTCTTTCCAGGCGACAACGATCCTGCCTTGTTTATCCAGAGCGGCGATTATTTTGTCTTTGGGGTAGCTACCACCCATAAGCTCTGCCAAAGGCACTCTTCCGTCTGGACCAAAGCTCTTGTCCCGCGTACCAGTTGGTTCACCGTAAATGCTCACTGTCAGTAAGGCCAGCAGAGCATAACTCAAAATACTCATTGTTTTTTTCATGTTTTTTCTCCTTAATCAGAAAGCCTTTTGTATAGCACAAAACAGGCCTTCGATTAAGCAAATACTAATACATTGCAAAAAAACAGCAAGTACCCAAATGGGTACAAAGTGAAGATCACGGTTTAATAAGAACGAAAAGCCCAGCACAGGTGAACGGACAAAAGAGCAGTTGCCACTCCGGCGACAAAATAACCGCTGCCGGCGATCCATTGCCGCCCGCATAGGGCTATTATTTATAAAAACCATGCAAATTTCTTACGATTTGTGGACATATGTTCATAATTTGCTTTTCTTCTACGTGTAGGAATAAAAGAATGGACTATGCTGACGAATCTGCATAGCTTGTTTAAGTTTCATCAAAGGAGAAAGAAATGGTAATAGCCAGACCCGTGAAAGGGAAAAACCGAAACCTGAAAACGCGCATCAGCTTAGCTCTGTTTGCGTTCTATTTTGCGCTGCCGTTTATGAAAATTAACGGAAACCAATCGCTGCTTCTCGACATAACAGAGCGCCGATTTTACATTTTTGGGCTAATCGTTGGTCCCAACGAAATGTACTTTCTGCACCTCACCCTTCTGTTTCTCGGAATTATGTTGTTCTTTGCAACTGCCGTATGGGGAAGAATCTGGTGTGGTTGGGCCTGTCCGCAAACCGTGTTCACAGAAGCCTATGACTTTGTTGGCCGCCTTGTAGCCGGAAAAAGCTTTGGGAAAAAATCCATGACCTGGTTTGACTGGTCAAAAGTCTATGCCGCCTGGATTGTCATTTCCCTGGTATTCAACTACAACTTTATATCTTACTTTGCCGGTGCAGACTATATGTGGGAAAGGCTCTCTTCTCTGAACTTTTCCAACGATGGCGACCCATCGTGGCCTCTCGGAAACTGGGTCATGGGAACTCTGGCCACTGCTGCCATATCCTTTGGCAACATGTTTTACTTTCGCGAGAATACGTGTCGACTGGTTTGTCCCTACGGGCGCTTTCAGACAGCTCTTCTCGACAAGGACTCTCCCATCGTTACGTACGACATAAAGCGTGGTGAGCCGCGCCGCGCAAAAGGCCAAAAAGAGGGCGAAGGCGACTGTACAGCCTGTAACATGTGTAACGCTGTTTGTCCTACCGGTATCGATATTCGCGAAGGTCTCCAGATTGGTTGTATAACCTGCGGACTCTGCGTAGATGCCTGTACCATCGAGATGGGCAAAAAAAGCAAAGGAACCCTCATTGATTGGAAAACGATTGCTCAATCAACCGATCCAACTGCAGTGCGCAAAATATGGCATCCCCGCGTCGTGATTTATGCGATTATCCTTGCCGTTATTGTGAGTTTGTTTACGTACCGCGTCGTGACGCGCATCCCCATCCAGGCGATTCCTTTTGCCGAGCCATCTACGTTTAAGCAGTATCTTCCCACTGTCGGCATGAAAACAGACTATTCGATCACTCTGACCAATTTCTATCCGGAAACTCATAAGATCCGCATTGAGGTTGTCTCCGAAGATCCCAACGTTAAGCTCATGAGTGACCTCGTGGCCGGCCAGAAGTACTTTGAAGCCGAACTCGAAAGCACTAAAACGCTGAAACCGCGTCTGCCCGTTGTGTATGCAGCTCCCACCCCACAGGATATTCCTGCCGACAAAGAGTTTGCAAAATTTAAATTCAAGGTTTACGCTGTAGACAAATCCAATAACGTAAAATGGGCCGATGCCCTAATACGGCTCAAATAAGGAGGTAGAGAGTGTCTTCATCCATGAAAAAAGCGTTTGCGCTCATCATTGGTCTGTTCCTTCTGCTCTTTATTGGAACCTATTTCCTCCTTAGGTTGGCGTTTTCCGTATACACGCCACCCGTGCAGAAAGATTATTTTGAGCGCGGTCTTTATTACAAAGACACTCTCAAGAAGATAGCCGAGGCTGAAGAAGCCGGCTGGACTCTGAGCATCCCGGGCAGTGAGCGCGGGGTGCTTCCTCAAAAGGGAACTCTAACCGTTGTTCTTGCCAGCCCTAAAGAAGAGCTAAAGACTGCCGAAGTAAAAGTGAAAATAGAACTTCCTGCTACCCAGAAGGGTTCCCAGTTGCTCACCATGGCCCCTGTCGATGGGAAGCCTGGCAAGTTTGCTGTTGCTTACGAAGTATCTATGGCAACTAAATACGAAGTATACGTTTCCGCTGCCTTTAACGAAGACAAAATGCTTCGAAAAAAGATTGCCGTACACTTTCAGTAATTCGAATTTTCGTTTGTCCCCGGGAATACGGGGGCAAACAATCTTTTTTTGGACCATGGCAGCAGAATCTAAAATAACTATAGGATGCCCTATCAAATGGAACAGTTAAACTCTCTTATATTGCTGCGGGGATTGAGCAAGTCCTACCGCGAAGGCAGCACAGAGAGAAGCATTTTCTCAGATCTCACTTTTTCACTGCCCAATCCGTACGCAGCCGCCATCATAGGTCGTTCCGGTTCCGGAAAATCCACTCTGCTCAATCTTCTTTCTGGAATCGATTTGCCAGATTCCGGTGAAATTGAAGTTCTCGGTTTTTCTGTTTCTGCCGCTACAGAAAAAGAACGCACTCTTTTTCGGCGCCGCAAAATTGGCTTTCTGTTTCAGTTTTTTAATCTTATACCCGTTCTCACTGTTTGGGATAATATTCTTCTCCCTTTATCGCTCAACAGCAAAAACGACAAAACTTCCTTGGCACGCGCCGAGCATCTGCTCGATCGCGTTGGACTCTTTGATCGGCGTTTTGCCTACCCGGACCATCTCTCTGGAGGCGAACAACAGCGGGTTGCCCTGGTGCGATCCCTCGTACACGATCCCGAACTGCTTTTAGCAGATGAACCGACCGGAAATCTCGACGAAAAAAACGCTACCATTGTTCTTGAAGCGTTGTCTTCTCTCTTGCGCGAAGAAAGAAAATCGCTGATTATGGTCACGCACTCGCGCGAAGCCCTTGGAATAGCAGAAGGCGTTTTTACCATGGAAAACCAGTCTCTGGTAAAAAGCTCATGATTCCCTCCATTCTAGCACGCTACATGTTCCGCGATCTTGCACGGCACAAAGCTCTGCATGCCATTGCCTTTTTAGGAATCATGATCGGAGTTGCGGTTTCAGCGGCTATGGATCTCGCCATATCTGCCTCGAATCAATCTTTCCAGGATTCTGCCGACGCCTCTGCCGGCAAAACAACGCACCATTACACGCCAGGCGATTCAGGAGTACCCGCAGCGGATTTTTTTCTCTTGAAACAATCTGGTTTGTTTACCATGGCTCCTCTGCTCGAAATTCGGATAGAATTTCAGAACTCCCCATATACCCTTCTCGGCGTAGATCCTTTCAGCGAAGCAGAGTTCAGACCGCCTTCTGCCTCAATCTCCGCCAATTCCTATATTCTCGCCCCGGACACCGTGTTGCTGCCTAACGAAGAACGTTTTGCCACTGTAAAACCGGGGGATTCTCTGGAATTCAACATCTATGGCAACCTTAGAAAACTCAAATCGGGCGGCACGCTGCCTGTCCAGACGGGATCTCTTCTGTTTGCCGACATTGCTCTGGTAGAACAATATAATCCAAACCCGGGCCGAATTACCCGGATAGACTTTATTATCCCCGAAGATAAAGAACAGCAAACGCAGGAAGCCATGGAGCGCATACTCGCAAAAAAAGTACAACTTTTGCCGGCAGCCAAGCGCAAGCGAAACCTCGTCAATTTGACGAGCGCCTTTAGAACCAATCTTACAGCCCTGTCTTTAATGGCCATGCTTACCGGCGCCTTTTTAATTTACAACAGTATCAATTTTTCGGTTGTGCGCAGGCGCGAGACAATTTCCATATTACGCGCTCTGGGAACCACTTCCGGAGAAGTCTTTCGCATGATCCTCCTGGAAGCGGTTACGCTTGGATTGCTTGGATCGGTGGCCGGACTGGTGGCCGGAACCGCACTCGCAGTTTTTCTTCTGGATCTGGTTTCCGTAACGGTAAACCAGCTTTATTACCAGGGCCATTCCGCGAGTACTTTTTCGATCAGCGCGACAGCTCTTGCAAAAGCACTCGCTCTCGGCACTGCTTCGTCTATCGTGTCTGCATGGTTCCCGGCACGGGAAGCAGCCGGTTTGTCTCCCGCGATAAGTCGATCCCGCTCTACCTATGAATCCATATTCCGCAAGCTTGCCGTCAGAGGCATTATATTTTCTCCCATATTATTAGTCGTCTCCGTTTTTCTGATCGCTTTTTATTCAGATTCTCTTTTCGTCTCTTTTTTGGCTGTCTTTGTTTTTATTGTTTCTTACATTCTCACTGTCCCTGGTCTCACTTGGTTCACGCTCTCTGGAATACTGCGCTTACCACTTCCACCCAAACAGCGATTCCTTATATCCTCTGCGGGCAGTTCTCTTTCCCGGAGTGCACCAGCCATAGCAGCTCTCGTTTTAGCCGTTGCTCTTACAATTTCCATCTCTACCATGATACAAAGTTTTCGGCAGGCTATTGAGGAATGGCTTGCCCAGACTCTGCAGGCAGATGTCTATACGGGAGTCATGAATCCGGGACTTACCCTGTCTCCACTACCGCTTGATTTTGTGGAACGTGCCAAAAAACTTCCCCAAACACGCGACTATACCACATTCCATGCCACGCAAATAGAAACGCCAAAGGGCAGATTACGCCTGATTTCCGGACAGATCGCAATCGATGCGCGCAAGGGGTTTCAACTCATTGATGCGCTGGAATCGCCCTGGGACAAATTTGTGTCTGGAAATATTTTTGTGTCTGAGCCTCTCGCACGCCGACAAAGTTTGAAACCCGGAAACTCTCTTACATTCTTAACTGACAAAGGGCCCGTTCCCTTTTCCATCGCTGGTATTTTTCGAGACTATTCGTCCGAAAATGGAGTAGTGATGATGGACCAGGCCATTTACCGAAACAACTGGAACGACAAATCCATTTCTTCCATTTCCATTTTTGCGAAAGATAATCCTGCCGAGCTGGCTAAACAGTTAGAAGAAATACGCACTCCGGGAAGCTTTATTGTCGTGAGAGAACTTTCGGATATTAGAACCATGACCATGGAAATTTTTGACCGTACATTTTCAGTAACATCTGCCCTTCGCCTTTTGGCCATGATTGTTGCTTTTCTGGGTTTTTTGGGCGCTCTAAGTTCTCTGGAAATTGAAAAGCGCCGCGAGCATGCTGTACTGCGCGCGCTGGGATTTACGCAGGCAAATTTAACCGCCCTGATTTTTTCGCAATCTGGAATCTTTGCAGCCTTTGCCGCTCTGCTCGCTCTGCCGCTGGGATTTTCGATGGCATGGCTGTTAATTTACGTCATCAACGTTCGTTCGTTTGGCTGGTCTATGCCCATGGCCACTGACCCTTCGTTTGCGATAGCAGCATTTTTGCTGGCCATAATTCCTGCTCTGCTTTCCTCCGCTCTAATCACCTGGAAAATGCGAAGTATGAATATTTCCGCAGCGATTAAGGAAGAGTAAGCTGCGGGAAGATGCGCTTGCCCCGAGCGTAGTCGAGGGGCGCGAGGTGGCTAATCCTTTTCCTGATCCAGCAAATGGCGAATCGCATCGGCCATAACGGCGGGTTCATTTTTGATAGAGTAACCCTCTACCATTATATGGCCCTCCTTCGCTACCTGCTTTTTACGCGCTGCTGAATAATTTGACACTTTTGGACCAGAATCCATTTCAGACAAATTGATCTCTAAGCTATCTGCGGTTTCCTCCGGCGGCAAGGGCTCATGGTCCGAGGGCTCATAGTCCGAGGGCTCTGCAGTGCCCTCTTCCTCATCCGCAGAAAACTCTGGATCCTCCGAAAACGGCGAGGCCTCTCCCCGCAGTGTTTCGTTTATCTCTGGTATAAAGATCGAGAATACAAAGAAGATTACGGCTCCGAGTGCGCCCATCAAAACGGCAAATAGAAAAGCTCGCAACAGCAAACTGATAAAAGAAACTCCTACAATGATAGAAGCCATGAGAGAAATAATGAAGCCTACCGCTGCAAGGGCAGAAGCAATTTTTATTAGAGCTTTGTCTTTCAAGAATTCCAAAGATTTATGCCCCTAACAATCTTCTAAAGAAATGTCCTATGCTTTCGTTGGTTTGAAAAGAATCCTCTGGAATGTTCAGCAGCCTTGCGCTTACTGCATTGAGACAACTGCTCGCCTTACTTTTAGGATACAGACTGTAATACGGCTGCTGTTTTCGCACCGAACGAGGAACATTTTCATCTTCGTAAATAAAGCCGATGTTTTCTACTTCTGCACTTAAAAACTGCCGGGTGATATTGATTACGCGCTCTGCTACTTTTTTGCCCTCTAAAGACGAAGTTGTACGGTTTACAATCAGACGCAGCGGCTTGCCGGGAGAGGACATTACAATCGACTTGATTACACCATAGGCGTCCGTTATAGCGGTCGGTTCGGGAGTGGTCACCACGATCACTTCATCGGCAGGAGCAGCAAAACCGACAACGTTGGCTCCCACACCTGCACCCGTATCGATAATCATAAAATCGTATTCCGGAGAAATTTCATCAAACGATTCAATCAGAGAATGGCGCGCCTCTCCTTGAAGATCTGCCAGGGATGAATATCCAGAAGCTCCAGCAATCATGTCCAGTCCATCTGGCGTTGAGATTATGATTTCCCGCAGCGTTTTGTGACCTTTAATTACATGGTACAAATTAAATTTGGGAATAATACCAAGGAGAACGTTAATATTTGCCATTCCTAGATCGGCATCGAAGAGCAATACTTTTTTTCCCGCCTTGACAAGAGCAAGGCCAAGATTCACCGAAAGAGACGATTTTCCCACGCCTCCCTTTCCACTCGTTATGGTAAGCACGCGGGCTCTACTCGTTCTTTTATTTTTTTCTGCCATTTCGCGCAATCCGGTTGCCTGATCTGCTACCATAGTATCCCCTGTTCTTTTACCCAGGAATCCGGGATTATGTTTCTTTATCGTTCTGTTTATTCACCTCTTTAAGTGTTTTTTAGGCAACCCGAGAAAAAGTCCCTTTATTCACTCTGATCTGTAGAATACGTCGACAGCAGCAGGGTAGCAATTTCTTTTCTATCTGCCTCCCGAATATTATCGGGCACATTCTGGCCATTTGTCAAAAAGGCAATGGGCAGATTATAGCGCATGGCCAGCTCCACCGGGGCTCCCAGCGTCATGGTTTCATCGGTTTTGGTGATGATGACTCTATCTATACCGTATCCCGCAAAGCGGTTAAAAACACTTTTGAGATCGCGCGGTTTGGACGTGGCCGATACTGTGAGGTATTTTTCCATATCGGGGCCAAGCTCTCTGAAATATTCCTTTTGGGTTTCCATGGCGGAATCGTTGTTCTGGCTTAGTCCCGTATTATCCACCAGAATAATCTCTGCTCTTTCGGATTTTACTTTCGCATTAAACTCTTCTTCGTCGTGCGCCACTTGCACGGGAATATTCATGATTTCTCCGTAGATCTTTAACTGTTCCGTTGCGGCTATGCGAAAATTGTCGAGAGTGATGAGAGAAATTCGGCGATGTTCGCGGAACGTAAGCCGCGCAGCAATCTTTGCCAGAGTTGTCGTTTTGCCAACGCCGGTTGGGCCAATGAGAGCGATAATGCGACGCGCTCCAAGAACACTGTTGGTGCGAATTTTGTTAGACAACAACTCCCGGGCATGCACATAAATTCTGGATGGATTGCTCCATTCATTACGCGGAATGGAATTTTTTAGTTCCGCAATAAAATCCTGCACCCACTCCGGACTAAAATCCTGCTCCACAAGTTTTCTTTCCAGTCTTGCAAAGTCCGATTCATTATGTCGCGGAGAAACCGTGCCAGAGACTATTGTCTCTTTAATAAGCTCAATATCTTTAGCGAGCTTTTCCATACCCTGAGCAGGCTCTTCCCGCAGAGATTTTCCCGGCACCATGCGCGGCGATTTTTGTTCGGATGGAACAATATCAAGCGACTCGAGTTTTCTCAAAAATTCAGAAATATCGTCGCGACTTTTGGCAGGTGCGCGAACCGGCTGGGCTGGATGTCTTGTTTCTGCGCGAACTTCTTTAACCGGTTGTACTTGTTTTTCCCGAATCATCGCTTTGATGATAAACTGCTTACCACCGCGCATTCTCGAAAAAAAACCTTCTGCCGGTTTGGAATATTCCTCTACAATCAATGTGTTCGGTCCATGCTCTTTGCGGAGTCTGTCTAACGCTTCGGCATGTGATTCGCCAATAACTTCTACGTAATGCATTATCTTCTCACTCCTTCATTTAGTATGACATCGCCAACCTTAATAATTCTGGTGTCCGACGGCAGCTCTTCGTAAGCGAGCACGGCAAAATTGCGCGGACTCGTTTCCCTTTCCAAAATCATGAATAAAAAGGATCTAACGTCCGCACTGGCAATAAAGACCGGAAACTCGCGACTCGCCTGCACTTCATTAAATGCCCTCATGAGAGCGTCGCGAATTTCTCCATACTGTGCGGGAGAAAGAGTTGTAACTCTCCCTTCATGGGGATCATAAATCTGATTCTCCCGAATAAGGCTTTCTATCTGCGGATCTAAATGAACAGCTTTCAGGCTGCCATTCTGTGCGTATTGTCCTACAATCTGGCGTGACAGTTTAAGGCGAACAAGTTCTGTCATGCGAACAGGATCTTTCACTGAATCAAAATGATCGACAAGAACCTCAAGGATGGTGACCAGGTTGAGTATGGGTACACCTTCCTTAAGCAGGTTGTGCAGAACCGATTGAATAAATCCTGCCGGGATTTTTTTGTTTTGAACTTCTTCGCCCAGACTTGGAAACTGCTGCTGTATTCTATTGAGGAACAGTTTAATTTCTTCTCTGCCCATTATCTGCGTAGCATTAGCGCGTATGATATCGGTCAGATGCGTGATGATGATATTGGTAGCATCGATAACGAGATAACCTTTGGACTCAGCATCTTTCTTCTGGTCGGGTGGAATGAGCACGCCGACAAGCTTATACGTGGGATCCCGGTACGCCTCCCCGGTCATTTTTTCTTTGACGTTTCCGCTGTCTAACGCTGCCAGTCTGTCTGGAAACACGGTCGCCCGCGCGACTTCTACACCACGAATCAGAACACTATATTCGTTTGGCTCAAGATCTGTCATATTATCTTTTATATGAACAGATGGTACAATGAGTCCCATGCCAAGAGCAAGATTTTTGCGAAGTTTGGTGATTCTATCGACAAGCACACCTCCCCTGCTGGCGTCTACCAGTGTGAGCAGATTGTAACCAATCTCCAAACGCACTGTATCGAACTGGATTTCTTCAACAAAGTTTCCGGGAGCAGATGCCGCTTTTGCCTTTTCGGTTTCCTGAGTTTTCTTTTTATCCAGTTCAGCCTGCTGTTCTTTGCGTGGAATAGAATAGGCGAGAAAACCCAGAAGCCCACCCACAAACCAGAGAGACAATTTAGGAAAGCCGGGCAGCAGAGAAGCAACGATCAGAGTACCGGCAACCATCCACAATACTCTTGCATTGCTGAATAACTGGTTACCCATCTCCGCGCTGAATTCATCGACTGCGCCGGAACGCGTGACGACAAGACCCGTTGCCGTAGTTATAAGAAGTGAAGGAATTTGTGCCACCAGGCCGTCACCAATCGTGAGAAGCGTATATACTCCCATGGCTTCTGCAATATCTTCACCTCTGCTAAACACACCTATCGCGATTCCACCGATAATATTTACCGCAGTAATCACAAGGCCAACACGGACATCCCCCTGAACAAACTTTGTTGCTCCATCCATTTGTCCAAAAAAGTCTACTTCTCTTTCGAGATTTTTTCTGCGTTTACGGGCTTCTTCTTCAGAAATTAAACCAGACGACAAATCGGAATCGATGGACATTTGTTTTCCCGGCAAGGCATCTAACGCAAAGCGGGCAGAGACCTCACCGATACGCGTAGCACCTTTCGTGATTACCATCATCTGAACGAGCACGAGTATCAGAAAGATGATGACTCCAATAAAGTAATTTCCCCCGACCACAAACTCACCGAAAGCGCGAATCAGCTTTCCATCAAACGATGGGCCATCGAGTAAAATAAGGCGCGTCGATGAAATATTCAGTGCAAGGCGAAACACGGTCGTCACGAGAAGCAGCGTGGGAAAAACAGAGAATTCCGAAGTCTTGCGAGAGAACATGGCTGTCAGCAAAATTATGAGGCCTATCATGATCGATACGGCAAGCATGGAATCGAGGAGAAAAGTCGGGATGGGAATAATCATCATGGCGACAACGCCAACGACGCCTACGCCAACCATAATGTCGGGCTTTTCATACCATTTTTGGTTCATACTCGTGCCCCCATTATTTCCTTAAAGATTGCGGCGAGTGCGGTATAAAACTGTTCTGGAATGCTCTGATCGACATTGACCCGCGCATACAGCTCCCGCGCAAGTGCCTTGTTTTCTACGATCGGAATTTCGTTTCGTTTGGCAATGCTTCGAATAAGGAGAGCAAGATTGTCTTCTCCTTTAGCAACAACGATGGGCCCATTGTCCACTCCCTCAATGTAGCGAACCGCCACGGCATAGTGGGTCGGGTTTGTAATTACGACATTTGCCTCTGGCACTTTTTGCAGCATATTGCGACGCAGAAGATCGTGAGCCATGCGACGCTGCCTTTGTTTTACCAGGGGATCCCCATCCGACTCCCGGTATTCCTGCTTAATATCCTGCTTGGTCATTTTAATCGACTCTGTAAATTCATACCGCTGGTACAGATAATCGGGAAGCGACAAAAAAAACAGAATCAGTGTGAGAATAAGTGCAAGCTTAAACGACAAAAAAGAAATGAGTCGTAAAGATTCTCCTACACCCATCTCGCCCGTTTTCATGACGTTCAAGTAATCATGCATGATGATGATATAACTGACCCAGCCTAACAACGCAAGTTTCAAAATTGTTTTTACAAGGTTTACCGCTACCTGGCGGGAAAAGAAGACGCGCTTCATCATATTGTCCCAGGTAAGCGCAATGCGGTTAAAGTCTGGCTCTAAGGGCTTAAGGGTAAACATGAGACCTGTCTGCACTACATTGCCAACAATACCCATAATAGTAACGACGAGAAGCAGAGGAAGCATGAGAAGAGCTGTTTGAGCAGAAACAGATAATAAAAGAGGAATCATTTCGGTTTCGCTAATGGTAGACAGAATAGAAAAATTTCCGACAAACCGGCGGATCATTCCGATCATTCCGGAGAGCATAAACCCACCCGCCAGAAACAGCACGACAAGCCCGCCAAGGGCAACGAGAGAAGATGGAATTTCCGGGCTTTTGGGAACGCGGCCTTTTTCCCGTTCTTTTTCCCGTCTCCTCTCTGTAGGTTCTTCTGTACGGCCTTCATCTTCCGCCGCAAAGTATAACCCAATCGAAGGAGAGAAAACAGATTTCAGGGGTAGAAAAATCCACCCGATTCTTTTTTGCCAGGCCTCCATGCAGGTCACATTTCCCCTCATTCTAAAATGTGACATAACACATCCACGAGAGAAGCTGGCAACAACTTTAACAGCTGAAATCAATATCAACTCGAATGTTTCTAACAAAAGAGCGGTTGCCTTCTTTGGCGACAAATTTTTTCCCTTTGGCTGAACATACCCCGCGCGCAAGCGCCCGCCCTGTCAAAAAACAGAATCCATTGACAGCATGTCTGCCATACTAAATTCGATGGAACATGTCCACCAATGTACAAAAAACAGTCCTCGCGTATTCCGGAGGATTAGACACTTCGGTTATTCTACACTGGCTCAAAAAAACCTATAACACAGAAGTCGTTGCCTATGTGGCAGATATAGGGCAGGAAGAAGAATTAGACGGGCTCGACGAAAAAGCCCAAAAAACCGGGGCCGTCAAACTGTACGTAGAAGATCTGCGGGAAGAATTCGTGCGCGACTACGTGTATCCCATGATCCGCGCATCTGCCGTTTATGAAATGCGCTATCTGCTCGGCACGTCCATTGCAAGACCACTCATCGCCAAAAGACAAATAGAAATTGCAGAAATGGAGAAGGCGGATTCCATTTCACACGGAGCTACGGGCAAAGGCAACGACCAGGTTCGCTTTGAATTCACGGCCATGGCTCTGGCACCCCATCTTAAAATAATTGCACCCTGGCGCGAATGGGAATTTAAAGGTCGCGAAGATCTGATCGCCTACGCCGCGAAAGAAAATATTCCCGTTACAGCAACTGCAGCCAAGCCCTACTCCATGGACCGCAATGCGCTGCACATTTCTTATGAGGGCGGAATTCTCGAAGACCCGTGGAATGCTCCATCCGAAGACATGTTTCTTCTCACCAGATCTCCCGAGAACGCGCCGGACACGGCTGATATCATTGAAATCGTGTTTGAAAGAGGAAACGCTGTGGCCCTGAACGGCAAAACTCTTTCACCCTATCGTATGCTCAAAGAGCTGAATACATTGGGCGGTAAACACGGAATAGGACGCGTTGACATTGTAGAAAACCGTCTCGTTGGAATAAAATCGCGCGGCATTTACGAAACTCCGGGCGGAACAATTCTCCAGATAGCGCACCGCGATCTGGAATCGATCACTATCGAAAGAAACCTGCAGCACATGAAAGACGAATTTTCCATGCGCTATGCAAGACTAGTCTATAATGGCCAGTGGTTTTCTCCTGAGCGCGAAGCACTGCAAAGAATGGTAGACGACTCGCAAAAGAGCGTAAACGGAACCGTGCGGCTAAAGCTGTTTAAGGGCAATGCCATGGTAACCGGCAGAAAGTCTCCCAATTCCCTGTACAACTCTGCTCTAGCATCCTTCGAGAAAGAAGAAGTCTACAACCAGGCAGACGCGGCTGGTTTTATACGGCTTTTTGCTCTCCCGGTTCGCGAAAGCTATAAGAAGCTCAAAGAGCTCGACTGATGCAGCGCTACGATTCCGCAGATGGATTGTACCAGTTGTCCTATCCAAGACACTGGGATTTTGAAATCCACGAAGGGATTCCTGCTTTTTTTGACCCGCTGCTCCCTAACCCGGGAGTGCTTCAGATTTTTGCAGCGGATCTAAGTAAGGTAGACATGCAGAGCGAAGCGTACCG
The DNA here is from genome assembly GCA_020719945.1 of Turneriella parva. Classification (GTDB taxonomy): domain Bacteria; phylum Spirochaetota; class Leptospiria; order Turneriellales; family Turneriellaceae; genus DYKF01. The sequence continues at coordinate 40,313 of DYPL01000014.1, forward strand.
CTCTTCGCCTTTTCTGGACGGCGACACATTGCGCGAAAAAATGCTGCTCTTTTTGGGAAGTCAAATTTCCTATAACGATGAAGATGTAATGCAGGAAGCAATCGTTAACGGGTCTTCTTTTATCGCCCATGAATATTATTCTGATGGGCATTTTTTTCTGGCTGCCATGCAACAGCAAAACAATTCTTTTGTTCTGGCTTTGTACAACCGCGAAGGCGTACCCGAACGCGAAGAAATAGCAGAACTTTCTGCCACATTAAAATCCCTGCAAATAACTCCATGAAACAACATGTAATTAGAATTCTCGAAGAAAAAATAATCCGCCATTTTCGCGAAACAAAAGCCCCGGTAAAAGAGGTGGCCTTGGGCACTGCCGTTGGCGTCTTCTGGGGCTTTACTCCCCTTATTGGCATCCAAATGTCTCTGGTTCTTCTCCAGTGGTTTCTGTTCCGCCTTGCGGGGATTCGCTTTACCGTTCCCATTGCTGTTGCGCTGGTCTGGATTACCAATCCTGTTACCGTGCCCTTTTTCTATTCTCTCTTCTATGTCATTGGAAAATATGTGATTGAGTTTGTTTCTCCCGGTACGGATATGATGAGTTTCGCAGAACTCATGGTTCTTTTGAAAAAGGTAGAAGGGATGGGATTCTGGGAAGGCTCTATTTTCTGGGCAAAACTGGTTCTCAACGAAATGGGTTTCCCCATGATGGTTGGCGGTATTACGCTCGGAACGCCTTTGTCTGTAATTTCGTACTACGCCATTCTACCCATTCTGATACGCCACCGGCACAAGCTGGCACAAAAAGAAGGCCTCAGCTACGAAGAATGGAACGAGAGACATGTCCGAGTTCGATAGATTTCTGTGAGTGCATCTGCACATCATCTGCATGACTTCGCAGGTGGAGCCTTTGCTTGCGGCAAGCGGCTAAAACCGATGGCGGTAAAAAAACCAGCCACTAATGGCAATCGATAAAAAATTGGCCAGGTTGGCGGCCAAGGATGGCGGCAGAGTTCCATTGCCACCAAGGGCCGTTCCAAAATACATCACAAAAAAATAGCCGATCGTGTAAATGAGCACTAGGCCAATGGACGCAGCAAGAGAGGGTTTTGCCAGCTGCATTCCAAGATACGCTCCAATATACGTGACAAAGAAAATAATAAACGGATAACCGAGATGCCAGTAAAATTCGGTTTGAAAATTGCGGTAATCCAGACCAATCAGTTTTCTCTCTTCAATCAATTTTTTCAAAAAGAAAATACTCCGCTGTTCTCCATCTGTGTCCATATCGTAACCGAGAGTAAAGGATTCCAGAGTTTCTGGCAGTTCTATGGCCAACTGCGGCTGTCTGCGCGTAGTGGAAACTTTTTGTCCGCCCGTATTTTTGATTTCTGAAATTTCTGCATTAGCAAGATTAAAAAGATGTCCCTGCGCTGTTCCACTCTCTGCATAAATAATCTGCTGCCCATCCCTCTCCATGCGCGAGAGGAAAAAACCCGTAAAATTTTTATCTTTGTAAGACAGACTCTGAATGGCATAGGTTCTGTTCTCTATCTTTAACTGGTTAAATGCCCCTAACTTTCTGTAGCGATGCGTTACCGATACCTTGCGAATCTGGTTATAGACATCCCCGCTGGCATAGTTTGCCGGAAAACTCACATACTCATTATAGACAAAAAACAGTACAGAGAGAACAAGCGAAAACACAATCACTGGCTGCATAATCCGCCGGAACGAAACTCCGGCGGCCATCATGGCAGCCATCTCCATGTTACTGCGGATTCCAGCCACTGTATAAGAAACGGCAATCATGACAGCAGAAGGAAGGATATAGGTTACAAAGGTTAGACCCGACAAACCAAAAAACTGCGCCATGAGCACGCCGGACGGTTCGTATTTTATGAGAGCGTTAGAAGATTCATGCACTTTGGCGATGAAGGCAACGCCAAACAAAAGAATAAAAGTGCCAACAAGGGTAGACAGATATTTTCGCAGAATATACATGTCGAGAGTACGGAGCATACAGGCAAAAGCACAGCTATAAACTGTCCGGCAATTCTAAAATCTGCGCTTGCCCGGAAAAAGCAGATACAGCAAATCGCTGATTCTCTCGACATGGCGAATAGAGCGCGGCTCCAAGTATACAATTCTTTCTTGAGGGGAACAATCCGCAGATTGCGTTTCGTTCTGCTCTTTCTCTTTACCCTGCCCCATTGGTACATTATCGAACCTGGCCGGGTACTAACTTGAAAGTAACAGGCTGTTGAAAAACGACAATCTGCTAAGGTTTCGCGGACCCAGGTGGATTTAACTCTTCCAGTGGAATCGTGTGGAAAAAATCCCATTTCCCCGGACCAAGTCCGCCATAGGCATCTGCCTGATGCGTTTCATAGTGATAGGTATCCTGGAAAAGGTCTCTGCCCAGCATATTCACCAAACGGTAGTTTTGTATCTGAAACTGCGTCCGGAGTTCTTTTTCGGTTTCCTTGTTCAGGGCTTCGTCCAACGTCTGGAGCTGAAAATCTTTTTTATCGAGTAAAGGCGTATACAGCTCCATGAGAGCTAAAAATGCATAGCGTTTGGCCTGCCTGGCATACTTAATGGCTTCAATATAAAGATGAATCTTGATTGCCTTGAGATTTTTCTGATAGTAGCGCGCCTTGTTAGCCTTTACCCGCGCAGTCTTTAAATCGCGGTACCCAAGCTCTAACAGTTTCATGGCGCGTTTATCCTGCCGGGAAATCACAGATGCGGAATGCTCATTCAGCAGAAAGAGCGTATCTTTCTCGTAATAGTCGTAAAACAGGGTCTCGTAGAGATTGACAATCTTCCCGCGAATAGCCTCAATATCGCGAAAGCATTGATTATAACGGCCAGACAGATACAGTTGGTACGATACAAAGTCCAGCCGCGCAATTTCTGTCAGTTTTTTCTGGATGGCCTCGTCGCCAAAATTGGATATGCCTGTATTGGCAAATTCCATGTAGTAGCGGTTTTCACCTAAATGCCGTTCTATTTCTATGCGGTCTGGCACATTAGACCAGAGCGGAAATACAAGCATAATCAGGAAAAGAAACCGGGGCATGCTACAGTATCGGCTGTTTTACCCAAAAGAACAAGCTTGACAAAATAAAACGATTCATCATTCTCTCAGAATGATCATACACGACACGCGAAAAAAAGTCAGCATTTATATCAACAAAAAAGATAAATACGAAGGCAAACCTCTGTACAAAGCTCTCGTAGAGACATTTTTTCGCATGGAAGTTTCCGGAGTAAGCGTGTTTCCATCCGGCATCAGTTACGGCAGCAATTTTATTTTGCGTGGCGCTCTCGAGTTTCCTTTCTTTAAGAACAGAGGATTGCTGGTGCAGGTAATCGAAACCGAAAAAAAGGTGCGGGAAATTCTGCCCGTATTAGAAAAGATGATCCCAAACGGAATCATCACCATAGAGTTAGTAGATATGATCCGCATCAACAAGCCAGCCGGAGAAGCAGATCTCTCCATGGCCGACAACTCTGCACGAAGATTAGACTAATACGCAGATAAAAGAATCGACTCTATCTCGTTGCGGGAAAGCTGGCGCGGAGCATTATTAACATGAGGAAACAAAGAAGTCGCGCGCGCAATGTCTCCCAGCGTTTGCTTCTTCACGTTAAACTCAGAAAGGCGCGTTGGCAAATTCACTTCCTGAAATAAACGGCGAACGCCTTCTACGGCTTTAATGGCCGCCTCAATCACAGAAATATCTTTCACGTCCTCTCCCAGACTTCGGGCAATGCTGATATACTGTGTAGGTGCCGCCGTAAGATAATACTCCATCACGTGGGGTAACACGAGCGAAAGGGCATCGTAAAAATTTACGTCGGCCATGGTCTTGAGAGATAAAGCAGCCGCATAGGTTACACCCATGGGAGAAGAAACAACGGCAATCGCCTGCATCACATAGGCCCACATCATCGTAGTTATAATCTTCTCGTTTCCGGGATCCTGGTACAGATCAAAAAGATTCCGGCGGATAATGTCAATCGCCTTGAGAACGAGTGCTCCGGAGAGAGGATTATGGCTCGGCGACAACTGGCTCTCAATGGAAAAAACCATGGCACCACCACCCACCCGGGCAATGTCGTCGGGCTTCATATAGGACATAATTTTAGGATCATAGAAAGTCGCCACGGGAAACAGACTCTCATGCTCATAGTAGCGGCGCATTCCATCGCGCGAATCTATCAGCGTAAAAGAAGGAGAAATCTCCTCTCCGAGAGCAGGCTCTACCGGAATGCTGACAACGGGAAGAGGCTTGTGCTTAATCTTTGCTTTTCCGGAAAGAATATCGGATGCAAAAAGAGAATTCGTAGCGAGCAGAGAGACAGCCTTGGCAGAAGAAAACGTGTCGATAGAACCATACGCGACAATCACATCCGCGTGCGATTTTTTAGCAAAATAGGTAATGGAGTCCACCTGATCACTCGTCGGTTCGGATTCAAAGTCGTCGTACAGAATAACACCCTCGGCGTGCTTCTGGAGACCGTTCTTGAGGATGGCAAGCTCATCGGGGTTTTTGTTGTCAGAGCGCAGATTGAGCAAAAGAACGCGGGAGCCGAACTCCCGCACATACGAACCTATTTTATAGGTGGTATCCCGTTCAAACTGGATTCGGGTCGGCAGAAAAAACTGAGCCCAGTTTATTCCTATCACGGATTATCAGCCAAGCAGAGAGCGGGCAATTTTGTCGGCGATTTTCTCGAGCAGCTCGTCTCCCGGATTGTCGTACTCGCCGTTCATTAATTTTTCGCGGACTTCGCGCACTCTTTCTGAACGGACATCTGGCGTAGCGCGAACCTGGCGGGTAGCCGCGGCCATTTCCTGTGCCTTTACGGCCTCAGAGGAGATGGATAGAGTCTCTGTGCCCATGGACACGGACTGTTCTACGCCACGAACCGGCTGGTTACGCCCGGACTGGATAATTTTACCAGCGTTGCTAATTTTATCAATATTCATAACCTTTTCCTTAGCGCCTGAGACGCTACCTCAGTGCAATTATCGTCTATTCCGGGAATTCCTTGAGTACTTTTTCCCTTAGTCTGCTTCCCTGTACAGCAATTATCGGAAACCCGAGAGGCAGAGTTAAGTAAGGTCTGAAAAAGTTTGCCTTCGGCTCGCTTCGCGTTCAGACCTTACTTAAAGGACTTTTCTTTCTGCATCTGCCGTTCCCGGATTCCCGGCCAAAATCGCAAATTCACCCTTTTTGCCTTTCGCCCAGGCCACAGCACTAGCTGGATCGCCCAGAAACAGTTCCTCGTGTGTCTTGGTAAGTTCTCTACCTATCAGAAGTTTTCGGTCTTTCCAGGCCAATGCTATTGCCTCCAGAGTTTTCTCTATCCTGTGTACCGATTCGTACAATACAATCACTCCGGGAAAGGCGGTATACTCTTCTAACTCCCTCATCCTGCGGCCCGATTTCACCGACAAAAAACCGAGAAAAAGAATCGGCTCGGAAGCAAAAGGAGATACTGAAAGGAGAGCCGTAACAGCAGAAGCACCCGGTACGGGCGAAAGCGCAATACCGTTGTCCCAGGCAGCGCGAATGAGAGAGTACCCGGGATCCGATACGCGTGGCGTGCCGGCATCGCTCACGAGAGCGACAATGGCACCCTCGATTAACCGGGAAAGAATCCCTTCGGCAGAGGCGCGCTCATTGTGGGCATGATAGGCAAATACATTCCCCTGCACCGAAAGACCCGCCCGCGATGCAAAATCATAAAACTTGCGCGTATCCTCGCAGGCTATAATATCGGCAGTATTCAAAATCTCCCTAGCGCGAAACCCCAGATCCTGAACATTGCCGATGGGAAGGGCAACGGAAAATAGTTTTCCGGCCATTAAAAATTGCCATCTTTTTTGGCGAGGGCTATGGCCTCCCACGAGGCAGAATAATCGTTGCGGGCATTCCAGATAATCCAGCCGGCACCAGAAGCGTCCTTGACAGCCTTCATCTGTGCGTGGATGTAGGCGGGAAATGAAAGGCCCGACGGCTTTACAGAAATTTTAAATCCCTGTATGTAGGCGACCACTTTTGTTTGCGGCAGACGCCCGACGGCACTGCTAATCCCTTCTTTCACGGTTTCGTAAGGAGAAGAAATTCTCTCTTTGTCGTTTAAATAGTGCGAAGGATACACCATCGGGTACAGAGCATGCACGTGCTCCGCAAAATTTTCTAGCTTTTGGCCAATGTGGTCGTGCTGGTTAATAGTGATGCGCCCAAATATGTCGGCAGATAAAACGACGCCAGAGACATCAGCCTGCGCGCGCGCGAGAGAGAGAAACTCGCCAAGCTCGGCGTACTTGCGCTTGAGAGAAAGCTTCTGCATGGCAACAGAATCTGCATAGCGAATATAGTCGAGCTGAACTTCCTTAAATCCCTGGCTGGCAGAATCTGCAATGGCGGCAAGAATTTTCTGAGCCAGCGACTCCGGCAGATCCACAGTCTCCAACCCGCCCTCAAAAACAACTACGCGGGCAACCGGATAAATTCCGGCATCTATCACCTTCTGGACATGCTCTTTAGAAACCATTTTCTTCTGAACGTCAATGACAAATGTATTCAGCTCATGCAGTTTAGCCTTTTCAATGAACCCGGTGAGAAGTTTCTCGTCACGGGCTACGGCGTTAGAAATATAAATTCCCCGCATATAATTAGGGCGAGTGAGAACTTTTTCTTTGGGCACATCCACGTGCAGTTGCAAACCACTTGCCAGCTGCGGCGCACAGGAGACAAGAAAGAGAGGAAGGAGAAAAGAGAAGACAAGTATTCTACGCATGGCCAAGTATCGTAATTTTTGAAAAAAAAATCAACCACTTTACGGAAGCCTTACCCAGGCGGGGCTGTATTGCCGACAGACAATATTTTGTCGTTAAAGGCGGCTACCGATCTATTTTCTTTGGCTCGTCCATTGGGCGGATAGTTGTAAAAGTTTACAAACCTGCGGAACTAACTGAATTTGGTACCGGCCGTCAAACGCTAAGGACATTGTTAATATGTACATAGCAGGTCGGAAATATTGCGAAAAAATGGAAGCCACATTCAAACAGGCAAGAACCATTAAGATCGTGAAATAATCGAAACGCCCCACCACCATCCCCAAAAAAACTTGACGCGCACCCGGCAAAAGAGCAAAATCTCAACATGAAAAAAATTATCATGCTGGCCGTCGCATGAACCTCCCTCTGGACACAAAACTGCCCGGATGAAACAACCATGCAAAAGGCTATTTTATTCAACCCGTTGCAGGAACGAACTATTTCCCGGGAATGTTTCACCAGATGCTGGTAAAATAATGGCAGACGCATGGTGTAAGGCTCACAATCTGAGCAATCCAATCAACGGGTAAGTTGCATGAAACACTTTATTCTGCTGGCACTGCTCTCAGGAAACCTTTTTTCACAAACAATACAAGACGCCGCTCCGCGCACTCCGGAAGAATCACCATAAGCAGCCTTGAGAAGTACTGTATCCACGGAATCAGAAAAAACATGGCGCCCCCATTTTTGTGGAATCAGCGTGTAGAGCATTTCCATGTTAGAAACCCCGCCCGCAAGCACAATGGCATCAGGTTGTGCCCCCATTCTCCCCCAATGCTGTTAGCACCTCGCAAAATCGTTTTTCCGATG
>DYPL01000015.1 GCA_020719945.1 Turneriella parva
TATTGAGCTTGTCGAAATAGATGTCGTAGTTTTCGCCCCTGGGTTTTGCGGTCTGCCTGTGCCCGTAGGGTAAATGCGTAGCAAGCCGCAGGCAAAAAGTCCACGGAGGGACTTTTTCAGAGAATACCTAAAAGAGAAGGTCTGTTCTGCCGACAGTTAAGACGGTAAGGAGTTTCTGCATGAAATGGTTTGAAAAGAAGAAAGTTCCCGGAGACAAAACACTGCCCTGGATGGAAGTGCTTCATACAGGTTTTTTTGCAGAAAAGGAACCTGGCCTGGACGTAAGCCGCGAGCTCGACGATCTGGCTCTCTGGAGCAGGGCAAGCGAATTCCCTGCTTTTGCTCCTGGTACCTTTGAACCACTGTTCTTTCAAAACATCGAGCAGACTCCATCCTCTGACAAGCCTATTTCCCGCTCTGCTCCGGAACAACCCACGGGCACTCCAATGAACGAAGCATATGACTCCCCGCCCACGCGCAATCTCTGGGGCAGTGACATTCTGGAGAATACCAATCAACGCGCGGAAAGAGAGCCAGAATACCACTACCTGCCGCCCCAAAGAACGAATGTTTCGTTTGGCTATACATACCCTCTGTCGGCTGAATCGCTACAAAACTCCTGGCCCAAAATCCCGCCGGAGGCCCCCACCCCTTCTCTGGATCCCCTGTCTGTATTTGACGATATAGATCCAACCATTTACGAAGAGGTGGTCTCCCCTGTTTCCATCGCTCCTGCTGAACCGGTATCCAAGAGCGAGCCAGCGCCACATGCCGTGAGTGAGCAGGCTTCTGGCGTACCCGCCATTCGCTTTGATCCACAGGTACAGATTCCATTTGCTTTATTAAAGAAAAGTGCTGTTCTGCCGGTTCTTGAAACCAATCGCGAAGCCGAAGACGTGATTGCTCGTTTAGAGGAAGTGCTGCTCCAGTTTGGCATTGAAGGGCGCGTTGTCGGGATACAGCGTGGACCTATCATAACGCGCTATGAATTAAAAATTCCACCTGGAATTAAAGTCTCCCGCATTCAAGGTCTCACAGACGAAATTGCCATGGCTCTCGAGGCTCTGCGCATTCGCATAGAGGCTCCCATTCCAGGGCGCTCTACAGTGGGCGTAGAAGTTCCCAACAAAAAGCGGGCGCGCGTTATGTTGGGCGACATAGTTTCTGATCCCGCGTATACCGAGAGCGAGAAAGAACTGCCCCTGCCCCTTGGCCGCGACATTGCCGGAAACATCGTCATTGAAGATCTTAGCAAAATGCCGCACCTGCTGATTGCCGGGGCAACGGGTTCCGGGAAATCTGTAAGCGTAAATTCGTTTATTACAAGCCTGATACTCAACCGCAGTCCCGACGAGGTACGCTTTATTCTCGTGGATCCAAAGCTCGTTGAATTGTCTCACTACAACGATATTCCGCATTTGCTGCATCCAGTCATAACAGATCATAACAAGGCCATCCTTGCTCTGAACTGGGCCGTAGAGGAAATGGAGCGCCGCTATGAGGATCTCGCCGAAATGCGCTCACGCGATATACGCACCTATAACGACAAAATTAAAAGTCTTAAAAGTCACAACCACAGGCGCATGCCCTACATTGTCGTTTTGATAGACGAGCTTGGCGATCTCATGATGGTAGCCGGAAAAGACGTGGAGTCTTCCATTATTCGATTATCCCAGAAAGCCCGCGCCGTAGGCATTCATCTTATTCTGGCCACGCAGCGTCCTTCGGTAGATGTGATTACAGCCCTCATTAAAGCGAACTGTCCTGCCCGCATTGCTCTGCAGGTTGCCCAGAAAACCGATTCCCGCACGATTCTCGATTCCAACGGGGCCGAAGATTTGCTCGGCCAGGGAGATCTGTTGTTTAAGCATCCTTCGCGCGGGCAGCTCATTCGCATACAGGCTCCGCTGGTCTCGGATTCCGAAGTAGAGGAAGTAGTAAGCCAGGTCAAGAAGAGCGGAAAACCAGTGTACATTGAATTGGACGACCCGCGCATGAGAGAGACTGTCGGCGAAGAAGTAGACGAAGAACTGTTAGAAGAAGCGTGGAAAATTATTCTGGAAGACCAGAAAGCATCGGCGAGTTATCTGCAGCGCCGCCTTCGCATTGGCTATAACCGCGCAGCCCGCATGATAGAAACCTTTGAAGCGCGCGGATACATTGGGCCGCAAATTGGCTCTAAGCCGCGCGAAATTCTGCGAAGTCATTCGTAACATTTCCCGCACTTTTTAAAAAATGGTTTACCCGATAATAAGAGTGTCTTAGCTTCCGCAATGAACCAGATTTCTGCACTGCTACTGCTTATCACTCTGCCCATGTACGCACAGCCATGGGATCCAGATGCTGACCTGTACCAGAAAACCAGACGGGAACCCCATAGCGAACAACTCCAAAGCCTGGACGGCAGAACAGCAGCTGTCTGGGCCATTACTCTTTTTCAGAATGTAATTTCTGCCCAGGATGGTTCTGTCTGCCATTATCATCCTACCTGCACTGCGTATGGCAAACTCGCGATTAAAAAATATGGCGTACTTATTGGCTCACTTATGGCGGCGGATCGTTTGATTCGCGACAATCCTTTTTCTCCTCCTGCTGTGGATTATCCGTAGGTTGGCGCCTATTTTCCGGCCACCGCATCTACCCAATGGCCAAGCTCGCGAAAATGCCAGTCGGCAGAAACAGAAGCAGTCACCTCAGAACGAAAAGCAGCAGATGTGCGTGGCTTGGAAACAATACCGCGATGAGACATCATCGTCAAAGCAAAATCGCCGGGAAAAGAATGGCGCACCAGAGAATTGACAGCCAGCCTGCCCGCACCACTCCACTGGGAAGCAACGGCAGAAAGAAAATGAACTTCCGGTGCAAACAAATGGTACATACCAAAACTTACAACAGTGTCAAACGATTTGGGTTTAAAAGGGAGATGAAATAAGTCTGCCTGCAAAAGAAGAATGTGGTCTGGAATAGCGCCGGCAACCGCAACAAGATTTTTTTTGGCCAGGCGCAGCATGGCAAGAGAACGATCGATTAATACAGTCGGCACCTTATTTTCAGAAAAAGCAGATGCAGTAAACGAAAGAGAACCGCAACCAATATCGAGAACATTGCGGGAATTCCCAAGAACCTCGCGGGCAAACTCACCGTAACGAGCGACGTGGGTTTTCCAGATGAAAGAATTATAGAGAGGATTGGAAACCAGCTTGTCGTAACCCCAGGCAATGGAATCGTAATGGGCCTTCCGAAGATTTGCTGGAATCACAGAATAAATCCCGGGTTCTACCTCAGCTAAACCTTCGCGGCTGGAAAAAAAAGAATTGAATTGGTCTATCATTCCTTTTTATGGAAAAGCCAGCAGAGGCGTCAAATTGAAAAAAAAATAATCCCTTGCGTAACTTTTGCAATTTCAAGCACATTATATAAGTATGACACAGGAACAGGAAAAAGCAGCGCGGGCTCTATGGAACTCCTCCACGAGCGCTCTTCAAATCGTGGCAGGAGCAGGTTCGGGAAAAACTACGACCATGCTCGAAGCCCTGCAGATGGCAGCCCAGGCCGGATACCATCCAGATGAAATGGCACTGATCACGTTTACGCGAAAAGCAGGCAAAGAAATGGAAGAGAGACAGCACAAAAAAGGAAACTCCTCGGCCTTCACGGGAACCATGCATGCCCTCGCACTCAAGCTGATTGGAGGAGCGTCGTCGGGATTCAGCGTGCTGGCCAATGGGGAAACCGTAAAAAAAGAAATGCTGCGGACATTGTTTCCACGGTACTCGCATATTCCAATCGATTTGCTGGTACACGGAAATATTCTCAACAAAATTGAAAATGAAAAATTTCAGATCGAATACAAACAGTACAAACAAAACAACCGACTCATTGAATTTGATGACATGATAACTATTGCCACAAAAGAAAAAGCGGGAGAGAAAAAGTTTAGCGTGCTGTTTGTCGATGAATTCCAGGATACCTCTCCCGATCAGCTTGCCTTTATTCAATCTCTACAAGCGCAAAAACTTTTTGTCGTAGGGGATGACTGGCAGAGCATCTATGCATTTCGCGGAGCCAATGTTTCGCTTTCACGCAACTTTCCGAAAATATTCCCGGATTCAAAGCGCCTTTTTCTAACGCGTAACTTCCGATCACAGCAAAGAATTGTTATGCTCGGAAACAGAGTCATTCGCCTCTCTTCGGAATTTGTACCCAAAAATCTGAAGGCACATCATGCTGCGGCAAAACCGTGCAGACTGTTCCTTGCAATGAGAGAACGTTCACCGACAGAACATGCGCACATTTTCAGGGAAATTTGCAAACAACCAGGACAGATTCTCGCGCGCACAAATTATCTCGTAAACGGAATTGCCTCGAGCTTTCCAGAAAACACGGGAACCATGCATTCCTCTAAAGGTTTAGAGTACGATACAGTCACGCTGTTTGGAATTTCGCCATCGTACATGCCCCACCCACACGGATATTCTGACGAAGAGATTCGCCTTTTTTATGTAGGGATAACGCGGGCCCGGCACGAAATCAATTTTGTCGCGTGGGAAGAAAAAGGAAAGTATTCCCGCCTGCTGCCGTTTTTAGCAAAGCAATGCAGGATTATATATTTTTGAGGGAGGAGAAAGGTTGAAAGATTCCTTCGCAGAATTGTAAAACCCAAAGACATACCTGACAGTGGGTGCAAAATCAGGATGCCTCCGACTGAAGGAGGATACTCGCGCTTTGGCTCACTAACAAATAGCTCGGAACAATACGCGCACCGCGCCACTCAAAACTGTGGGGAACCTCTAAAAATTAACTTTTTATGTTTGCTATGCGAATTATATTAAGGACGATTATTAAAATTTTGAAAAAATATTAATATCGAGAAGTTGCCTGTATAAAAACGACCTCTTCCTGGTTGCCCGTGCTGCCGGCAATACGGGCTGGAGCATGGCTAAGCAAAGCAATCCCCTCCGCAGAAAGAAAACTTAAAAAAGAAGCAAGAAGATCCTGACGAAGAGTTTCATCGTGGAGAACACCCTTCTCCAGCAGGTGGCTTCTCTCTTTTTCAATTTCAAACTGAGGCTTAAAAAGAACAATTCCTTTGGCTCCGTTAGATACTATAGATTCAATACAAGGTATGACTTTCCGTAGGGAAATAAAGGAAACATCGGCAGTAAAAAAATCAGGAACGAACGGAAGGTGTTCCGGACTAACCGAACAGATATGAGTTTTTTCCAGAACAGTCACGCGCGAATCCTTCCGCAGGCCGTAGTCGAGCTGGTTAGTGCCCACATCTAGGGCAATCACCCTGCGGGCTCCTTTTTCCAGCAGCACCTGTGTAAAGCCTCCCGTAGAAGAACCAACGTCCATGGCGAGCAATCCATCCACTGAAACAGAAAAGTCCTCTAATGCTCCCAAAAGTTTTTCTGCACTGCGGGAAACATAGCGCGACTCACCGCGCACGCGAACAGAATCCTCTGGTTTTACGGTGGCCCCCGGACGCGATACGGGCTGATCATTCAAGAGCACTTTGCCGGATAATATCAGCCCTCTGGCGGTAAATTCATCGGGAGCAAGGCCATCGGCAAGAACGCGTTCGAGAAGATTCATTGCCTGCGGTAGTAAATAAAAGACGGAAGTGATTGCAGAAAAGCAGAACCAGAAAAAATAGAAACTGCCGCATTCGAAAGGCGCCGAACAATGGATTCCGCTTTGCGACGCGTTCGCTCCATCCCCCACTGCGTTACCCAAGTTACCTTTTGGTCACGCACGTCTTTTCCAGGTGTCTTGCCTAATTCTTCGGCTGTTCCGGAAGCGTCCAGAATGTCGTCTTTGATCTGGAATAAAATTCCAAGAAGTTTTCCCCAGCTAGCCACTTTGTCTTTTTTGGGTGAATCGATTTCAATATAAGCGAGAGCGAGAGAGCTTTCAATCAGTCTGCCCGTTTTGCGCTCCTGGATATCGCGCAGCGTTGCGCCACCCTTTATGTCGAGGTATTGCCCACCGGCCATGCCGCAAGGCCCGGCGGATTCAGCAAAAGCGAGAAGAGTATGGGAATGTACGCCGGCACGGGCAAACATTTCGAAGGCGAGCGTCTGCAGGGCATCCCCGGCTAAAATGCCAATGTCCTCACCGTAGACTTTATGGGTCGTTGGTTTTCCCCGACGCAAATCGTCATTGTCCATTGTCGGCAGATCGTCGTGAACCAGGGAATACGTATGCAACAGCTCCAACCCCAGAGCCATAAGCATGGCCTTGCTTGGCTCTATTCCACAAAGGGTTGCTGTTTCTAATAGAAGGACAGGACGCACCCGCTTGCCACCTGCCTTCATGGCATACAGAATGGCATCCCGAAATCCGGGAGGGGTGCGGGAAAGCGAAGAGGTAGCAAGCAGCTCCGGGTAGGCCGCTTCAAACGAAGACTGGCGTTCTCGAAATTCCTGCTGAATCTCCGCGAGTTGCATCAGGACAAAAGATCGAGACCGGCAAAAAAGAAGTCGGCTTCCAGGCGGGCGTTCTCTACGGAGTCAGAACCGTGAACGGCATTTTCCCCTTTAGAACGCGCATACAGTTTGCGGATGGTTCCTTCTTCTGCCTCTGCCGGATCTGTCGCTCCGATCACTTTTCTCCAATGCGCGACGGCATTGTCTCTTTCGAGAACCGCTGCAACGATTGGGGCAGAAGCCATAAATTTTACGAGTTCGCCGTAAAACGGGCGTTCGCGGTGAACATAATAAAATGCACCGGCCTGTGTTTCGCTTAACACCATGCGCTTGAGGGCGCGAATCTGGAAGCCTTCTTTTTCAATTCTCTCCAGAATGGCTCCCGTGTGGCCGTCGGCTACGCCATCTGGCTTAATCATGATGAGTGTAAATTCTTTCTTAAAATACGGTGTAAACATTCAATATCTCCTGATTTTTTATAACTTTTGTAAAAGTCCATCCGGGCACTTGTTCGCAGCGTATTCATATATTCACTGCCACATAAACACGGTTCATGGTTATTCAGGTTATTAAGGATGGGGCGTCAATCCACGTTTTGGGGTTGGCACTCCCCCCTTCGATACATGACTTCGTCATTACTCAGGGGAAAATCAGGTAGCTCCCTCACTCTTCATCTTTTCTGCCAAGCAAATGGCGGGAGAAAAAGCGCAGCGCATTGCTCACGGAATCTTTTTTGGAAAGGGTTTTGTCTTCGCGCTCTTCCGTATACAGATACATTTCTTTTTCGGTAGAAAGAGCGTGAAAAGCGGCAAAAACTTCAGAGGCTGGAAACTGCTTATCCTGGAGATCCACGTTCACACCAACGGGTATTTTAAGATTGCGCAAAAAATTAAGACCATCAAAATATGACAGGGTCGAGAGAATTTCGGATTTTATTTTTTTAGCACGGCGCATGGCGGGAAAAATCTCTTTGGCATAATTAGTTTTAGATTCTTCGAGTGAGCGGGGAAGATTCAGAAATGTGGGCCTGTCGAGAAAAAGCGCAGTTGTTCTACCCATAAAATAAGACACAAACATGGCCATTGCTGCGCCGGTGCCAATTCCCCACACGCCAATTTTTCCCGTATCAACTTCTTTGCGGAGTCTAACCACTTCTACCAGTCTGTACGCATCCAGAAACAATTGTCCCATGTAGTACATATTTTTTTCTGTAAGATTTTCTGCAAAAAATCCATGGAGGGCTTCTGTTTCTTCACCCTCTTCCGTCGTTGCCTGCGCCTTAGGCAGAGTTTCATCGTTGCCGCGCAAATGCATGACAATTTCTGCAAAACCGGCCTGTATAAAACTCTTATGGGCTTCCGGTTTCTCCATATAATCAGAAAAAAGAATAATAGCGGGCGGGTTGCCTTTTCGAGGAGCGATCAAATGAGCGTCGAGATGGTATTTTTCTATTCCCTGGAACCCAAGCTGTATGTTCTGCTCTGAAAGAATTTTACGAGAGAGTTTTGTTTTACCTTCTAACTCAATCGGCACTTTTTTTAGTTCGACAATTCTTGCTTTCCAGTATTCTTCAAAATCGGTCGGCAATCCAGAAAAGTCCGCTGTGGCAGAATAACATTCGTCAAAATTGGGCATAGACCAATTCTGGACTTACGCACAGCCGCGCAATCATGAAAACAAAAAGTGCATCAAAGCCTTTTGCGCGTGGAGCCTGTTCTCGGCCTGATCAAAAACACGAGAGTAAGAACTTTCAAACGCAGCTTCCGTTATTTCCTCTCCCTTGTGGGCTGGAAGGCAGTGGAGCAAAATGCCGCCGTTGTTCATTTTCGATGCAATTTTTTCGTTGAGCTGGTAGGGCATCAGAATAGTCTTTTTAGCTTCTGCATCCTTTTCTTGGCCCATGGACACCCACACATCGGTATACAGAACATCGGATTCTTTTGCGTCCTTTAGATCGGCAGAAATAGTGAGCTTGGCCCCCATAGCCTGTGCGGCTTCGACAACGTCATCATCGGGACGATACTCTTTGGGTGAAACTATGACAATTTCTGATCCGGCCAGTGCAGCACCAAAAATAAGAGAATGGGCTACATTCGAAGAACCATCGCCCATATACACAATGCGGATTTTATCCGGATGTTTTCCCATTTCCAGAATGGTCTGAAAATCCGCGAGAGTCTGACTGGGATGATATTTATCTGACAGGCCATTTATCACAGGGATAGAAGAAAACCCGGCAAGCTCCGTCAGTTTTTCGTGCGAGAACGTGCGTATCATAATCCCGTCCACATAGCGGGACAATACGCGCGCCGTATCTGCCAAGGATTCCCCGCGCGCGATCTGGATTTCATTTCCCGACAACACTATGGGTGTGCCACCTAACTGCTTAACGCCTACCTCGTAAGAGACGCGCGTGCGCGTAGATGGTTTTTCGAAAAGCAGAGCGATATGCCTGTCCTGTAACGGCGCACCGAGAGCACTGCGATTGCGCTTTACCCGCGCCGCATTTTCAAGAATGGAAAAAAATTCTGCGCTGCTGTAATCGCGCAGTGACAGAAAATGACGTAACTGCATCAGGATACCACTTTTTTTACGAGAACATTATAATTCAGAGAACGGAGCTTTTCTACCTCTCTTTCGAGATTGCTTTTATTTTCTGTTTTGCCAACGCGAACGAACCAGTACAACGTACCTCTGTCTATGCGCGCCTGGATACCTTTTTCCGAAAGTCTGGATACAAGGTGGCGTGCGTCAGACTCCTGGCGGTAGGCGGCAACCTGAATGGTATAGAATGTCCCGGCACTCGCCTTCTCTACTGTGGAAGGAGGGGCCTTGACAAAAGGATCCGATTCTACAGGCAGTTTTTCTCCCGGCTCGAGCACAGCATTTTCCTCTACCGTTACCGGCGGTAGGATTTCACTGCCGACATGTGGCAGGACTTCGGTCGGTTCCTGGACAGCAGCCTCAATGGGAGACGATTCTTCCTGTAGCGGCAGATCCGGTTCTCTCGCCACGGTAGAATGCTTGCCAAGCGCAATGCCCGCGAACAGGAGCAAACCAGCGAGTAACAGCAATAGGCCTGTGACAATCATTACGCGATTTTTATCTAAATTGACTACGTATATTTCCTGTGTATTTGTTTCAGCTTTCATGGGTTTCTCCCAGCCATTTCCAGAGCTTTTCTACCTCTGCGGCGAGCTCGTCTTGCGTCCCTGTATTCATCACTACATAATCGGCTTTTTGGGTTTTCTCATCAAGGGAAATTTGATGGTTTAAGCGCGACCGCACGGCATCTTCCGTAATGCTAAGACGCCGGGATGCTCTCTGTACACACACCTCTTCTGGAGCATACACGACAATAGATTTGCCGACAAGCCCATTGAGTCCCGTCTCAAACAAAAGTGGAATATCGTAAAATATGAGAGTGCTGCGTGGAATTTTTTCGACGAGTTCCGTAAATACACGGCTTATGTGGGGGTGCGTTACCGCATTCAACCGACGCGTGTTTTTTTCGCTGGCAAAGGCAACCTCTGCGAGGGCACTTCTGTCAAGAAAATCTCCCTGAAACAGGGGTGTATCGGGAAAGGCATCGGAAAGCTCTCGCTTCACCTCTTCAAAACGCGAATACGATGGCGTAAAAATCTGACGGGCTATCAGGTCAGCATCGAGTACGAGTGCTCCCTTCTCTTTTAAAAGTTCGCAGACCGTGGTTTTCCCGCTTCCGATAATTCCCGTGATCGCTGCGACGCGCCTGTAAGCAGACTCTAATGCTTCTTCGTTCATATTATCCTTAATGGGTTCCACAAAGGTTCAAAAAAAGTTTCCGAGTAATTCGGAAAAAAAGCCATAAACTCTATCTGCTCTTGCGCTGTGTACTCAAAAAATTCTTTTCGCCACGGAAAACTGTTCCGGCGTTCTGAAAAAGAAGCAATATCTTTTTGCAGCAGCTCGCTTTCTCTGGAGAGGAGCCAGGGCTCTCCAGCAGGCATTGGTGGAAGCAACAGCTCCGGGAAAAAAGTCTGTAACGCTCTGTACAAACCACCCACTCGGCCCCGCGTGCTGTACCCCGCAATGTGGGGGGTAGAAAAACGACGAATCATAGACGGGGGAGGCGGCTCTACCGGAAACACGTCCTGCGCCCATAATTTTCCAAAGCCGAGAATTGTCTTATAGAAATTCTCTTCCCAGATTTCTCCTCTCGATGCCTGTATTACATAAGGAAGAACCCCAAAATAGTTTTCGTTCAGCATGTGCTCCGTTCTGTGTTCGCCCTCCCGTGTCAGAGGAACGTGGAATGTGGCTACTCCCATAGACAATGCTTTTTCGCGTGAGCTGCCTCCGCTCACAAAAGGATCGTACCATGCAACGGGAATCTTCATTTTTTCCAGCAACGAAACCACGCCCGAGCCTATGCGGCCACGCCCTATCACCCCCACACCGTCTTCCCTGCGAAACGCGCCGGAATGCCAGCCTTCGAGAAGTGCTTGCAATACATAGTCAACCACGGCATTGGCATTCGCTCCCTCACCCGTAGATATCTCTATACCTCGGCTGCGCAACTCCCGTTCGGGTAAATTGTCTGTGCCGGTGGAAATTAGACCTGCTTTCTTGAGTGCAGGTAAATCGGAAAGACAGGGACCGGGATTAAAATTTGCGCGGAATAGAATTGTCTCAGAATCCGGATTCTGCTGAAAAACGCGGCGGGCAGACTCACAGGAAGTGGGGAAGCGTATGGCTCCCAGCATTTCTGCGAGATCTCCGGGCAATGGAACGCCCTCCTGTACCAGTACCCTGCTCATTTTCCCGAATTTCCTAAAAAAGACCACTGGTCAAGATATTACTTGTCAAATCAGTGCAAAGTTACAAAAAATCCGTATGCCTGCGGAATATCAATTCGACCGAACGAGAGAAGCTATCGGAACAGACCGCATAGACGACGGCGAACGCCGCGCCATGCTCGACAAATTTAAATCGGCCGGTGGCCAGGTTTTGTCAGAGAAAGAACTCCGTAGACAGCAGGCAGAGAAAGAAGCCCTTTCAAAAGAGAGGGGTGGAGCTGTCGGCAAACGTCCCATGCTCCCCTCTGAAATAGAACGTGAAAAAAAACGCGAAGAAGCTGCCCGCAAAGACTCACAAAGCAAAGATGCCGAACGTGCCAAAAAAAATTACTCTGGATTTTTTACGGTACTCTTGTTAAAATTGCGCGCCGCCATGAATGGCCTGGCTCCCTTTGGCGGAAAAGAGGTAAACCCGGCGTTTATGTCTGCCCTTGCCATCGATCTAAAACAGGCACTCGTAGAATTAAACCTTGTCGGCAACGATTTATTTTTGCAGAATCCTGCCATTGGGAAAAAAATTGTCGCGGCTCTCGATTCTACCAATCCGCTCCTCATGGAAACCCTTGAATATTCCCACCGCCTTTACAACGCAGAGTTATACAACAGACTCCTCGATACCTATGCAGGCAACTCCAATAGCCCGGTTCCCTTTTCCAGCATTGACCAGCCTCTCAAGGCCGTATTTAAGCAACTCTACATATTGTATCCTTTTCAAGAGACACTGCGCAAAGCTTTTGAAACTGCCTCTTCCGTATTTACCGCCAACGTTACCAACCATGAACAGGCTGCTGCCTTCGACCAAAAAAAGAAAAGGCTGTCCCGCGATTTGCGCACCATCTTCCAGGTTATTTTTCCCAAAATGACGCTCTTGATTCAACGCATTGACGGAGTGGAGTATCCACCCTTCAGCGCTCTTCTCGAAAAAGCCATTGATCTGCAACTCGACGAAAAACTTGGCCAGAGGAAAAAAGGACAGGAAACATCTTACGATGCAGCCCACTCTAAAACTGCAGAAGAAGAAACAGCAACACCAGACAATTCTTCCGAAGGCAACCAAGAAGAAAAAAAAGAAGACGAGAAAGAAAATGCCAATCCCATTCTCAAAACCAGAGAATACCAGTATGGAAAGGGTATCATGGATGCCATGGCCCCTCCCCGTCTCAAGGAAAAATACGATCCACAAAACAAGATTAACTTTGTTCAACTAAACGATAAAGTGTATCTGGCTTATCTTTTTTTCCAGGAGTTTGACTACGAATATTCTTTTGTCTTAACAACCAATAAAATAAAGATAAATGTTGACTACTCCGCCGGCGTTAAGGTGAATCATAAAAATGAGCTCACCGATATTTACGACGAAGCACGGGGAATATTCCGCGCTTTCGAAAAATATACCGAATCTGTTCTCGAATACGAAAAGCTCAAAAATAATAAAATGAGCTCAAACTATATTGAACAATCCAAACTGGAAACCAAAGCGTTAGGCCGCGTTGACATTGAAGCGAGAAACGCACGGGCGCTGATTCGAAATTTCATGGATAAAGTGACCAAAGCACTCGGAAAACTCATTGCAGACATGAAGGGCGAAAAACTCATAATTGGGAATATGGACGAAACAATTGTCTTTGATGCCGCCATGGAAAGGAAGAAAAGGCTCAACGGAAAGCCCGTCCAGAACTGCATTCTCGAAGCCTACAGCTATGCTCTTGCGTTGCGCGAACGACTCTCCACGGGAGACCTGTTTGGCGGCCATATCCAGATGACTCCCGAAGAAATGATCAAATCCTTTGCCGATACATACGATACGGGAAATCCTGAATCATGAAAACGCTCGCAGTCATCCCCGCTCGCATGGCTTCTACGCGTTTTCCCGGAAAGCCGCTCGCCAATATCCAGGGAATCCCCATGGTGGTAAGAGTGGCTATCCTGGCAAAACAGGCCAACCGCATAGACGATGTCGTTGTAGCTACCGACGATGAGACTATTTTGCGCGTCGTGCAGGAATACGGACACAATGCTTTGCTCACCTCACCAGATCATCGATCCGGCTTTGACAGACTTGTAGAAACTTCTATTAAACTTCCCGGTTATGGCGCGTATATCAATGTTCAGGGCGACGAACCGCTCATCGATCCGGGCGTTATCGATTCCGTTACTTCCCTGCTCGCAAATCCAGGCTGTTCCATTTCGACCTCTGCCATTCCAATACAAAACGAGGAAGACTATCTAAATCCAAACATTGTCAAAGTAGTCTTTGATTCAATGCAAAAAGCTCTCTATTTTTCCCGATCACCCATTCCGCACTACCGCGACAAATTTGCAGAAAAAGAAAAACCGTGGAAGCATCAGGGAATTTATGGTTTTCGATCCGAAGTTCTGCCAGAACTCTCCAGCCTGGAACCATCTGCCCTGGAAATCGCAGAATCCCTGGAGCAACTGCGCTTTTTGCAAAATGGTTTTTCCATCTGCGTAACCAGCACCAACAAAGAATCCATTGGAGTTGACATGCCTGCTGATATAGAAAAAGTAATCCAGGCACTGTCAGAATCCTGAACAGGGATACAGAAGCTACACAGGAGATGCACTCATGAAAAAAAATAGAAACAAAGTCAGTCCGCCGGATTTTGCGCGAACCAATTACTATATAGACAAACCTTTTCAAAACCAGTTTTTGATCAGCTTTTCTACCGTTGTACTTTTAAGTACCATCCTGTTTTTTGCCATCATGGCCGTATTGCATTACCAGGCCTTTGATCTTCTGCCAGACAAGGCAGCTGTGCTCGTACAACAGGAAAGCACGGATAAAGCCGTCTTTATTCATATAGACGAAAAAGGTACAGCGCAGGTAGACGAACAAAAAGGCATTCCGTATCTCCCGGCATCCAAAAAAGTTTACAGCGCTTTTGATCTGTATTTTCTCCCGGTGCTGTTTGTAACAGCCATGAATATTCTGCTCATTCTGCTTTTCTCTCTCTTTTTCTCGCACCGTCTGGCGGGGCCCATGCTTCGCATTAAATTTACGTTAAAAAATTATCTGGAAGGAAATGGTTTTGAGAGAATCCATTTGCGCCAGGGAGATTTTATGCAGGATGTTGGCGAGCTCATCAACGAAGCCCTGGAAGAAAAAACTCTCAAAATTAAAAATCCCAACCGTAAAAAATGAGGCACGCGATGAAACAAATTCTTTTTTTCGCAATTTCGGCAGCTTTGTTTGCCCAGCAACAGGATCCCTCCCAGGATTTATTCAACGACATTGACAGCAGAGGTATGGAAGCAGCCCGCGATTTTATGTATCTCGCAGAAGATGACACCATCAAACCACCTTTGAAATCACGAGCCATTTTGCGCCTGAGCGTTCTGATCTCCTCCGAAGAAAACAAATCGCACGAAGTGGTTGCATCCTTTCTAAAGGCCCTGGGGAAAAATATGCATCCCAAAATGGATCTTCTGGTTCGAGAAAGCACCTGCCAGGCTTTAGCATCTTTCCGCAAAACAAAATCAGAGGACGACGCCCTGCTGCTCATCGAGAAAATTTTGGGAAGTGACTTTGAAGAGAAAGTGCAGGTTGCCTGTGCACACTCCCTGGGGGAATATAGAAACAGACTCGAAACTGCGACAAATATTCTTCTGAAAAGGCTGGAAATCATTAACGCCAAACAGTCCACCGATCCGGTAGATTACGTCGTCACTGCGGAAATTTCCCGTTCGTTAGGAGAACTTGGCCACCGGAAGAGTTACATTCCTCTCATGAAAATACTGCAATCCCGGTATCCCATTTCCGTTAAGAAAGAGGCACAAAAGGCCGTGAAAAAGATCCAATGGTAATTAAGCCAAACCGCAATATCTGGAAATCATGGCTTCCCAACGGATTTACAATCGGCAACCTGATTTTCGGTTTTTTTTCCATCATAATTTCAGCAAAAGGTTTGTACCAGTATCAGGCGAGCGATTTTATGCTCGCTTCCCTGTTGATTGCCATTGCTGCGGCTTTTGATGGAATAGATGGCCCTCTTGCTCGACACCTCGGAACCAACTCCGACATCGGAGAACAGCTCGACTCCCTTGCTGACCTGACCACGTTTGGAATTGCTCCAGCCATGTTTCTGTATGCACTCAGTCTCCACGAAGTTTCTTTTACAATTGGCCAGGGAGACTCCCGGCTGACTGTGCCTGCTGGAATGTTTCTCTCTGCAATCTATCCGGCTGCTGCGGCCTACCGCCTAGCCCGCTTTAATGCGGCGCACCAGAAAAAATCCTTTACCGGGCTCCCCTCTCCCGTGGCCGGCCTTACTATCGCACTGCTTGCATTCCCCGGCCTTAAGGGCATTGTTCCGGGAGTTCTTTTTTCTGCCCTGCTTTTGCTCGCTCTCTCTTTTTTAATGGTGAGTACCATTCCCTACGAAAAACCAAAACCCAGCCCCGTTCCTAAACGCTATCTCTTTGCCATGGCAATGCTGGTTGGACTCGCCCTTTTTATTGTATTCGCACTAAAATGGTACTGGCTGTTTTATGCCGCCATAGCTACCTATATTCTGTCCGGAATTCTTACCCTTCTCGTTACATTTTTAGACAGACACCATTTATTTCAAAATCTGAAAGTACCAGCAAACGATGAAAATCCATGACTCTCACAAAAACTCCTTTTCTCCCCATAGTGCCTCCTTAGGGTTGCCCATGTTTCTACACAGAATTCTGAGCCTTGCGCTCATTTTACTTACAGCTTCTCTGTCCGCTGCCGCACAGGAAGACGACATACTCGTAACAGACAAACTGATGGAACACTATCTGGGAAAAAATGATTCCATGTACTCATCATCAGAACACATTTTTGGGACCATCTTTATGGGCCTTGTCTCGGGAGTTGCCTTTGGAGCGGCAGGCTCTCTCATGGCATACCACTCCTCCGACGAAACGGCAAACCTCAATAATCTTTACCTTTATGGCGGTGTTTTCGGAATAGGCGGAGCTCTCACTGGACTCGGCATAGCCGCAGCCGAACAATTCCAGGACGACTACTTTTCCATGGGACCCGATGCCCTCGAGTACACATGGTTTGGAACGTTAGGCGGGGCGGCACTTGGAGCCATGGCGGGCGCGATTCCCTATGCCAGCTCTGGCAGTACAGACGATCTATTGCATTATACCGGCTATGGTGCCATGGCGGGCCTCGCTACGGGATTAACGCTCTGGCTTTTCAAAATTCCTTCTTACTACTCTGTTACTTCATATATCACTCCCGAACAATGGAGCGTTGGCCTCCGCTATACCTGGTATTGATGAAGAAATTCGCGGCACTGTTTTTTCCCGCTGTATTGTTTGCAGCAGAAATAGGATACGTCGATCTTGACTATGTAATCGACAATTCTTTCCTGAAAGAACGCGTTGCTGCCGATAATGCAGCCGAAAAAAAAATCCTTGCGGAAGAACAATCGGCAATCCTACATGAAATGGCAGCGATTCGCTCAGAACAGATTACGCTTGCTTCGCTGCTCACATACCAGGAATACCAGAAAACGACAAAAGAATACGACTTGCGCCTTCGTGAAAAAGAAGCCCGACTCAAGGAAGCCTTTGAACGATACGCAGCATGGGAAAAATCGAATTCTGCCCTCTTGTACGATGAGCTGCATGCCGTGTTGAAAATGGTGGCAGCAGAAAAAAAAGTGCGTGTCATTGTCAACCGGCCCAATACAGTGCTCTATGGAGAACGCGACTTGGATCTGAGCCAAAACGTTCTCGATATTCTCAACAAAATCTCAGAACGAGATAAGGCAACGACGAGGTGATATGCAGCTCAAAGAAATTGCACAGGTGACCGGCACCACTCTGAAAGGAAACGGGACAATAGAAATTAAAGGCCCCGGAGATATTGAAATTCACTCTCATCTGAATCCGGAAAATCCTGTCGCCCCAGCTACCATTTATTTTGTGGAAACTGCCCGCATACTGCGCGACAGGCCCGAACTCAAAAAAGCAGACGCCGTGCTGACAACGCAGGAGCTTGCTTCAGAATTCGAGAATGCGATACTGGCAACGGAAAAAGAAATTCGTCTCGCCTTTATTTCTCTTCTCAATACCTTTGCGCCCAAATTACAACGGTCCAACCTTCGCTCCGCTGCCTGGATTGCAGAAGATGCTTACGTAGCCGAAGATGCAGTGATCATGCCGGGAACTGTAATTCTCTCTGGATCACGCATTGGCAGCGGTACCATACTCTATCCCCATGTCACCATAGAAGAGAATGCCATCGTGGGATCCAACTGCATTCTGTATTCAAACTCGGTTGTTGGCCACCACTGCATTGTTGGCGATGGTTGCATTCTGCACTCCGGGTCTGTCATTGGAGCAGACGGGTTTGGTTTTCGCGATATAGACGGAGTTCGCTATAAAATTCCGCAGATAGGAAATGTTATTCTGGACGAAGATGTGGAACTTGGAGCCGGAACGACAATTGACCGGGCAACGATAGATTCCACCCGAATTGGAGCGCACACCAAAATTGACGACCAGGTGCATATTGGGCATAACTGCCAGATTGGGCGCAACGTATATATTGCAGGAAACGCAGGTATCGCAGGATCTGTTGTGGTAGAAGACGGAGCCGTAATAGCAGGACAGGCTGGTATAGCAGACCACGTTACAATCGGGAAAGGAACAGTCGTCCTTGGGATGACCGGAGTGCCCGCCAGCCTGGAACCTGGAAAAGTCTATTTTGGTATTCCAGCCCGGCCCGTTCGCGAAATGCATAAAATCAATTCCTCGCTATCTGAACTGCCCGATATTCTTAAAAGACTCAAAAAAATCGAAGATGAGCAGAATCCTCGCATTTGATTACGGCTTAAAAAGAACGGGAGTAGCCGTAACCGATCCCGATAGAATTGTCATTTCTCCACTGGAACAACTGCTCACCACGGAACAGGATTTTTCGGCAAAAGTACAAAAGCTGATACAGGAATATAGTCCCGGCATGGTATTGATAGGCTGGCCTGCTCATGATAACAAAATCCTTGATATTCACCAGGCTATTCAAATTTTCAGGGAAAAACTGCAGGTTCAGTATCCGCAGTTACAGGTAGTCTATCAGGATGAATCTTTTTCGTCCGCCGAAGCCAATCGAATTTATACGCAGAAGCACGGAAGTTCCGGCAATGCAAAAAAGAAAATAGCCCAGAAAAAAAAACAGATCGATTCGCTGGCAGCCTCGCTTATTCTGGAGTCGTATCTTCAGACGCGGGATTTTCCATCAGCACACTCAGGCTCAGATCCGGAACAAACTCAATCACCGGTGCCTGTTTAAGACGAAGCTGTCTGCCTATCACTCCGCGAATAAATCCGGCTGCATTGCGAAGGGCCCGCAGGGTAGCCTTTTTTCCGTCTGTGTCTTCCATTATGGAAACATAAATTTTAGCGACTGTATTATCTTTGTTTAATTCTACCTTTGTAAAGGTAGCAAAGCCAATGGCCGGGCTTTTGAGTTCCCGGAAATAGAGCTCTGCCATCAGTGTAAGAATTCTGCTTTCCAGCCGCTGTTTGGCTACTTCATTCATGATTCTTTTACTTTTTCTTTGGATGCTGCTGCATCGGAGCGTTTTTTGTCTTCTGCGATAATAGACTCATAGGTGCGCTTGGTTTCTTTTACCATATATGATTCTATGATATCGCCTTCTTTAATGTCGTTATAGTTTTCGAGGAGGATACCGCACTCAAAACCTTCGCGCACCTCGCCAACATCTTCTTGGAATCGCTTGAGGCTTTTCAGTTTGCCAGTGTATATTACCACGCCTTCGCGAACAACGCGGATTGGATTGTTACGCTTCACAAAACCTGAAGTAACCATACATCCAGCGACTGTTCCAACGGCTGAGATTTTAAATGTCTGGCGAATTTCCAGCTCACCTGTAATCTCTTCCGAAATGTCGGGAGAAAGCATGCCGGCCAGAGCAGATTTCACGTCGTCAATGACCTGGTAGATAATGCTGTAATAGCGGATTTCAACGTGTTCGTTGGCTGCCACGTCTTTTACTCTTTTATTGGCTCTCGTGTTAAATCCAATCACGAGAGCATTGGCAGCAGAGGCAAGCATGACATCGGATTCGTTGATTTCCCCGGTGGAGGCAAACACGACATTGACGCGCACCTGGCTGGAAGAAAGTTTTTCCAGAGAAGCCTGAAGTGCTTCGACAGATCCGCGAACATCTGCTTTCAGAATAATTTTGAATTCCTGAATTTTTCCATCTTCGATAAATTCGCTGAGATTTTCAAGTTTTACTTTTTTAATCTGCTGGGCCTGTTGCTGTCTGGCAAGCTCCTGCCGCTTTTCTGCAATCGATTTAACTTCTTTTTCGGATTCAAGAACGTGGAATGGGTCCCCTGCATTGGGAACACCCGAAAGCCCGATAATTTCTACCGGCATGGCTGGAGGGGCTTCGTCTATGCGCTGGCCTTTGTCATTGTGCATGGCACGAACGCGACCTGACTCCACTCCCACGAGAAATGGGTCACCCACTCTAAGGGTTCCAGCACTCACAAGAATGGTTGCAACAGGACCACGCCCCTGGTCCAATTTGGCTTCAATAACAGTTCCCACAGCGCGCTTCGTTGGGGAAGCCTTAAGCTCCATCACCTCGGTGAGGGTAAGAATGGCCTCCTCTAATTTATCGAGGTTCAATTTCTTGAGAGCAGATACTTCTACAAATGTTGTATCTCCACCCCATTCTTCGGGAACGAGATTATACTGCATGAGCTCTTGGCGAACCCGTTCCGGATTTGCCTCGGGCTTATCGACTTTGTTAACCGCTACGATGATGGGAACTTTGGCATCGCGTGCATGCGAAATAGCCTCTACCGTCTGTGGCATCACTCCGTCATCCGCAGCTACCACAAGAACAACAATATCGGTTGTTTTTGCACCGCGCGCGCGCATGGCTGTAAACGCCTCGTGGCCCGGTGTATCGAGAAATGTAATTTTTCCTTTGGGGCGCGTTACTTGGTACGCACCGATATGCTGCGTAATACCACCGGCCTCGCCAGAAGCAATGTCTGTCTCGCGTAAAGCATCGAGCAGTTTGGTTTTACCATGATCGACATGGCCCATAATGGTTACAACGGGCGGACGAATCTGCAGTTCTTCTTCTTTGTCTTGTTCTTCTTCTACGAGAGTTTCGTCGTAAAGAGAGACAAGTTCTACCTCTACTCCATACTCCGAGGCGACCAGCGTCACTGTTTCTGCATCGATGCTTTGGGTAATGGTAGCCATTACGCCCATACGCATGAGTTTGGTAATGATGTCCGAAGTTTTGATATTGAGTTTGCGGGCTAATTCGCCTACCTGGATAAATTCTGTAATTTTTATTTTGGAAGGAATACTGGAACTCTGCAGAGAGTCCTGTCTGCCACCACGCCCCTTACTACCCTTGCCAATAAAAAACTTCTCATGCTCTTTTTGCTTAAGGATGTCTTCGCGCAGATTTGACTTCTTTTTGGCAGGCGTCGCTTTTTTAGGTTTACTGGCATCCGTAACCGGAGGCACAACGGGAGCTGTTGGTTCAATAAAAACGGTTCTTTCGCGCGGCGGTCTTTTATCTTCCCGTTTTTCTACGGGTCGCTGTTCCTGGGGAACACTCGCTGCTGGACGGGACAGTATCTGCGGCGAAGAGGTTGGATTTGCAGGTTCTGCAACCTTCTGTTGAATTTCAGCTTTTGCAGCTTCTACTTTCTTCTCTTTCTCGTGCTGCTGGTGCGAAATCTGGTCCGCAATGGTTCCACCCTTCCCGCTCTTTTTTAGTACAATTTTATTCCCTTTGGGTTTATCCATCATATCGAAAGTATCCTGCCTTTGTCACAATTATTTACGCCTGTGGTGTGTCACCCTCAATATTGGAGGCAGGTTCGTCATCATCTTCCTCTTCAAACACAACGTTTTCTGCGAGAATTTCCAGAATTCTCAGCGCAGTAGAAGTACCAATGCCTTCAATAGAAACAAGATCTTCTTCGCTCATACTCACGATGTCTTCAATGTAGCGTATCCCGCCATCTGCGAGAATATTGATAATGCGCCTAGTAAGTCCCGGAAGTTCCGTAAGCGGCGTGCCTTGCTCTTCATCTTCGTCTTCCTCGATGGGCTTGGCGAAAAGTTCGTCGAGACGCTTGCGAGCTTCTGGGGAAGACATTTCATCTGAAAATTGAGATTCTGATTTTACATCGAGACGAAATCCCGTAACCTGAGACGCCAGCTTAACATTGGAACCTTCTCGGCCAATGGCAATGGAAAGGTCTTTGTCTGGAATTACGACGAGAGCCTCTTTGTTGGAGGGATCTACTTTTACAGTCGATGGAGTTGCCGGAGTCATGGCATTGATTATGAGCTCGCGCGGATCCTGGGAGTATTCCACGATATCAATTCTCTCGTTGCCCAGTTCGCGGATGATAGACTGAATGCGAACTCCTCTTGGTCCCACACAGGCACCAACGGGATCCACATCATAGCGGTTAGAAGCAACGACTACTTTTGTGCGTATGCCGGGAACGCGCGCGATATTTCTTATTTCTACAATGCGGTCGTAAATTTCGGGAATTTCCATTTCGAAAAGTTTTTGGACAAATTTTTTATCTGCCCGCGAAACTACGGCGCGCAACCCCCGTGGATCGCTTTCTATCGAATACAAAAGAACTTTTATTTTATCTTCGGTACGGTATCTCTCGCCGGGAACCTGGTGGCGAATAGGCATCACTGCTTCAATTTTTCCAAGGTCGACAAATATGGTATCGGCTTTTTTGCGGAGAATATAGCCATTCATCAGCTCGCCGGCCTTGCTCTCGTACTCTGCTCTCAGCTTGTTCTGCTCCAGATTGCGCAGCCTTTGTGATACAACCTGCATGGCTGTCTGCGCTGCAATGCGACCATACTCGATGGGACGCTCTTCAATTTCCATCTCATTGCCTATTTGTGCTTCGGGATTGATCGCTCGCGCCTCTTCCAGGGAAATCTGCATTCCCGGCATCACAACGTTATCGACAACCGAACGAGTAGCGAGCACATAGACATCATCTTTTTCTTTATCAAACACGACTCGAATATTTTCTTTAGAATTAAACTTCTTGCGATAAGCTGCAATCAACCCCGCTTCTATAATTTCAAACACTTCTTCGCGATCAAATCCCTTGTCAGAAACAACCTGGTGCATACTCTCAAAAAATTGTTTGGATTGCTGATTCGCTGCTTTTACTTTTGCTTTGGCCATATTTTCCTCTTTTCTATAGTAATCCTAAAAATCAAGATGCAGGTGAACCTGCTGAATCGCTGTAAGATTGAGTTCCATCGTTTGCGGCGGTTTGTTTTTTCCGATGATTCCCTGGTTTCGGTTAAATTTAACATCGGCTGTTTTCCAGCGTGTAAGATCCCCGTCCCGTTCTAAAAAACTCAAAATTCTGGTATCACTTTTTCCGCTTTCCTGGAGATAGCGTACTTTCATGGGCCGCTTGCGAAATCTCTCCAGATCGTCTGGCAACCGCAGTTGTCTTTCTGCACCGGGAGAAGATACCTCCACCGTATACTGCTCTGGCATTGTTTCCACCATCCCAAGCATGTGGTGATACACATGCGCGTACTGCTCGCATTCCTCTATGGTGGGGGAGCCGGTTTCGCTGATAATTTTATCGAGAAAGATCTGTAGCCTCACTCCTTTTTTTCCATGGATGAAGATTAAATCAAACAGAGAAAACCCGACAGGCAAGGCTTCTGTTGCATATTGCCTTGCTTTTTCTTCCCAGCTATCTGCTTTCTCGTCCATTGTCAACTCCCAGTTCGCTCCAGCCTCTGAAAAAATCCTCTGTCCAACAACATTACAGGATCCGGATCTTCATTGGTTATGGATTTCTGAACGCGCTTCCAAAACAAAAAGCGGCCAAGGCCGCTTTGATCCAATGTATCTGCGTGCGACAGGCCGTCAACTTAAAAAGAACGACTGTGATATCCTTATACAGAGTTTACCTAAGGCTGCAAGCGGGAAAAAACAGGCTGCGAAAATACAGATTCGTGATCGGCCCTGTCGGGGGTTTCCATGTAAGAAGAATCAACCGCAGTAAGCCAGAAATAATATGGCATATTGGGTTGCAAAAGGGGATATTCATACAGGAGCCGGGGCGACTTCATGGCATGGGCATAATTTGTCGTGATCAAACTATTGTCTAACGTAATTTCCAGATAGTTTACATAGCGGGGATCCTTTGTGGTATGCCTTGCATTGGCATCTGTAAACGGTGTGAGCACGCCGGTAGCAAGATCGATAGCCTTATAGCGAATTACGCCGAGCGGCTCACCCGGGGCAAGGCCATAGTACAGATGATACCTGCCCCCTTGCAAAACGTCCATTTCCGCGTTGCGCATAAAGCGAATCGTTAAAGAAGAATTCGTCGTATCTATTACCTGCAGGCCTCGCGGAGCAGAGGGAGGAAGATTTTTTTCGACCAGGATTTCTGTCTTAGAAACAATCGGAGACGTAAGACCACGGGCATCAGAGAAGAACTCAATTTTATACTGATAAAAGCGCCCCCGTACATCGAGCTCTGGAGTAACGAATTCAAATGGAATAACAAACTCACTCGTATCTCCCGGAAAACGAAAATCGGCAGCCCGTATTTTGAACAGAACCTTTGTCCCCTGCGGTTCTGTTTTTGTGATGATTGCAGAGATCAACCGGGAATCGGAAACGCCCGCATCGAATACGTGCGAAACATACTCTCCCGGCTTTTGCTCCAGAATCTGCCCGTTGCGCTGTATCCCTTCAAACGCACCGGGTGTAAGCGCGGGAGAAAGTACACTATGGGTGAGAATAAGCTCATCCATGGAGGCAAGCAATCCTCTGCCAATCACCAATGGAGATTTATCCCAGCGGTGGTAATGTGGAATATATAATGTTCCACGTGGATTTCCATCCGCAGTCAAAAATCTGCGGTTTTGCTCCCTGCCATTCATGTATAAACTTAAAGATCCATCCGCATCATTGTAAACGATGAGAACACTGCTCATCCTGTTTACGGAAAGAGAATCCCTGGCAGTAATGCGAACAGACGAGAGAGAATTTTCTGCATCATAAAAGAAATGAGTAAAATCTGCCTCAATGAGACCCTGTCGCATGCTCACCGAAAAACCATGTCGCTGCCCTTCAAAAACAGCTTCCCTTCGCAGAATATTCATCGTAGCACTTTTCTGGTATGGCTGAATCATGAAAAAGATGGAAAAACTTCTGCCATCCGATGCACCGGGAGAAAATAGAAAATCGCCGGTCTTAACAATAATTTCGTGGGCAGGCTGCTCAAAGCTCGCCGCAGATCCAAGACTTCCATTGGCAGGAAGCCGTTTGTAAGATTCCCGCATCATTCTGCCGGGAATTTCATTTTTATGCTCAAAAGAAAGATGCAGAGTATCGCTGGCATTGTCTGCCTGTACGGCAAGCGGCTTGAGTGACAATTCCTTACCCGACACAATTCCTGTAGAATTGAACGCGCGAAATGGCCGCCCTCCCCCTTCGGAGAACACAAAGGAAGAAGAGGAGCGAAAATCTGCCTGCACAAAAAAGACAGTAAGCGTTATAAAAAATGAAACCCGCAAAAACAACTTCACGGGTTTAGTATCGGCGCAAATCAGCGGGAGACTTCGTCGATTTTTTTCACGCGAATTTCATGGCGGCCACCATCAAACGGCGTTTTAAGAAATATATCGATAAAGCGGAACGCCATATCGGGGGCGATAATGCGGCCACCGAGAGTGATCAGGTTGGCATCGTTATGGCGGCGGCACATTTCGGCACCAAAATCGTCGTGGATAAGCGCAGCACGCACTCCTTGGAAGCGGTTTGCCGTCATGGAAGCGCCTATTCCACTGCCACAAAGAATGATGCCCTTTTCTACCTCTCCACTCTGCACCTTTTTGGCGGCGGCAGCAATCACATCCGGGTAGTCTACGGAATCCGTTGAATGCGCTCCTACGTCTACAAATTCAATGTCTTTAAAATGCTTTTTGATGAGTTCTTTGAGTTCAAACCCACCGTGATCCGATCCAATTACAAGTTTCATCTGCCAAGATGTTCTGCTTGCCATCCTCTGCAAATCTTTTTTTATTGCTCTAAACGCGGTATATCCCGTCAATATTGACAGCGGGATTACTTCTGTTAAGGAGCCATTATGAAATCGTTATTATTTTTCTCTTTTATCATGTTGTCCACAGCGGGACTCGTGTTTCCGCAAAACTTGACGGGAAATAAAGCACCGGGGGCAGAACAGGACGAAGAAACTCTGATACGCACAGGCATTCTTCTCTCAGACGAAGGCCGCTACGAAGAAGCCATCGGCTTATTCCGCAAAGCCATTTCCAGAGAAAACAGCAAGACAGCTGTAGCTTACCACAATCTCGGGTTTGCCTATGAACTTTCTGGAGATAAGGTAAAAGCCATGGACGCATACCAGGAAGCTTCCGAGAGAAACCCCGAACAGGTAATCACTCTGGCCCGCTTGGGCACGCTGCAATACGAGCTCGGCCAATACCGCAATGCCATTAATACGGGCGAAGAAGTTCTCCGCAAAGATCCCCGCAATCAGGAAATTCGCAAATGGCTGCCCGATGCCTACGCAAAGGCCGCCGAACAGCGACTCTTTCATCTGGGACAGGAAGAAGATTCGACTACTGGACCCTCGACAAGCGAAGGCACCTGCTCGGACAATTCGAGTCGGCAGTATCTCGTGGAATATTCCGTGCAGCCCGCCCTGCTCTATAACCGGAACAGTTCCGCATTCTCTGTTCATAAACAGAACGGATTCTCGTACCTCCCTATGTCTCTGCGCGGAAACGCCTTTGTTGCAAATGAGTTTGAAATCGACGTTTCCCTCGGTTCGCCAGACTTTGGAATTCTACAGCCGAATTTTATGGCTGCCCAGGAGAGCATTCTCTTCCGCATTTACAGCGACCGTTTTTTTTACGGCTTTGGTCTTCTGTTCACGCAAATCAACATGAGAAAAAACGAAAACCCGGGACTGTCATCCTATTACCATAATGACGAATTTACGGATCTTTCGGACAGCAAAATAGGGCTGCATTTTGGCACGAGAATGAAAAAAACACAGTTCGAAATTTCTGTCTATCCAAACTATCCTCTCGGCGATGCAAAATCCGGTCCTACGTCTTCTGCCATGGATTATGTGAAAATGGATCTCGCCCTGCGGACACAACTGAACCTGTTCGAAAACCAGGGAGAAAAATCGACGAGCTGGCCTTTCTTTCTTACCTTTGCTTTTTCACAGGACGAAATCTATATTACAGAGTACGACGTAGACGGCACCGGTACACATCTGGGCCATTATTTTGGTACGTACGATATTTCCCTGGGGTTTGAACTCGGCGAATTAAAAAGAACGATGAACGGATCTTCTGCCACATTTGGGATGAATATAACAGAACGGCTGTATGGAGCCAATTTGTCCAACGCAACAATTAACCAGTTTGGAAACGGACAAGGATTCTTTGGCTTCAGTACGGAAAGCGCAATCTCCGGAAATGCTTTTCCCAGCTTTCGCTCAAATTCCCACATTTTGACACTGTACTCCCGGCAAATTTTCTTCAACCACGTCATTGTAAAAGAGGCTGTATCGTACGAGCACACCCTGCCGTTTGAACCCTATCTTGGCATTCTATTTGACTTCTCTATAGGGTATGTCTTTTAACCTTTTATTTCATGGGCGTATTCAAAGACAAAACCTCTGGTTTTTGTGGTTGGTATTGCTCTTTGCAATACCTTCCGGAATCCTAACGGCTAAACCGATTTCGGATTACCGTTGGGAAAGCTTTTACGAAATTGGAAAAGTGCACGAGCAACTCAACCGTTTAGACAATGCCTATTACTATTACGATAAGGCAGAGCGATGGATGCAGGGCCAGAAAGCAAGCGATCTCCAGAAAGCAGATCTCTACAATGCAATGGGCCGTATTCGGCAAAAGCAGAATAAACCATACGAGGCAGAAATTCTTTTCAGAAAATCTCTTCTCTATAAGGAAGACCAGGAAAACATTCATCTTTTTCTGGGTGGTTTTCAATACGAGAGAAGAAGGTATGCAGAAGCTGCGCAGCATTATGGCCGCTATCTCTCTCGCGTTACCACCGACCCCGATGCTGCCCGCTCTGCCGCAATCGCCTTTGCAAGGGCCGGAAAGCCCCAGCAGGGACGGGAACTTCTGCTGCCCTATGGTTCAGATAATGAAGATATTCGGCGGGAATGTGCTGCCCTTTCGCTGCAGAGCTCACAGGAAACCCTGCTTGCCTGCCATATAAGAGCGCTTTCCGTGAATCCCCTCGATGCGGAGTCACTGCGCGAAATGTGGCGCATTTCCTATGCTCTGTTTCAGGCTAAGGGCAACCATATACACCTTCAAGATTCCCTGATCGCTGCTGAGCAGCTGCACTTTTTATTTCCAGAAATTCCAGAGGGAGGATACTACTACGCTCTCAGTCTCCTGGCAGAAAAAAAATACGGGAATGCCGCCCAAGTATTGGCAGGTTTCAAAAGAAGCGAGGGAATGGAGCTGCCCGCTTTGATGATTGAGGCAGAACTGCGAAAGCGAAAGGGCGAAAGGGATCGCGCCGAAGAAATTTATTCTGCCGTAGAAAAAATATCTGGATTGCTGCAGGAACAGAGATAAAAACGCGCTCCCTCCAAAAAGGGAAACGCAACAAGGTGGATAGAAAATGGTTCAATAATCGCAATATCGCCAGAACCTAAATCGACAATGTCCTCTTCGATAATGGCCCGAAGCCTTCCCTCAAGAACAAAAAGAATTTCCGTATTTTGGTGAGCATGATAGGGAACAAGATCTCCCTGGCGGTTGCGAATATCAAATATTTTTGCCTTTCCAAGAAGCAGTCTTTTTAGAAAGCGAGTCAGCTCGCGCTCACTCGCAAACAAGTCTGTGCTTTTCTTAATTTCATAAAAGGACTTCACTGTGCTGCCTTGTAGATAGTTTTGCTAATGGAAAGCACAAAATCCCCTGATCTGTTAGAAAAGGGGACGTCAGGTGGCCGACTATTGTGCGAATTACAGGGAATGTACCGAAAAAATCAGTATTCTCCCATCTTTTGTTTCATTTCTTCGTGCTTCTTGCGGATTCTGTCGATAGCCGCTTGGTTTCTGTCTTTCTGATCTTTCAGTAGATTGTAGTTTTTTTCTTTCATTACGTCAAGCCGTGCAAAAATTTCCATTTTGCGTTTCATGTAAGCATCCAGAATTCCCTGTTTGAGCTCTTTGCCTTTTTTTACGATTTGTTCCTGTCCGGTCAGCGTAGCCTCTTCCCCTGTGCTGCTGTCCGAAACGGCAACCTCTCCTTCGTTCACGTAAACGCCAGATTCTACGTCATGGTCTTCGCCCTGCTCTGTCTGCTCACTGACGACAAATTCTGTCCCGCGAACTCCCGCAGTCAGCGTGGGGGAATGAATGCGAAAGCTGGAATCTTTATCCAGTTTTTTTACGATTTTGGAATACGCAGCTCCCTTGCTGAGCTTAAGAGCAATCTGGCGGGAGTCGCCCATTTCTGCTAGGGAATCCATTTCGATAGTGCTGTACTCAGACAAATGGACAACAGCATGCGGGCCAACCTGCATGTCTATTTTTCCTTTTTTGGTAAAAACGCGATCTCCCTCATAGAAGATGGTTTTTGTAAATACTTTCTTTTCGGAATCGCCTCTTTCGTAAAAGACTTCGCCAACGACAAAGGTGGCAACGGCGAGAGTTTCTTTTTTTGTCTGGGTTTGTTCTGCATGGATCGCTGGCAGCAACAGAGCCAACGCAACAATTATGACTGCTTTTTTCATGGTGATCTCCTTTTTATTATCTCTTAACTCTGAAAGAAACGACTATTGCGCTTTTCAGATTATCGCTGAAGATAAGACGCATAAGGCGCGCAGGCGTTCAAGTTTTTTTCTTGTCCGTTGCATCAGCACCGTTCACTTTGACCCATGCCAGAATCTGCCCGCACAAAAAAACTCCTTGGATTTTATGACCAGATGCTACGGATCCGCCGCTTTGAAGAAGCAGCTGCAAAAGCCTACGCAGGGGGCTCCATTAAAGGGTTCTGCCATTTATACATTGGAGAAGAATCCATTGCTGTTGGGGCCATCGCCAATCTCGAAAAACAGGATTATATTATTTCTACCTACCGCGACCACGGCCATGCCTTGGCCCGTGGAATGGAACCGGGATCCGCCATGGCAGAGCTGTACGGAAAGGAAACAGGTTGCAGCAAAGGAATGGGCGGCTCCATGCACCTGTTCGACAAAGACCTCCGCTTTATGGGAGGACACGGAATTGTGGGTGGCCATGTTGCCGTAGCTGCCGGCCTGGCCTTTGGTGCCCGCTACCAGAAAGAGCGAAGTGTAACTCTCGCATTTATCGGAGAAGGCGCTGTTTCCATTGGCGGTTTTCACGAGGGACTTTCTCTTGCCGCTTTGTGGAAACTCCCGGTTGTTTTCATTGTAGAAAACAATTTATACTCTATGGGTACGCCTCAGTACCGCCATCTTTCCGTAAAAGATATATCCATGCGGGCCGAGGGTTACGGAATGCCGGGCAAAAGAATCAATGGATCCAATGTGTACCACGTTTTCGAAGAGGTTCGCGATGCCGTCAACCGTGCGCGCTCCGACCATGGGCCAACTCTGATAGAAATAATTACGTATCGGTTTCGCGGGCATAGTATGTCCGACCCGGCCAAATACAGAGCTCCCGGTGAACTCGAACTCAAAAAAGAAAAAGATCCCATTCTGGTAACCCATGCTGAACTGCTCTCTATTGGAGTGAGCGAAGATACACTAAAAGCTATTAATGACAAGAATAAAAAAATCGCGGATGATTCCGTAGAATTTGCAAAAATTTCTGCTTTCCCTCCAGCATCGGATCTGCACAAATACACGTATGTCAATCCCTGAAAAAACTCTCCACGCCATCGTTAGTGGCCTGGTGCAGGGTGTTGGTTACCGTGCCTTTGCTCAAAAATCAGCCATGCACCTTCACCTTACCGGCTGGGTAAAAAACAGACCAGACGGAAAAGTAGAAATAACAGTTACGGGCCCGGAAGACAGCCTGGAGAATTATATTGCACAGCTCCGCAAAGGGCCTGCTTTTTCGCATGTAAAGCATGTGGAAACAGAATTCAGCAGCAATGTCCAAGTATTTGCGGGTTTTGAAATCCTGAAATAAAAGCGATGACCACTATCCTGTATGACCTGCTCATGCATACTCTGGTGAGCCTGTTGCGCGTTGCGTCGTTATTCTCTCCCCGCCTTGCCTATGCCTTCCAAAGCCGCCAAACAACCTGGCCATCCATTCCCGCCGGGCGCACCGTGTATTGGTTCCATGCAGCCTCCGTGGGAGAATACGACACGCTTCGCCCGCTTGCTTCCCGCCTTCTAACAGAAAAGCCGGACGCATTCCTGCTGTTTACCGTTTTTTCTGATTCTGCCATGAAGCAGCGTTCTTTGGATTCATTGCCCCATCTGTTGATTCCCCTTCCATTTGATACTCGCAAAAACGCCATTCGCTTTATGCAACATTTTAAGCCCAGAGCGGTATTCTACTCGCGCTACGACGTATGGCCCGCCTTTGCCCGCGAAGCCAATGCACGGAAAATTCCGCAATTTTTGATTTCTGCGATTCTTCCGGAAAATTCCAAACGCCTCAAAGGAATTTCTGGTCTGCTCCTTAAACAGGCATATGCAGGCCTCAAAAAAATTTACGCTCTGAATGAGGCAACGGCTGAGCGGTTTCGCGCTGCAGGATTGAGGAATACAGAATCTGCTGGTGACGCGCGGGCAGATGAAATCCGTTCTAAAATGGAGACTCTGTTACAGCGTCCGGAAACCTCCGAAAAAGCTAACCGCATTTTTTCCCTTTTAGAGAAAAGCCGCATTACGATTGTAGCTGGTTCCACCTATGAGACCTGCGAACCCATGATTCTCGATGCCATCGCAAACCAGCCGGATTTTTCTGCCATCCTTGTGCCGCATCACATAGACCAAAAACATTTGTCCTGGCTAAAAAGCTATCTGGAAGAAAAAAAAATTCCCCATGCGTTCTACTCTGACCCATCCGCCAAATCAGAAAGAATTGTCATAGCAGATACTCTGGGGGTTCTGCCCGCTTTATACCAAACCGGAGATATCGCCTTTGTTGGCGGCGGCTTTGAGGGGAAAATACACAATGTGCTGGAGCCGGCCCTTCATGGGCTTCCCGTATTAAGCGGCCCGGCCTTTCGCAATTCTGACGAAGCCATCCAAATGCATGAACAGGGATTTTTATTTTCTTTGGAATACGCCTGGCCTGAAACATTTGCGAAAGCGGTTATAGAGCATTCTGGCAAAACAAAAGAAATCGCGAAATTCTTTGAGACCGTAACGGGGGCGACGGAAAAAATCTATAACGATCTGCGGCTCTATCTGTAAAACAAACGACTCAAAAAAGCCAAGCTTCCCTGACTGAATTTTTTCCTGATCTGGGGCATGGCCTGCATGGCACTCTGGTAACCTTCGCGAATAATTTTTTCTGCATCCTGGTAGTCTGCCCAGTGAACGGACCGCCGAATCGGGCGCAATACAAACCTGGCCATTTTCATCTGCGCTGCGTTGCGGTGGCGGGAAGAAATTTCTTCAGAGCGCAGCATGACATCTAACGCGTTTTGCATTTTCTCGTTCTGTAATCCGGGCGGATTGACATCGACAGCGAGAATGGGTCCAAATCCGGCTTCTTTAGCAGACTCTATTCCGTTCACGTCGAGAACACCGCCGTCGGTATACCACACTCCAGCAATTTTGCGTGGAGGAAAAAGGATGGGCATGGACGCAGAGGCAAGCACCGCATCCCGCAGGCTGTCCTGGTTACGAAACAATTTTCGATCTCCCGTTTTGAGATTCACGGCTACGCACGAAAAAGGAATGGCCGTACTTCCAAGCCGAATGTCAGGAAGAACCTGAAACAGGACTGGTTCAATTTCCCGGCGCGATATAAGCCCCTTGGACAAAAAGAGACGCCCTGCAATTCCAGTGCGCGTCGAAATATTTTCTACAACAGAAAGAAACCCTCCTGGATCCTGTT
Source organism: Turneriella parva (assembly GCA_020719945.1). Lineage (GTDB taxonomy): Bacteria > Spirochaetota > Leptospiria > Turneriellales > Turneriellaceae > DYKF01. Next base: position 32,396 of record DYPL01000015.1, read on the forward strand.
CCACTTTTTTTTTCCAGTTTCCCATCAGGGAACTTTTAAATTCGGAAGAATATATCATGGTAAGAATTTTCTCTTTTGCAAATGCGACATTGGGTTCTACCGCATAAACCGCACCCACGATGGCGCCCATGGATACCCCCGTAATAGACTCTACTTGAATCTGGTTTTCTTCGAGAGCCTGGAGAACGCCGAGATGCGCAAGCCCCCGGGCTGCTCCACCGCCAAGATTAAGATGGAGAAATACTTTGTTCATACAAACTTTCTATGTATCTTCTAAACGTGTAACGAGCCACAGGCCCAAAGTCACTCCGTGGATTTTGCATACTTCACCTAAGTAGATTTTTTACAATCTTCTGAAACTGTAAACCTGTTTCTGCTTGACATTCAATCCGAATTTTTCCTCCTCTACCTTTGTATGATTCAGGTAAAGAACCTCACAAAACAGTTCGGTAATTTTACGGCTGTCAACAATATCAGTTTTGAAATTAAAGCCGGCGAGGTGGCCGGGCTACTCGGTCCCAACGGAGCCGGAAAAACAACCACGATGAGAATGCTGACCGGATTTTACAATCCTACTGGCGGCAGCATTCAGATCGATACTCTTTCCATGCCGGCAAACAGGCAGGCTATCCAAAAGAAAATTGGATATCTCCCCGAATCTGCCAGCTCGTATGCCGACATGACGGTATGGGATTTTCTGCAGTTTGCCGCAGACGCACGAGGCCTTACTTCTGAAGACAAAGCTAAAGGTCTTGAAAAATCGATTGCGGCTACCGGAATTTCTGAGTATCTCTACCACCCTATCCATAAACTTTCCAAGGGTTACAAACAGAGGGTAGGGCTTGCCTCTGCGCTCGTTCACGATCCGTCTATTCTAATTCTTGATGAGCCTACTTCGGGCCTTGACCCAAACCAGATTGCCGAAATTCAAAATCTGATTCGCGAGCTTTCCAAGGATAAAACCATTATATTGAGCTCTCACATTCTAAGCGAAGTAGAAGCCGTAGCAGACCGCGTTCTGATTATTGCACGCGGAGAACTTGCGTACGATAAATCGATTGCGGATCTTAAAAACCAGAGCCAGACAACAACTCTCGCTGCATTCCGCAATGCACCCGAAAACCTCCCGGATATTCTCCGCGAATCTCTTAGTCTTGCAGAAAGGCCACAGTCCCAGATGCGCGATGGAGAAACCCTGTTCCGCATTGCCGGCGATAAAGAGACTTCGCACCGAATTTTCAGGGCAGCAGCGGAAAGAAATCTGGAGCTCACTGAAGTCTACCGCGAAACAGAATCTTTGGAAGCTCTGTTCCGCTCTATAACCGGAGGAAACAAATGAACTGGAATACCATCAACGTCATTTACAAAAGGGAAATGGGGCATTATTTTAATACTCCCATTGGATATATATTCCTGGCCATTTTTATCTTGTTTGCCGGGTTTATGCTTTTTTTTACGCCTCCCCGCTTCTGGGATTCCGGCAATTCCATGCGCAGCTTTTTTGATCTGCTTCCCATCCTTTACATGTTCTTTATTCCCGCCATCACGATGCGGCTCTGGGCAGAGGAAAAAAAATCGGGCACGATTGAATTTTTCTTTACCCTTCCCTTTACCGAGACAGAAGCCATTCTTGGAAAATTTTTGTCCGCTCTAACGTTTCTCGCCATTGCTCTTTCTACAACGCTGCCCATCGCGGTGACAACCATTCTGACGGGCAGCCCGGATTTGGCGCAGATTCTGGGAGGCTACCTGGGTGGTCTGCTGTCTGGGGCAGCCTATATTTCGCTGGGGCTGTATTTGTCGTGGCTGGTAAACGACCAGATCAACGCTTTTCTCCTGGCCTTTTTGGCCAGCTTTTTCTTCTTTATGCTCGGCTACCAGCCGCTTCTACAGTTTTTTGGGCCATGGAAAGATTTTCTTGCTTTTTTTTCCATCTCATGGCACGTTCAGTCGCTGTACCGGGGTCTTATAGACACGCGCGATATTCTGTACTTTATTTTGTTCCCACTTTTGTTTTTATATCTCAACCGGGAAAGCATTTGGAGATCCCGCTGATTACGGAGTATAGCCATGGATAAGTTCATTAAATCAATCCAACAGTTTTTGTCATCCCGCAACGCGACGGTCGCCCTCGTCATTCTCCTGTTTCTCTCTGTGAGTTACCTGAGTTATGGCCTATACCTTCGCATGGATCTTTCCAGCCAGGGGACTCTGCGGCTTACCAAGACGACAAGGCAGATCTTGAACAAGCTGGAAGAGCCGCTCACCATAGAAGCCTATTTTTCAGAAGATATGCCAGAGGCGGCTTTGCAGACGGTTAAGTTCATGAAAGACTTCGTTTCTGAATATGCCGGCATCTCTTCCAAAGTCCGCCTGCGCGTATTGAACCCCGACAAAGACGAAGATGCCAAAATGCGCGCCGACTCGCTTGGAATTCGTCCTCTCCAGATTGGTGCCGTCGACAAAAAAAAGCAGGAAGTGGCTTCCATCTATTTTTCTCTGGCACTTCACTACGGAGGCAAAACCGAAATTGTGCCTTCTCTGCTCGAATCCCCTTCTCCTGAGTACGACATTACAGCACGCGTAATTAAACTGAGCCAACCGGAACGCAACCGCGTTGGAATTCTCGTCAATCCAGGCATGGTCCGCCCGGATTCCAATGCCAGCAGCTTTGAAAAAGTGGAGTATCTTCGCGACACCATAGAGACTCTGTATGGAGCCATGGAACAGATTGATACTACGGTTTCGGAAATCCCGCCAGAAGTGAAGACGATTCTACTGGTAAGACCCGGTGTACTCACGGAAATAGATCGATATAAGCTAGACCAGTTTTTGATGCGCGGCGGCAGACTGATTGTGGCAGCCTCTGGCATGGCCATTGATTTTCAGTCCGGCATTGCATCAGAATCAACGAGCGACATAGTATCGTTTTTAGAGCCGTATGGAATTGTCCTAGGAAAAGATATAATCTATGAGTCCAACAGCAATTTTCTCCCGTACGAACAGAGAGTGAACGCCTTCCAGTCGATTTCCCTTCCGTATCCTGTCTGGAATATTTCTACGTCACTTAACCAGAAACTGGAAATCACCAAAGGACTCAAAGCACTCGTCCTCCCGTATGCTTCTACGATTACACTCGCTGGAAAACAGGAAGGCACGACGGCAGAAATTCTGGCATCTTCTTCTTCGGGTGCATGGGCCCAAAAAAGTTTTGCGATGATCGATCCCCGCCGCATGCCAACGCAACCACCAGAGGGCACAACCAAACAGATTCACAACCAGTCGGTTTTATTAAGTGGCAAATTCAAGAGTGCCTTTGCGGCTTCGCCAGATCAGAATTCTGCCTATCCGCATTTACCAGAAGGCGAGGGAAAGCTTCTCGTAACAGGTACCCCGTATGCATTCACTGACATTGGGGTGCAATTGAGTGACGGACTCAACCTCAATTTTGTTCTCTCTGCCGTTGATTCTTTTAACGGAATGGAGGAACTGCTCGCACTGCGCAAAAAAAGTCCGCCCGCTCCTAAACGATTGAACCTTAGCCAGGCAACCCAGGATGCCATTACTTTTTTCAATTTTTTAATTCCACTTGGCTTACTTGCGGGATTTGGAATCTATCACTTTTCGCAGCGCAGACAAAGAATGAACCAGGGAGAAAACCATGAAAACTAATTTCCAACTACTTCTCGCCGCTCTTGGAATTTTTCTGTTAGCTCTGATCGTAAATGATCCATTTGGATGGCGCCGACACAGTTACAGCGATTCCAAACCGCTACTCAATATTTCTGCCGATACCGTGAAGGAAATCACCATAGCGGACGGAGCAAACTCCTTTACCATTGCACGGGATGCCAACGGATCGTGGGAGCAAATTACGCAGGGACAAAACCGCTACCGGGCCGATGCCGAGGCTGTCCAAAAAGCAGTATTACAACTTCTCGAAATACGCCGTTACACCCGCGTAGGTTCTGCGTCCGCCTTTGACCAGAAACTGGGCATCTCTGAACAGGGACTGCGCGTGGCTCTCAAGGCAGATAAACACTACACCATTCTAATTGGCAATACGGCAGAAAACGGCGTAGAGACTATGGTACGGCTTGCTGACGAAAAAAGCATTTATAGTGCACGCGACAACCTTGCCATGACTTTTCAAAAAGGGGCTGATTTTTTCCGGTCGAAATCGTTTCTTCTCGCTGCCAAAGAAAATATTCGGGCCATTCGCTATTCTGGAAAAAAAAATCTCCAACTGGTACTCGAAGGGTCTGACTGGAAAAACGGAAGCCGAATTGTAAAACCCGAAGAAATGACAAAACTTCTCGATGCCCTCCTCACTCTGAAAGCGGAATATTTTGAGGCTATACCGCAACTTCCGCTCAACGCGGAAATTATTCTGGAACTGCAGTCGGGGCCGGCCAAAAGAATTGAAATACGGGGACCAGATGCGAACAATAAACTGTACGCTGTATCAACGGATCTTCCCGAAGGAGGTACAATAGCTCCATACCGCCTGGATCAAATTGTACCGACAGATGAAAACTTATATAATGAAAAATAAACTCTATACTCTTGCGGGAATTCTGATTCTGCTGTATTCCTGCAGCGATGGTTCCCGTCTGGCACGCGAGGGAAGAGAACACCAGCAGAAAGCACACAATGTAGCCGCCTTGAACCTGTACGAAAAAAGCCTGGAACAAAATCCATCCAATCCCATTGCTCTTCTAGGTAAGGGATCTATTCTCGTTCGAGAAAATGTAACGAGAGTCATGGGAATTTCGATGATAGAAAAGGCTTTGCCCAAAATCAAAGATCCCGCTATGAAGGCAGAGGGATATGCAATTTTGCTGAACGATTCTATTTCCAGAGGTGACAGTCGCAAAGCAGATAAACTCTCTCAAACCATTCAACAGCAGAAGCTATATTCCCCGAAAATATTTTCACTGCTCGCAAGAAGTTCCAAGAACTCCGGCACTGTATACGAAACGGCCTTGCAGAACTACCCGGACTCGAGAGAACTCCGACTGGAGTACGCTTCGTGGCTGGCGTCCCGCAACAATTACACAGAAGCACTGCAACAGTTGCGGAGCGCACCGCTGGCAGGACAAAGAGATGCTGCACTGCTGTCTGCGCGGATCTATTATCTTCAGGGGAATAGAGAAAAAGCGATCGAAGTTTATCCTAAAGACGATACGCATTCCCTCGAAATTCTGAAGTTGATTAATCAGGGGAAATGGAACGTTGCCATTGAATGGATCCAGAGCGAATAGCCCAAGGAATCCCGGCGATTTCTGGTTTGTTTTTTTTGCACCTGTAACATTTCTATTTGTATTTTTATTTTTTTTATTACTGCTGCCGGAAATTTCGTGGCAATCCTTTTCGCGCAAGACCATGGCAGAAGACCCCCGCGAAATACGCGTACTGCTCGAAAACGCGGAAAAACAAAAACAGAAGGAACAGAAAGAGAAAGTATTTTTATCGGACTCGGATAACCAAGCGCAGGGAAATGTCACACGAGAACAGGGCTTTTCAGCCGTAACAAAAGATTATGTCTTTGACTATAAGACGAGTGGACGTACCGGAAAAGACTCACTTAAAAATGGCAGCAACTATAGAACGTATGTTTCGAGCACCGGAAAATACACGGTTACACTGCACCCTGATTCTGGAAATCCAACGGTAAAAAGCAGTGAAGTGAAAATTACGCGACGCCTTCCCTCATACTATAATTTTAAAGATCGCTTTGCCCTGTCATGGAATAAAAACGGAACGCCAAGAATCCCAACGAAGAATATGGAGCACTACAGCTATTTTCGAAAAATGCTGAGCAAAATCCAAGACCACTGGTCGCCACCGGGAGGCAATCCTCTCATGATGGACGCCAATGCATTTTATGGGACAACACCCACTCCGGGAATGGTTCGCTACCAGGCTTTTCCCACACAGGATATTCGCGTCGTCTTTATGCTCGATGCAGAAGGAAACGTCATTGATCTAAGGCTCCACGAATCCAAAGGTTTTTCTGCTCTCGATGCTTCCTGCCTTGAATCCATAGAATCGTCGCGCAACTTTGGCGCAGTGCCGACCGAACTTCTCGACAACGGCACGCTCATTGTCCCATTAATTTTTAGGATTATTCTTAAGTAACCTCTGAATGCGAAGCAAGCCGCAGGCAAAAAGTCCCTCTGTGGACTTTTTCAAACCTTATTTAAATTTCGAGAATGGCTCCACGGGCAGCGTTCGTTACCAGCTTGCGGTAGCGGGACAAATAACCCCGACCCATATCGCGCAGCACGGGTTTCCAGTTTTTTCTGCGCTCGGTCATCTCCTGCTCGCTTACCTTTAGCTCAAGAATATTTTTATGCATATCGATAAAAATTCTGTCGCCATCCTTTACCAGTGCAATGGGCCCTCCCTCTGCTGCTTCGGGAGAAACATGGCCAATACTTGCTCCACGCGTTCCACCCGAAAAACGACCATCGGTAATGAGAGCTACTTTATCTCCAAGCCCCTTGCCCATAATGAAAGAGGTGGGAGCAAGCATTTCCTGCATGCCGGGCCCACCACGGGGACCTTCGTAACGAATTACGACGACATGCCCTGCACGCACCTTGCCTCCGAGAATGCCCTCAACTGCTTCTTCTTGGGATTCAAATACTATGGCATCTCCCTCAAAAACGAACATTTCGGGAACGACTCCGGCTGATTTGACAACGGCCCCTTCGGGAGCCAGATTGCCATACAAAACATTCAATCCGCCGGTCTTACTGTATGCGGTATCTACGGTGCGAATGCAATCATAGGGATCAAATCCAAGATACTCTTTTGTTCTTTGCGCCGGATCAATCTTGTTTTCCGAAGACAATTCTTTTGCACCCAGTTTGTGAGTTGGCGCAGCAAGCGATAGTTCCAATTTTTCAGCTGTGGCTTTGCCACCGCGAAGATCGTAGTCATCGATATTCTCTCCGAGAGTTTTTCCCGTTATCGTGAGAGACTTTTCATGCAGAAGACCAGGAATGCCACGGCGTACTTCTCCAAGAATCGTGTGGATTCCACCAGACAGATGAAGATCCTCAATGTGATAGGGGGAAGATGGAGAAACCTTGCTGATATTGGGAGTTTTTCCGTTGAGTGAATTAATACTCGCCATGGTAAAATCAAACACTCCTGCCTCGGCGGCTACTGCGAGAGTATGCAGAAGCGTGTTCGTGGACCCACCCATGGCCATATCGAGAATCATTGCGTTTTCGAGGGTATGCTTATTCACGATGGAACGCGGTAAAAAGGGGTACGCCTCGCCGCGCTGCCTGTAGTCCTCCTCTTCCTGCACCATTTCAACGATTCGCTTAGCAGCTTTTTGATACAAAGCAATTCGGTATTTGCTTGTGGCCAGAAGTGTTCCATTTTCTGGAAAAGAAAGACCTAATGCTTCGGTAAGACAATTCATGGAATTGGCCGTGAACATACCGCTGCAGGATCCGCAGGAAGGACAGGCATAGTCTTCTCTTTCTTTGAGCTGTGCTTCTGAGATTTTGCCTTCTTTGAATGCCCCCACTCCTTCAAAAACGGATATCAAGTCGACGAGTTCGCCCGATGGTGTAAGGCCAGCCTCCATTGGGCCTCCCGAAACAAATATAGAAGGGATATTGGCCCGCATAGCTCCCATAAGCATACCCGGAACAATTTTATCACAATTAGGAACAAATATAACTCCATCAAAATGGTGAGCTTTTAATACAGTTTCCACAGAGTCTGCAATCACTTCGCGAGAGGCAAGAGAATATTTCATCCCGTCGTGGCCCATGGCAATACCATCATCTACCCCGATTGTATTAAAGACAAACGGAACTCCACCGGCTTCGCGAACGAGCTTTTTCAGAAGATCGTTAATTGTTGTTAAATGAAAATGTCCGGGAATAATGTCAATGTGGCTACTGGCAATAGCAATAAACGGCTTGCCGAAATCTTCGTCACGCACTCCTGTCGCCTTGAGCAGGGAGCGATGGGGAGCCCTTTCATATCCTTTTTTAATTGTATCTGATCTCATCTGTTCCTATTTCGAATAGACGCTCACGCGTCAAGAATCTTGACAGTCTGATGGAGCAAAACAAGAATCGTTTATGAACCTATCTATTGCTGTTGCCGGAGCCGGCGCGGTTGGCACTTTTTACGGTGCCCGCATTCTCAAGGCGGGATACCATACCGAGTTTTATTCGCCTTCTTCGGTGCAGGAAACAAAAGACATCTCTATTCAAAGCATCTGGGAAAACTTTCACATTGAGGCTGATTTCTTTGGAAATACAAACCAGATGAAAAAGGCAGACATTGTTATCATAACAACTAAATCGCTGCCCGGAGTTGCGTACCGCGATATCCTTAAACCACTCGTGCACGAAAATTCGATTTTATTTTTACTGCAAAATGGAATCGGCGAAGAAGAAAAAATTGCCGAATTGTTTCCTCACAACCCTCTCATTGGTGGAGTAGCGTTTACCTGTGTGACAAGAAACTCCCCCGAAGAAATTGAACATACCGATTACGGAGCTATTAAAGCGGCTTCCTGGAATAACCAGTCGCGCGACGCATTATACACAATCGAGTCTGTGTTTATGGCTGCGCGCGTTCCCTTTATCCTAGTAGATTCTTTGATTCAGATGCGCTGGGAAAAACTTCTCTGGAATATTCCGTTTAATTCCCTGTCTGTTGTGTTCCGTGCAGATACCGATAAAATGATGAATCGAACTGCAAGCAGAAATCTTGCTGAAATGTTAATGAGGGAGACTCTGCAAATTGCAGTAGCCGACGGCGCCGCCCTCGAAGAAAAACATTTAATCCAAAAAATGGAAGAGACACAAAAAATGGCTCCCTACAAAACCTCGATGCTGTTAGACTTTCTGAATAACCGCGCTCTCGAAATTGAAAGCATTCTTGGCGAACCCCTGCGGCGCGCCCGGCAACACGGAGTGGCTGCCCCCCATCTCGAAACGGTTTACTTTATTCTGCAGTTTTTGTCGGTTGCCTCCTGATTGCTATTGACAAACCGGTTATTCGCTGACAGGCTGACCCATGAAAAATTACTTTCTCGCCATCGCTATTACTGTAACGACTGTTTTTTTCGCCTCGTGTTCCACGGCACCCAAAATACAGGAAGCGCATATTACCGATAAACACTCTGCCGTTCGCGAAGAATTCTTTGCACGCAAAACTGATTCAGATGTTGTGTTTCGTCTTTTTGCCACTTCTTCGTCCATGCAGCGGGACCAGGTTCACTACCAGGACAGCATTGCTCTCGTAGAGGATACAGCAGGCGACGATGGTTTGTTAGAACAAATTAAAAGATACGATATTGTCGAGATGGCGGCAGAAGGTGAAATTCTCGTGGAGCTCTACCCGGATTCCGGTTCATTTTACAGGCTGCGACAGATTCGTCCCTCAGAAATTGTAGAAATCGACAAGCTCATGGCTCAGGACATTACCCGTTATCGTTTTACTTTTCCCAAAAAAACAATCATGCCTTCGCGTTTTCACATTATCTACAAGGTGCAGTTAGAGAAAAAACTCACGCGCGAAGAAGCGTACGAACTCCTGAAAAAACACTCGCACTGAAATATACTTTTCAGGTAACCTTTGGAAAAGTCCATGCGTGGACTTTTTAAGAGCGGACTTAACAGGGAATGAATTTAATCGCTGTCTGAAAAATATATGAAATCCATTCCCAGAAAACGCATAATGACAAAAAAATAAAGATACGAGAGTTCCTCCTGTAAAAAAGGATACAGCTCTTTTGTATTGTGCAGGCGAAAATGGCGTAGCAGTTCTGGTTCTGTTCTAAGTTTTTCAAGTACTCTTTTTTGTTCTTCTGCCCAGTATGTTTTTACCTTGTTCTGAATCTGCGCGTACATATCTCGAGAATTGCGTTCCATGGGAGTCAACTTGCGATACACTTTTTCGTCCCACCAGTTCTTTAATATAAACTTAATATATTCAAAAGGGAGCTCTCTAATCATCTGGTCTTTTTTTAAGTGGCGGTGAATATACCCGGTCCTACCTTCTTTCATAAAATGCATGATGAGTCGAAAAAAATACACCGGGGTAAAATGATACAAAAAGACAGTCTTTTCTAATTCTGAGCCATCTCTATAATGCAGGAGCAAAGTATCCCGCACAAAATCAAAATAGGTATAGAGAAAGTTATTATACTCTTCTACCTTGTCTTTTTTTCTGGCCTGCGAAATAAATTTACGGATGAGCTCCTGGCGCAACGCAAGATCCTCTGCTCCAAGATGGCTTTCCACATACACGGCTACGCGGATCTTTTTTTCGTCCATCTGCACACGGCGGGCTTCGAGCTCCATGGTATACACCATTGGCTGGTTAAACAATTCACTGCCTCGGCTGTCTAATAAATAAGTACCTTTAATGCAGGTATTTTGAAATTCCTTGTGAACCTTTTCCGGCTTTTTTTCTCTAACTCCGGAGTCCACCTCTGACACTACATGGTGGATATCTTTCTGGAATACTGTTGAAAATTGATATTTAATGACAGAAGAATATTTTCCCTCCGCATACAGTCTGTTCCCGCGCACTTCTTCTTTACTGATTTTCAAAATCAGAGCCATGCGTCGCAAAAGCAGATCCGTTAAGTCAGCAAGCTCCAGGCGTGGATATACCTTGAAAGACAAAACCTGTTCCAGAAAAAGAGAGTTATAAGACTGAATTTTGATCTCTTCAAAAACCTCTCGAATAATGACCCAGGAAGCGCGCACGATCATATTAAATTTTTTTAGCGCCTCATAGGTCTTCAGAAAAATCATAAACTCCATTTTCGGAGCCTCTATTTCTGCCGCCTGAAACACGTTGAAGTAGTCGCGCTGGGCCACTGTTTCCAAGGTTCTATCCTGCAGATCCATCAGCAGTTCGGAAAAAGCTCTCTGGATCGAGGCAATGGCATCGTCTACATCGCGGGACTTAAATCGATACTCTACACGAATCTCTGCCGTAACAGAAGCAGATCCAAGATATTTGCGCAGGCCGTCAGCATTGAGCAAATGGGCTTCAAGCGGTTTCATGTAGCCGCGCTTAAACGGCTCCATGTGAACTTCTATGGCATCGGAATCTTCCGCAGAGATTTTGCGGAAATCAATTTCAGGAATGTACTGAAATTTTGATATATCCATTTTATTCCGGAATTACCCGAACATTGCGCAAATGGGCCGCTGCATCCTCCGGACGCACAGGATTGATACTGAAACCGGTTCCCCATTCAAATCCTGCATTAAATGTAATGCGCGGTGTAATGCGGATATGCCAATGAAAATCCTGCTCTATACTGTCCCAGTAATCCGGGCGAGTAAGTTTTGGCGACTGGGGAGGCGCCGTAATCAAGACAAAATTATACGGCGGATTCCGCAGCGTTTTATTGAGTCTCTGCAAAACGTTTCCAAGAACGCGCGACAATGAATGCAACTCCTCGTCTGTCGACAGTGAAAAATCGTGAGCATGCCTGCGCGGAATCACCATGAGCTCAAACGGATGAGACGATGCAAAGGGAACAAAGGCAGTATATACGTCGTCTTCAAAAACGACACGGCTGGCCCCGTCGCGTTCCTGGCCAAGAACATCGCAAAACAAACAGCGTTCTTTGCGGTTAAAATGATCGCGGCTGGTAGAGAGCATGGTTTGAAGATTGAGCGGTCGCTCGGGCAGGGCCACAATCTGCGTATGAGAATGGTACATGGCGGCACCGGCCCGGCTGCCATGATTTTTAAAAATTAAAATATGGCGAAATCGAACATCTCTTTTGAGGTCGAGAATACGGGCACGGTATGCTTTCAAAATCTCTGCACGCCGCTTAATGGAAATATCGGCAAAATGCAGATCACAGGTTGGCGTATCTACCACGATTTCATGCGCGCCCACTCCTTCGACTATGTCATAAAGGCCTTCGCTCCAGCGCTTTACCGTTCCCTCGATGCGAAATACTGGATACCGATTCGGAACGACTTTTACAAACCAGGGAAATTCTTTTTCTGGATCGGAAGACTGATAAATCACATTGCCCTGAGAAATTTCGGAATGATGGCAGAACGGGCAAATATCTCCATCCGCCTGCGGTGGATTGTCGGGAACGGGCGGAATAAAGGTCCCGGGCCGCTTGCCTCTTTCCGGAGAAACAATCGTCCAGATTTTTAGAATGGGATCCCAGCGCATCTGGGTAGAATCTTTTACGGGTGTGAGTTCGTTCACGGATTTTCTTCCTCTTCCTCGCCCTCTACGCTGTAGGCAGCAGCCTCCCTCGATGCCCTCTGCATGAACTCAGGGATGGGTATTCTGTTCTGCTCTATTTTTTCGCCCGACGGCGCAATGGTCATATTGGCCAAAAGTCCCTTTTTATACAAAATTTTTGCATACACGAGACCCTCACGGATGCTGAGATCTATGCTCTGTACCGTAATGGTATTGTCTATCAAACCATCAATGAGCGCATTGGAATCCGGCTTTACCACCTTCAGCGCCTGCTTTCCGAACTCCTGCCCTATTTTGTAAATTTTTACATAACCCGTTAAATTTTCGATAGGTTGTTTGAGATTATTAACCGTAATGCGAATATCTCCGCGAACCGTACCATCCTTAATGGCTTTTGCCTTTTCGGGATCCATGAGCTGTTTTAAATCGATATCCTTAATCTGCAAAAATGCATTGAATTGCATTTTCTCTGGTTTTAATGGCCCCAGATTAAAGAAAATATCCCTGCCCGAAATATTACCGTTCAACATGTTCATCTGCATCACGGGAATTTCAAACACATTTTCCCGATACCGCATCACGGCACCAAAAGCAGGGTTTTTGCCTTCGTTTTGAGAATACAAGAGGCGAAAATTTTCGTTCTCAACAAATGGGTGGGCAATATCCACAGATTCTATGGTAAAATTGTAGGGCTCGGAATAGTTGTAATTCTGGACAATTTTTTCTCGGCTGGCAGCAGTCAAATTGACAGATTCAATTTTCAGCATATCGTGCTCAAAGGGAAAATCGAAATTCACGCGCGAGATACTTGCTTTGGGACTTTTCAAAGAGAAATTGTCTATCTTCATATTCCCTGCAATAATATGATCCGAAACTTTGGCATTAAGACCAATCGCTCCCTGGATAAAATTTCCCAGTCCTATTTCTATGGCTTCTTTTTTAGCCAAAGCAAACTTGAAAGATATATCCCTGTGCATTCCCTTTTGTCGCACAATGGTGTCGCCTTCCGGGCCAAGAGTTTTGATCATACCTTCATGCAGGCGCCCCGTAATTTCCATGCGCAGAGAATCTTTTAAGCCCGTCAGTAAAACCTGGCGAATGCGGATATCGCCAGGTTGTATGCCAATGCCAGCTTTGAGAATAATGTCATCTACGCGGAAATCGGGAAGATGTACGCGCGTCTCGTGCTTTATATCCTGTGACTTGCCGCGTATCTGCACAAAGCTTTCCCCGGAAATCAGGATTTTGGTACGCACATTTTCTGACAGGGGAGCAAGCGAACCAGCAAGAGACTCCGGAACACTTGTTACAAGATTGCGCGGATGCAGAGAAAACTCGCGAATAAAAAATCCAACGTCGGTGGATCCAGGGGCCTGGGTCACTTTGGCATCGGAGCGGAAAATAACAGAGTCGCGGTTTTCCGAATTCTTTAATTTAAGAGACAACTGCTTTAATGCCACGCTGACCGTCTTAAAAGAGAGATTGGGCGAATCGATATCGGCAGATAGAACCATATCCATTTTGTTCACGGGTGATTTACCGCGCCCCACCGTATAGGTAAACCAAGGAGCAAAAACATGAAGATTTGTTTTCAGATGGTTTTCCGCAGGACCAGTAACAGATAAATCGACATTAAAATTTCCATTCGTTTGGCCTTTGGAAAATGGTGCCGGATTAAAATTGTGCACCTTTAACTGAACGTCTACTTCGCGCCCGGGGCGAAATACAATATCACTGACGAGAGAGGCACCATTAAGGCTTCCCTTAAAACCAGCTTTGGCAATGTCCAGCGGTTGCTCATTTTTAGTGTCTGCATCGGCAAAATAGTATAACCGGAAAGCAGGAATAGAAATGGGAGCAGAAGGTGTCCTCACGATAACATTGCGCAGCGACACGGCTCCATCCACCACATAATGCGTTCCCTCCCCCGTAATGAGAAGCGGAGCCAGAGAAATATTGCCCGCAAACCGAAGCGTTTTATTTCCGGTAAAAGATACAAAGTATGGATACAAAGCGGTAAGGTTAATATCGGATTCGGCTATCTCTATACGCGCCTTCATTTTCTTAGGGTCGGTGGCCTTTTCTGCATTGCCCACAATCCGCAGCCATGTCTGGCCAAGCACTCCAACTTTGAATTTTTCGATGGTAAAAAAATCAGTATGGGGATTGTAATTCAGATTATAGCCAATATCAAATCCCAAGGGAAGTTTTTGCTGCCCCTTGAGGCTGACCGGTATATTAGAGTTCCCAACCTTCAGGCGGGAAACAAAGGCAGGCTTTTCCTGTTCTCCGTCTACACCCACGAGAAGATGGAGATCAAACGGCGTGGCGGTGGCAGCAGCCGGCGAGCGAAAATATACATCGATGGTTTCTTGGGGATTGAGCTGGATAAGAAACGTATGCAAATTGTCTGCAAGCTGGGGAAGAGTGAGCGGAACCCGGTTTGTTTTTTTGGTGAGCAGATGCGTGCGGAATGTGAAGTCCTTTACGCCGGCTTCCATGGGAGCCTTGCCTTCGCTGCCGTCAACCACGAGGCGGAAATCTTCGAGAACTAACTTCACAAAAATGCGGTACGAAAAGGGAAGTGTGAGCTCTTTGGGAGCCTTGCCTTTCTTTTTTACCTTCTCTTCTTTTTCCTCTTTCTCTTTGGGTTTTCCAGGTTTCATGAGGGTGTCGGTATTCCAGACAGTTCCCCTTTGGATTAAAAATATTTCCGGTTTATAAATTCCTATTTCGTGGATGCCAAAGTCTCCCGCCCAAAATCCAGGAATATTCCAAGCAAGCTTGAGTTTTTCCAGCTTCGCCAGCGGTTTCCCAGCAAAGTCAGGGCCCGAATAGACCGTTATATTGTGGAATTCAAATCCGCGCAGCAGAGAAGCTTTTTTAACCGTTAGCTCCAGTCGCCCATTGGACATTTTATTGAAATTGTTTTCGATGAGGCCTTCTACAAACGAAGGGCGAAAAACAAAAAAGTACGCGATGACGATGACGACCAAAACCGTGAGAAGGAGTATTCCTAACCCCCGAAAAGTCCAACGGATAATCTTTATCCAGAGTGGTTGTGTGTTGTCTACTTGCGCGTTCATCGGAGCAATAATCTGTTTTCAGTACAGAAAGGCAATCATTATAACTGGATTTATTATGCAACCCGGAGACATATCTGACAGATTATTGAAGATATTTGCTTGAAAAGC
>DYPL01000058.1 GCA_020719945.1 Turneriella parva
CTTTTGCTTCCCGATGCACCAACGGCTGCAGAAATTTCTCGCGAAACGGGAATTTCTGTGCAAACGATTTACAACTGGTTGAGGCAACTCTGGTATTTCTCAGCAAAGTTGTCGCTTAATTTAACTCGCTAATTGTAAGTCCTTTTTGGCTTCCGCCCCGACCATGGCCGGAATATTTGGGGGGAAACCGGCAAGCCCGGATACGGACTCTATGACCGTGCTCTGGGGGCCATGTACCTATCTGGCCTCAAAGAAGCCATTGAAAAAGGGAAATAACCGCTCATTTCTTTCCGCAGAGATACACCATCAAGGGTGCCCGGCGTTCATTTCTTTCTGGGTTAAATTTAAACGCGAGAGCCTCCACCAGATCCGGCTGGAATACTTTTTGCAATCGGCAGTGGACTCCTTCCGTAAGGGATTTATAGGTCAGAAAATAAAATGGCTGGTTTTTGGATAAGAGAAACGCCGCGTTCAGATCTGTTTTGCCCTTCGTCCCCGGATAATCCAGTCCATAGTATGCCTGGAACCAGTACTGGGCATCGGGTTTGTATACCGCCCGTTTATCCCGGTTGACCTCCCGCAGATAGCCCGCCGCGTCCAGAGTGGTGATCTGGCTTCTTTGGGTTAAGACCGCCGGAAATATCAATACCATAATGATACCAGAAATCCAGAGGAAACGGGATTCCCATATTTTTAATTTCCGGATTGTTCCCTTTTCATAGCCCAGAATGGTTAGAAAGAAAAAAAGCGGAATCACCGGTGCCATAAAGCGTTCCAGTTTGTTTTCTATCATGGAATGCAGAGCAACAAAAACAATAAAAATCAGGAAAATGAACGCGGCTTTTCCGGCGGATTTTCCATTCTCCCCTTTCCATGACCGGAAAAAGGGAAGCAACAAGAGCAGGGAAAACGGCGGTACCATCATGGATATAAAAAGGATGATATACATAAACCAGGGTGTCTTTCCCCAGATGCTGCTGGATACATTGGTCAGGAAATTCAGCTCCACATATTTCCAGGTGGAACTCATAAAAGGCCGGCCAAAGATGGAATCCGTTAAGCCCAGCAGAACCAGAACCGCCAGCCCGCCCAGATGAAAGATCAGAAATTCCCTGCCGGTAATTTTTTTCCGGAGAAGCCAGAAAACCAGCGTGAGGGAAATCCCCGCCACAATGATCCCGGCCTGTATCCGGAAGAAGGCGGCCAGACCGGTGAAAATCCCCGCCCAGAAAAAATCCTGTATTTTCATTTCTTTCTTTGTGATGAAATAAAAAGCCCAGGGAACCACAAACATGGAAAAACTTTCAATCAATGGCTTGGTGCTCAGAACCGGCATCACGGGATGAAAAACCCCTAGGAAAAGGACGGCCAGGGAGCCACCCGCACTCAGAAAATTCCGGGAAAAACGGTACAACCCCCAAAGCCCCAGAACAGAAAAAAGCCCGGTCACAGCATTCCCAAACCCGGTTGCCAATGCCGGCGTCTGGAATCCCAGACTCCAAATAAGTGAATAAATTTTGGAATATATATGAGGGTACAAAAGATTGCGGTAATCGTCTGTGCCGATCGCCGTGCCGATCTGCACCCTTTCCATTGCCGGCAGCATAATCACCAGATACTCATCCAGAAACGCGGGTCCATAACTGAAAAAACCATAAAAGATACGGGAGAGGACACCGGAAATTATCAGAAAAAAGAATATCTTTCTGTGGTGATCCTCATTGGCCAGATATGCGACTATATTTTTAAACATCATCTTCCTGCACATCTGGAGAAAAGGAAAACCCGGTAAAGAAGATTTTTCCTATATATAGGAAAGGGCAGTCTGGATGTCGCAACCGGCCATCGGCCCTATCCTTTGGCTATTAGGTTCGTTGATGAAAATGACAGAATAAAAAGCAAAAAAACCTTGACCCAAAATATGAATTTTATATAATTCCATCGCGGATGCAACTGGAATCAGTGTACGCACAATGCAGAGGTGGAAAAGAGACATATCTTCTGACAGAAGAAAAGGTTCACACCGATTTGTTCCGCACAAGTTAACCCACGAAGAGAGACGCAAGATTATCGAAGTTAGCTCCAGTGAGAGGTTTGCCGATTCTTATCCCTCTGAAATTGTTGCTAAACTGGCAGAAAGCGGCATCTACATAGCTTCTGAGGATGCTTTCACACCGGAGGAAATCTAAAGCACCTGTTAAGCGCGAAAAACCGCGCCTTGTTGCAAGAATTCCAATATAGGATATCTCATTCTGGTTACTATGTCAAGCCATATTGGGCCAGTACGCCCAGCACCACCAGAAAATAAAATCCCATAATTCTGTTTATTCAGTTCCTCTTTTGGTTTTCTTCTTTTTGGGCTTTGGTTCCGGTAATTCGCTTGCGGTTATCCGTATTAATTGACCGATCCATTCCCGATCATCAATTTTATCCTCAATTAAATAACTCATTTTTGCTCCAGGATAGGGAGGTGCTTCCTTAACGTCACCAATGAACGCCTTTCCCCCCGGGGTGGGCTTCACAAATAATTGATTATCGCATAGTAAAGCCACAACCTTATTGCCAGAATAAATGGCATATTCTCCAAACATTTTTTTGCAGGTGATCACCCCTGCATTTTCCATCTGTTCCACAACAAAATCCGCATAGTCCTTACTGGATGACATGTTTATCTCCTTTTATCTTTGGTTTCTGTTATCAGGTTTTTTGCATCACGGCCAAAAGTCTTATTTATTCTGTTGAGTTCCATATTATGCTCCCATAATTTATTGTGGATTAACCCCGTTTACAAATTTATGATCCCGTTCCACTTTAGAGATTCTTATTTTAAAATTCTTATACTATCCTTTTCGTCCTCTTTCTCTATCTATAGACTGTTCAGAATTTTCTCTCCACTGTTTTATAGAATTCAAATCCTTCCTGTTGTCCTGATAGATCGCAATATATCCGACATTTCAGAAAAGCCGTGGGGAATGGCTGCTCGCGGATAACCTCCTGCTTGACCCAGCGCTCTCATATGAATGAGACAAATTTCTGCGGCAGGCGTTCAACACAGCAGAAAAATTAATCCAGCATATCAATCTGCGTGCGGCGATTGAGAGCATCGGAGCGGGGATCGGTTCCCTCCGCAACCGGCTTGCGCTTTCCCGCACCCGCTGTCAAAAGTCGATCGATCGCGATGCCGCGACCAACCAGATAATCGCGAACAGACTGGGCGCGTTTTAGACTCAGTGCATCGTTATAAGAATCGCTGCCGTGCAGATCCGTATGGCCCGTGATGCGGATTTTCTGCTGCGGATTCTCCGCAAGATAACGGTACAGGGCCTCTAAAACAGGCTGCGATTCTTCTTTTAAAATGGCACTGTTATAGTCAAAATGAATCGAGTGAATATAGAAGGATTTTCCCTTTTCGAGTTTTTTCAATCGAACGACAATTTCTTCTTTATCCTTTAGAATATTCTTTTGTTCGACCTGCGTTAAATATCCAGGAGAAGAAAATGTAAATGTGCCCTCGCTCATACTTTCGTGCAGTTCAAATTCTACCGGCTCCGGAGTTGAATTTTTGACAACTCTGGCTGGCTCTCCCTGAACCGGAGCAATGGCAATCTCTACCGCTCCCTTAATTTTCTGATTTGTTGCATCGTCTATAAGAGTGACAAGTATTTTTCGGAAACCATCGCCTTCGCTGAGCCAAATATCGTACTTACCCTGCCCGCCCGGTCTGTCCGAACAAAAAAGGATTTGTCCTCCCTGGCGAATGTAAAATATATCGTTAAACTCCGAGTTGATTTCTCCGGGTACGCTCTCCGGCGCACTCCACACGCCGTCTCTGTTTTCCGTATAGTAAATATCAAACCCGCCCTTCCCGCCGGGCCGTTTAGAAGTGAAGACAAATCCATTTCCCAAAGGGCGAAAAGCATGCTCCGAAAATCCAGCGTTAATATCGGCAGACAGTCTTGCCGGAGCACTCCAGCTGCTTCCCTCTCGATAAGAAAAATAGATGGCCGATTCTGCTGCTCTGCCAAAAGGATGGCGCGTAAAAAACAGATAGCGCCCATCGTCCGAAACAGAGGGAGCCTTTTCATGTTCGCTGGTGTTGATAAGCCCCGTAAGCCGACGCGGTTTGCCAAATTCTCCCTCTGAAATTTCTGAAACATACAGATCAAACGAAACGCGAATATTGCCTTTTAAATCTTTGGGCATTTCTATGCTGCCATCCCGGTCCGAAGAAAAAAATAAGTACCGCCCGTCGCGAGAAAAATAGGGAGCTTCGTCGGTAAAGGAAGAATTGAGTCCGTCTAATGCAACGGGACTGCTCCAGCCATCCTTTTCGGAAATCGACAAGAAGAGGTCCATGGAACCACCCCGACCCACAGAATTAAAAATCATGACTTTTCCATTTGCGCTTATCGTAGGCGCAAAATCGTTTTGTGGAGTGTTGATTTGTGCCTCCGCTAAAGAGCTTAATATCATTAAAATAAATATTCTTTTTATCATACGTTATCCTTCCACTATTTGATTCTCACGCACACTGCATAGTCTTGGACAATTGTATCGGCAAAAAGAGCAGCAAAATAGAGCCTGCGCGGTTCGGTCGCCAAGTCGCGCATAGCCAGTATTCCCGCAGACAATTGACGAAAATAAAAGTTCTCAAACATGCCTGTCCTCTTTTCCATATAGATGGACAACTCTCTTATCGGTTGCGGAAAAAACAGAAACAGTGTGCGCTCTTCAAAGCGAACAGATTCTATCAAACTGCCACCAGTCAACCAATGCGCTTCATAAACCGGAGGAACCACAGGGAGAAGCCGATCTACGGGATAAAAGGGAATCTGGATATAGGGAAGGTTCCACCACGATGAATATTTGTTGCGATACTCTTCTATAATCCATACAAAGGGATCGATGAAATTATTTGGCGAAATCCTTTCCACTTCTGCAAACTGATTGCGGGAAAAGAATTTTCGATACGCTTCCTTATAGGGGCTTGCGGCAATGCCAGACAATACTTCCGGTGGAGCATGAGAGAGAATATGGTGAATTTCGTTTCTGCTCATGTAAGGCAAAAGATTTTCTGTGAGTAGATGGTTCATGAGATCCGCAAAAAAATCAGGCTCTTCTATCTGGATATTCGTAAACAGAATCTCCTCCTGCTGTGGCGTGGCGCACCGCAGAATGTCGAGCAGCAGTTTCATTCTTTCCCTGCGCATCGCCTTGAACTTCCCGGATACGATATCCTCTGCAAGCTTATCTGCCCCGCCATCCGGATCGAGAAGATAATGGAAGGAAACAGCACGCGTTTCCCGGTATGACAAAACTTTTTCCATTTGCTGCCCGGGCAAATATTGAGGAAAGGTCTCAAATAGATATGTCCCTTCACTGGTTTCCATTTGGATCCACGCTTTGTCGCCCCGCAAAGGCGGCAGCAAAAAATCTCCGGTCACAGCAAAATCACCCGCGATACCATTTTTGTCGCGAACGACAAGCCTCGCACTGCGGGCCTCTGCTTCCAAAGGCTTCACAAAAACGCGCCTGCCTTCCCGCCTGTACGTTGCAAGCGGTGGAAGAATAACGGGAGCGGAGCACTCAAACAGAAAACACGGAAGAGCCCACGGCGATGTAACCATGCGCATAAAAGGCAACAAGGAGCGACCATTGAGTTCCAGACCGGGGCGAACAGGATGCAGAGAAATCTGACCCGGAGCGACTCTGCTGAACAGCATTAACGAATCAGCTTGACAATCATCTCGTGCTTTTCGGCCACTTCCATGACATCTGAAATTTTGCTTTTGTAGATTATCATGGCAGTATCGGAAAGCTCTTTTTTAATGACTTTTTTACCTTTGAGCTGGCCGACCAGAAGTTCTGCCAAGCGGGCGTCATTCGTCTCTAGAAGAACTACATCTTCTTCGATTGTAACGATAGGAAGTGTCTCGCTCCACTCGGAAATAAGATAACTGAGGTTTTGAGGAATCCTGTTTTTGGATACATGGGCCAGAAAATCCTGTATCTGATCAATGTTGTTTCCGAGCAGAAGGCCTTCTTGGAGAGATTCCTTTGTAATTTGGAAGGTATAGACTCTGTCAAAATCTTTGAGTGTTGCAAACGACTTCAGCAGGTGCAAACCGGCCAGAGAAAGTTTTTCTGGCATGGCAACAATAGACGCATCCGCGTTGATAATAATGGCACCCTGCAAATCTTCGGTTTTGAGTTCGCGCTGAAAAAAATAATGCTTTCCCAGTTCAGAAAGGCGAATGAGACGATGGGGATACTCCACCATGAGCATGCCAAACAGATGCATGTAAAACAATGCCGAAAGAATATTGCTTTTATGTTCTATAAAAAGATTCTTGAAATTGCGCACGCTAAATCCGGGAGAAAGAATAACCCATTCCCGAATAAGATCAGAGATGAGAACCTTAGTGTAAATTCCTTCGTTCTTTTTAACGATTTCCACGCATTTTTCCAGAACCGTGCGGTGGTAGAAAGGAATCTCAATCGGTAGAAATACTTCGTTCCCAACCATTCGCTTTTCTGCGGCCATGGCCGTCATATCTACAAGCTCTGTAATAAGCCCCAATGGATCGCGCGATAAAAATTCTTCGTAAGAATCGCGCAGCACGACGTTTTCACCTTTCATGTCTACGAGATCGAACAGTTTCAGGAAAGGAAGAATAATCTCTATTTTATGAACCTGGCTTTTCTCTGGAAACAGATTCATGTCCATTTCTACAAGGCCGCTTTCACTGCGCTTCATGTCTGCCTGTTTTAGCTTTTCGGACTGGGAAAGAGTTAACCCTCTGTTGGAAATAAAGAGCAGCAGCTTTTTTAGATTGAGAACAAAGTCTAACTCGTTGTTGACCGTTCTCTGCTGCGCCTGCTTGATCCCTTTCAGTTTTGGGAAAATGGGCTCTCTTTTGAGATAGTCAAAGAGTTCTATGGGCAAAACTATAACGCGAACATAGCGCTCGTCAATAAAATAAATGTCGCGCAACAGACCATGTCCATGCAGCTTGCGCAGAGTTGTCTCTGGCTTCAGCTTTTGCTCGTCGAGAACAATGCGCGCCGCATTAATTTCTATAATGCCGCCGTTAGAAAAAGCTTCGTCTATAAGTACCTGCTCTCCTTCGCTGAGAGATTTAATCTGAGCTGCAAAATGCTCCGATTTAATGGCAGCGGCGGCAATGGTTTTTCTGTTTGCACCAGCACCGAGAGACTCAATATATTTTGGATCGTAAGATTCCAGATTCCCTATTTCGAGTTCGCGTTTGAGAGAGATGTGAAATTTTTCGCCGCGTGCATTTACGTCTATGCAGACAATTTCGCGGATGCGTTCAAAGGGATAGTATTTATCCAGATTATTGGTGATGCGCTCGCGATTTTTCATCTGGTAGACGAGCATCAGATTTTTAAGAACGACGAGTTCTTTTTCTGCATTGATAGGCTGAATATGCAGTTTTCGGGAGATTTCTCCGAGCGTAAGAACTGTTTTGGAAGCCACAATGACAGAGTAAATTTTTACCTGCAAAGGAGTAAGTTTTTCGAGTACTCCTTTTAGAAAATACTCGTCCGTCGCTGCTTTGTGCAGAGTATTGATAATGGCCCGTTTCTCTACCGGGATCTTGGGAAGCCCCCAGATTTCCGCAATTCGTTTGAGCTGTTCCGCTTCGAGTTTATTGAGTTCTTCTGTGAGCATCCGGGCATCAATTAAAATTTTGGAGTCAATTTGTAAAATATCTTTTATTTCTGAAATTGTACAATATTGACGTATTGCGCCCCCGGCAGCATGTGGCTGCATGCGCAATGCCTTTGTAACTGTCGTCCACCATAAAAAACTGCAACCAGAAAAAATATCGCAAATTCTTGGTTTGCAGAACCTATCGTTCGACAGAACAGAACCCTACCATAAATTTTATGAAAACCAGAAAACTTCGTTTGATTTATCTAATGTAATTACCTGGTTGGAATTTTCGCCGTTTTGCCTGACAATAATAAACAGCTACCTTCCCGAAAAATGGGAATGCCTGGCAGATTATCCCGAAGACGATCACCTCGAATGGGTATACAACGATTACGACGAAGACGAAAACGGAATCCGCTGGATCCACCTCTGCCTTCATTAACAGGTGACAGCCTGTTCCCGTTGTAAAGAGTGCGGCATGTCCAAGCTGATGATTGTAGACGGCCATGCCCTCGCCTACCGCGCACACTTTGCCATGGCAAGGCAAAACCTGACTAATGCTGCCGGCATGCCTACGGAAACCATACACGGATTCTTTCGGCTGCTCTTTAAGCTCCTGCGCGAAAGAAAGCCGGAACAACTCCTCATCGTATTCGATCCCCCCCGAGCCACGTTCAGACACGAAGCCTACGAACCCTATAAAGCCCACAGGGCAGAAACTGCACCAGAACTCAAACTTCAGTTCAACGAAATTCAAGACATAATACAAGAGCTCAAGTTACCCCTTTTTATTCCAGAAAAAGAAGAAGCAGACGACGTGATAGCTTCTGTTGCGTACCAGTTGAGAGGTGGAGCAGACAGCACCGCGCCTTCTGTCGCCAAAGAAACGCAGGGCCACGGTCAACAAAATCCGTCCATTGAAATTATTTCCTCCGATAAGGATCTCTTTTCTATTCTCTACCCGGGTATCAGCATGCTGCGGTCTAAACAGGGTGTTTCGGAATTTTCCGAATTTGGAGAAGACCGCGTGTTAGAAGAGATCGGCGTGCATCGCGAACAGATTCCCGATTACATGGCCATCACGGGAGATTCTTCCGACAATATTCCCGGCGTAAAAGGCATTGGCCCGATAGGTGCGGCAAAGCTCATTCGAGAATATGGCAGCCTGGATGGCATTTACGAAAAACTCGATACGGTTAAACCAGAAGGAACGCGCAAAAAACTGGAAGAGCACAAAAAGGACGCATACAATTCTTTATTTCTGGTTACCCTCAAAAAAGATATGTCCCTCCCGTTTTTGAAGGAAGGAAAAATTTCGGAAGAACTCATTGTCTCTTATGCCAGTGCAAAAAATCCAAACGTTTTTACACAGCGAGGATACACTACCCTGCAAAAAGAATGGGAAGCTCTTTCGGGAGAAAAGCAGGACAAATCTCCCGTTCAAAATAGTTCATCTGGCCACGGTCCCATTCTACGATTTGCAAGGCTGGTTAAAACAATTCCGGAACTGCAGTTGCTGTTAAAGGATCTGCAGGGTGTAAAGGAAATAGCCTTTGATACAGAGACAACATCCATAGACTCCATGCAGGCTATTCTGGTAGGAATTTCTCTGGCCTGGAAATCAGTATTACCCATGGAAACCATTCGCAAAAGACTGGACGAAAAATTTTATCTCACTGCAAATGCAGCGAGCGAAGATGCGATTGCGGCAAGGCCCCTGCAAAGTGCATTTATTTCTCTGAATTTTGATTCGGTAAACTCTCCCAGTTTTGACTACCAGAATGCAGACAATGCCTTCGAAATGCTGTCTCTGTTAAAACCTGTGCTCGAAAATTCCGACATTGCCAAAATTGCGCAAAACGCAAAATACGATCTCAAAGTGCTTGAACGGCATGGAATAGAGGTGCAGGGGCTCGCCGTGGATACCATGCTGCTTTCGTTTTTGCTCCATGCAGGGGAAAAAAAACACAATCTGGACGACATGGCCATGGAGTATTTACACCACAAAACCATTGCCTACAGCGATATCGCCGGGAAAGGACAAAAACAATTGCCCCTCGTTCAGGTGGAACTAAAATCCCTCGCTCTGTATGCCTGTGAAGATGCAGAAATTGCTTATCTGTTAAAAGAGATCTTTATAGAGAGTATCAAAAATGCGGATTCTTTATCTCACGAAAAACGATCATTAGATATATCTCCTTTCTCCGGCAATAAAACCGGCAACCAGAAATTATCCCTGCAGCAGATTTACTCTCAGATTGATCAGCCTCTCCTCTTTGTTCTTAAACGCATGGAACAATCCGGCGTTCTCTTAGATCTTTCAGCAAACGATCAACTTCGCGAAACCTATACCAAGAGATTGCAGTACCACGAGAAAAATATTTATGAAATGGCCGGGCGCTCGTTCAATATTAATTCCACGAAAGAGCTCGGGGATATCCTTTTTCAGGATCTTAAAATTGCATCACGCAAAAAAACTCCCGGCGGCGCCCTTTCTACCTCTGCGGATATTCTCGAAGATCTCCGCGACGAACATCCTGTTATTGATGAAATTCTAAAGTACCGAAGTATGCACAAACTTTTGTCTACGTATATTAATGCATGGCCGGAATTCGTAAATCCCGAGACGGGCCGCGTGCACACAAATTTTCTGCAGATTGGAGCAGCCACGGGAAGGCTTTCTTCTAACGAACCTAACCTGCAAAATATTCCTGTTCGCGGCGAAGATGGCAATGCTCTGCGCACTGTTTTTGTGGCCGCTCCCGGATACAGGCTTCTCTCGCTCGATTATTCCCAGATTGAATTGCGCGTGCTCGCTCACTATTCGGGAGACGAGCACCTGTTGCGGTCCTACCGCGCCGGAGAGGATATCCATGCGCAGGCTGCCTATCTTTTGTTTCACAATCGTTTTCATGCCCAGGGCATGCGCTGGAAAAAACCGGAAGAAATCCCAGTGGGCCAGACTCTCTTTGACAACGGGACAAATCTTTCCTCCATAGATTTTGACCTCCTCGAAAAAATGAAATCCACAAAAGAATTTTCAGAATTCAGATCACAGGCAAAGGTTCTAAATTTTTCGATTGTGTATGGCGTAACAGAATTTGGCCTTGCCCGCAATCTGAATATTTCACGCGGAGAGGCTAAACAGCTCATGGAAATGTACTTTGCAGCTTTCCCTGGAATCCGCCGCTACATGGACTCTATGGCCAGAGAAGTGGAAGAAACGGGATATGCCGAAAACCTGATTGGCCGACGCCGCGCCATTAACATAACCACAAAAAATAAAATGGCGCGCGAGGGAGCGATTCGCCTGGCCATCAATACGCCCATTCAGTCTACTGCTGCAGACATTATCAAAATAGCTATGATAGAAATTGATAGGGAAATTCAAAGACAAAAACTTTCTTCCCAGATGCTGTTGCAGATCCACGACGAACTTCTTTTTGAAGTAAAGCAGGAAGAGAGCGATCTGTTTATCGCCATGGCCCGCGAAAAAATGGAGCATGCTGTTTCTCTCCTCGTTCCCTTAAAAACAGATGGTGGATTTGGAAAATCGTGGGCAGATGCAAAGGGATAAAATTAACAGAAAATACAATTGGAAAATGATCCCCGAAATATATTCTGGACTATGAAAATTTTTTCGTGAAAAGTTCTTATCCCAGAAAAATCCGTTCCACCATTGCGGTGCTGGAGCGCCTTGCCGAAAAAAAATAACTATGTCCGCATGATTCTTGCAGCTGCAGGTTTCCTGGGAGCAGCGCTCTTCTTTTCCGTTCAACGCACTGACATTTCTTACATTAGCTTGTTCTTCGCGGTGTTGACAGGCACAGCTGGTTTCGCCTGTATCAGGAATCGTACACGCTTTTGTGCCTTTTCTCGTTCTTTAGTTTTTTGCAACCTATGCAGCCCTTTTTGCCCATGACAACCCTGTCTGGAATTCTCGTTATCGTTTCGGGGAATATGAGCGAACGCCATACATTTGCCGCCATTCTGTAAAGCCCGCGCAGCGATGTCACTGCCAATATTTTCTGGCTTCCTGCGCGCCGTCTGCAAATATGTATGCGGCAGCAAAACCTCCCGAACTCCCCGGATTCCGTCACGGAATGTGGCATGGAGCAATTATGCCAGTTACATTCATCCTTTCTTTATTGAAAAACAGCGTAGGAATCTACGAAGTGCAGAACGCGAATAAATGGTACGATTTGGGATATATGCGCGAACCACTCATTTTTCTTGGCGGCAGCCATGCCTCGCGAAAATAATTCGGGTA
>DYPL01000059.1 GCA_020719945.1 Turneriella parva
ATAATATCCCTTCTTTGATTATATAGTTCAATTTAACAAGAGCAAAACGCTTATCGTGATCTGAAAGGATAAAGAACAACAACCCGTTCTGGCGGAAAAATACTTTGTTTAAGCAGAAAGCCCTGCTTATCCTGCCTTGACACGCAGTGTACGAAGTTGCGTAGCCGAAGGGGGTAGGGCTCCCTTAAAACTTGTCCATGAACTGGATTACGACCATTCTGTTAGACGTAAGGCCTAGGCCGGAAATCACGTTGAACTCAATGGCAAGGTTTTCAGCAAACAGGAATCGAAAGCCGGCATTGTAGAGAATTTCGTCCATGCGTCGGTAATCAAATACAACATGTTCGATTTCGATCATTGGAACAAAATTTCCGAGCGGATAATCAAAGCTCATGAAAAGTGCCGTATCTTCGGGGAGGTAGACTGGCTGCACGGGGCTGCGCAGTCCAAAATGCACGTGCTGTTCACTGCCCGCAATAAATACGGGTTTAGTTATGACAAAGTAAGGACCGTACAGTTGTCTGTTAAACGGGTTGTCTGTTTCATCGGTTCTTGAGTAGCGGGAGCTGTAGAAAGAGGAGTATCCAATTGCCAGCAGGATTGGAAATTCGGGAGTTCCATCCGTGAATTTGAATCTTGCGTTGACTCCGGGAACATTCATGCGGGGAGTTTCCTCTCCGATAATGTTTTCAACATCAAATGTTACTCCCAGTAAAATATTGGAATGGACTGCAAGGCTGGCTTGGCTGAGCAGGCTTCCACTGTTATAGGCAAAAAAACTTACATCATACACACCTCTGTCAAGAGTTACGGCTGTAGGCGTGTTGATTACGTCTAGCAGCGGGACCATTGCGGAGGCTGTTTTTCCTGGAATTAAAAAGACTAAGAAAGATAAAAAAGTAATCTGTTTAGAAAATTCTGATAATAAATGTCTTTGTGGATATTTACCGGGGCGATCAATGGATTGATTTACCTTCCTGTTTTCTTTGATCATGTTTCTGTATCGGCTCTTTGGCCGGTTTTTATTAGGTATCCTCTGAAAAAGTCCCTCCGTGGACTTGTTCAGACCGCAAAACCCATGGGCGAAAACTTTGACATCCATAAGCAACTGCGTCTACTGCGTATCGACACAGGCTATTTTCTCTGCAAAATGCCGGTGAATTTACCCCGAGCTTGTCGAGGGGTCCATGTACCGGAAGTAAGCTCTGAACGCGAAGCGGCGGAGCGACGCGAAGCGAGCCGTAGGCAAACTTTTTCAGAGCTTACTTAGCTCCAAAATGTGTATAGTGTTGTGGTATCATTCGCAGGCTCAAAAGAAAGGGCTTCCAGAGAAGGAAGCCCTGTATTACAGGCAGATCACACCTGCGTGAAGAGCCTGTTAGAAGAATTTTTTGAGAAGCGAAGTTCCTAAAGAGACGACTTCGTCCTTGAGATCATCGTCGTCGTCTTTGTCTGTATCGATAAGCTTTTCAAAGAAACTCGCAGAATCCGAGTCTTTTTCTTTAATGGTTTCTTTTTCCCCGGTGAGCAGGTTTGCCAGGCCGGCTGCGTCCAGGCCGTCTTCCTTTTTGAGTTTTCCGAGGGCTCCGAGTACAACCGGGGCTAACGAAAAGATAATCTGCATGACTTTCTCTTTGCCGATGCCTGTCATTTTGGTGAGTCCTGACACGGTGCGGTTTAATTTGGAACCAAGAACATGGTTTAGAATGGCTTCTCCCGCGCTCTCTTTATCCTGCATAAAGAAACCGGCGAGGTCGTCGAGTACGCTTCCGTCGTGGTCTTTGTCGAGTGCGGATGTCAGAGCGTTGGCCCCATCTTCGCTTTCCGCGTTTTTGGCCATTGCCTTGGTGAGTAGTGGGATGGCAGCTGCTGTAACCATTTTAATCTGGTCTCCATCGAGACCTGTTTTAGACTGGAGGCTTCCGAGGGCATCCTGCGTGAGCGCTCCTGCGATTGTGCTAAAAATTGCTGACATATTGTTTTCCTGTTTGTAATTTTCGCGAGCCGGCGGCGCTGGAGTGCGAGTCGACATTTGCGCGATTATGTATCCAGCTATTCATCTCGTCTGTAAACGTCAAGCCAATACAATTTACCCGCTTATGCAACCCAAAGACATATCTGACAGATTATTGAAGAAGAGCGTAGAAAAATCCAGCAAAATTTGAAGGGAATCCGCGACAATGAGCTGCGCAGAAAATCGGACCTGTTGTTCACGGTTCTGGAAGCTAAAATTATTTCAGATGGTTGCCGAAGGGTAGGGCTTGCCAGAAATACATTTTATGACTGGATGAAAAAGTTGAACCAAGAAAAATATAGTTTATTCGCACGAAATAATAAATCGAGGAGGCCGCATCACTCGCCGTGAAAAACTCCTCCTGCGGTAGAGCAAGCAGTTCTAAAACTTAACGAAGAGCGCGGAAATTCCGACCGATTACTCGCGCAACAGTTACATCAATTACACGAAATCGAATTGTATCATTCCGCCGTTTGTAATATTTTGAAGCGAAATGGAAAGATAGAACGCTTTAATCAAACTGTCTTAAGAGATTTAGCACCCACTGTCAGTCTCTGGGTTTTACAATTCTACCATCGCATTTTTGCAAACGGCCGCCATTTACCGACTTTTGGCACAGCGAATGCCAGCTCTAAAATCATCTTTTAGCGTCGGGATTCCTCCGGCAGACCGGTGGTATGTTTTTGCCCTCTCTTTTCCATCGCGGTAGCTGCCGCCCCGGATTACCTTGTATCTGTGGCCAAAGAGTTCGTGGGGGACTGTATTGCCCCGGTAAGGCAACAGAAAAGAATCCGTCCATTCCGGAACATTGCCGCACATTCCCTGCACGCCCATGGGAGACATATCCCCCGTTTCACGTACCTTCATGGTGCGTCCCGCTCCCGTCTCGCGCGTATTACATTTTTCGGGAGAAAACTCGTTTCCATGAGGATACTCAAATGGCTCTTCAATATAGGCAAAAGTTTCCTCTTCGGTTATGGAGCCGCTAAGGCCGGGCCCTCTTGCGGCTTTTTCCCATTCTAATTCACCGGTCAGTCTTTTCCCGGCGTAGCGGCAGTACGCCTGTGCGGAATTATAATCCGTGTTCTCCACAGGAAAATCGTTATCGGGCAGATTGCTGAGATGAGGCGGCGCCTGGTACGCGCTTTGCCGCAGAAATTCGTTAAATTCTCTGTTGGATACTTCAAACTCATCGATATAAAAGGCTGGTAAATCCATATAGTGAATCATCTTTTTATGATTTGTCGAGTCCAGTCTGCTTTGCTGCCTTTCTGCTGTGGCTGTATAATCCAGGCTGCCCCGTATTCCTGAACCAAAAATAAATTTTCCCGCAGGAATAAGAATCATGGGGCGGTTATCCGTGCCGGGAACAATGCGGGCGTCCAGAGCTGTCTCGGCGGGAACGGCTGTATCGGGCAGGCGCGAAACTTTTAACTCTTTAGGGTTCACGGGGCGCAATTCTACTTTCAATCCTGCATAAATATTGTGTTTGCTCTTTTGCTTTTGGATGGTACCGCTCAGCAGCATACTTTTTTGCTCGCGTCTTGAAGTTTCTGCTAAAAAAATACCAATTCGCTTTCCTTTGGAATCGAGTATTTCCCACTGCTCTGCCGTAAAACCAGATAATTCGCTTGAAGCGGTTTTATAGATGCGCACGTCGATGGTGTCCGAAACGGGATCTGTCCGCACAATGAAGCCGGAATACGGTAAAGCGGATACAATGAACAGAAAGAATACTGCGGCAAAACGCATGCTTTAGAATCGGCCTGATATCAGCTTTGTTTGAGAAATCTTTTCTTTTGTCAACAAAAGGCATCCTTGACGCCCTGTTTCGGACTCGCGCTTTGTAAAAAAATGACACCGGCCATTGCTCTCTATAAGCCGCAGATTCCGCCGAACACGGGGAACATATCGAGGCTGGCAGTGGCTGTGAATGCAGCTCTGCACATCGTAGGAAAACCTGCTTTTTCTCTGGACCAGAAAGATCTCATTCGGGCCGGGCTCGATCACTGGAATGCTCTCGATCTGCACCTTCACCAGCGCTTTCGGGATTTTTATGCAAGCAGGGGAGTCTCGCGCATTGTCGCAGTCTCCAAAGATGCTCCCGTCCAGTACTCAGATTTTATGTTTCAACCAGACGATATTCTTCTGTTTGGCAACGAGACACAGGGGCTTCCGCCGACACTGCTTTCCCGCTGCGAACATATTGTCAAAATTCCCATGTGGGGGGCCGTGCGCTCGCTAAATTTATCCAATGCGGTAGCCATTGTCGTTTACGAAGCCATTCGTCAGGGACTTGCAAAGGGGTGGATAGATCAGTCTTCCAGAGAATACCAGAGAACTTATTACAGGAGTCCGTATGCATCCAACTCAAAAGTCTTTTGAAGAAATTGCAGGTTTTCTTCAAAAAGAATTGTCTTTGTCTGACTTTAGTTTTCTGGCGGGAAAATCGTATTCCGGGGTTTCTGTTTCTGTGCTTCCCTGGATTTTGGCAGCTTCTCTGGAACAGATAAGGAAAAACAAGAGAATTCTCTTTGTCTTTTCTAACGATAAAACAGCAGAGAATTTTTATCTGGAACTGAGTCTCATTCTTTCGGAACTGCTGCCATCTGTGCGGCCAGAATTTTTTCCCTCATTTGGAAATCTTCCTTTCAACTACAGCCATGCCCAAAGTGAAAAGGAAGGGTATCGCGCGCGCACGTTAGCGGCACTGGTAGAAGGCAGGGGTTCCATTGTCGTTACCTCTCTCGAAGGACTAACCCAGAAGACCGTTTCGTCTGCTTTATTTCGTGAGTCTTCCCTGCGGCTGTCTGTCGGGGATCGCCTCGATATAGAGACAATCGTTTCTTATCTGGTTCGCTTTGGTTATGCGCGCACGGAGATAGCAGAAAAGCCGGGCGATTTTTCGCGCAAGGGTTCTCTGCTCGACATGTATCTTCCGTCTCTGTTTAATCCTGTCCGCCTGGATTTTTTTGGCGATGAGATTGACTCGATTCGCCATTTTGATCCTCTATCGCAAAAGTCTCTCGAAAGTCTCGACAACGTGCTTCTAACGCCCAGGCGCGATCTCGCGTTTTCCGGAGAAGATTTTGAAAAATTGCAGAACGAAATTGCAGCACAATCCCGGCCGGGCCAGGAACTTCCTCCGCTGATTCACGGCAATGATCCCGGCGGCATGTGGGATTTGTTTCCTCTCGCTTTACCGGCAGGCTCTCTTCTCGATTATGTTGGCGATTCTCTCTTTGTTCTGTACGATCCGGGTTCCGTGGCAGCCAGAGGAGATTCCTTAAATGGAGAACGAGAATTTCTGTACGAAAAAAATAACAGTCGCTTTTTGCTGCCGCCCGATGCTCTTTTTCTCGATGCCGAAAAAATGGTAGAGCGCTTGAATCCTCGCCTTACCTTCTCCCCAGTTCCAGTGACCCTTGACGATATCAATTTGTCACTGCGGCAGCCAACAGCGCACAGGGGCAGAATTTCCATGCTGGCCGATTCTCTGCTGGCTAATGCCTCAAAAAAGAAAGACATATTTATTTCTGCCGCAACCTCGATGCAGCTTGAGAGAATAGAACATATTCTCTCTTCGTATGATTTAAGTGTTCTAAATATTCGCTATCTTCTTTCTTCGTTTCATTCTGGTTTTGAATGGAAGACGGGTTTATTCTTAACCGAGAGAGAATTGTTTGGCAAGCAGGTTCGCGCTGGCAAAATCAGTAGGAGCACGACGCAGATTATCGAATCGTTTGTGGACTTAAACGAAGGCGATCTCGTTGTCCACGTCAATTATGGAATCGGCAAGTTTATACGCCTTAAGCGTATGCAGGCCGCCGGAACCGAGAGGGATTTTCTGGAACTTGCTTTCGCAGGGGGAGACAAACTCTATGTGCCTCTGGAACAGTTGAATCTGGTACACCGATATATTGGTTCAGCCGAAACGCGGCATCTCGATTATCTCGGGAAAAAATCATCATGGCAGAAGACAAAAGAGAAAGCAGTAAAAAGTGTTGATTCTCTTGCGGAAGAACTTATCGAGATTTATGCGAGGCGTGAAAAGTCCAGAGGATATTCTTTTCCAGCCGACTCTTCTTTTCAGGAAGAATTTGAGGCAGCCTTTCCCTACGAAGAAACAGATCACCAGATAGCCGCCGTAAACGACATTAAAAAAGATATGGAATCGGAGCGCCCCATGGACAGGCTCGTTTGCGGTGACGTAGGATTTGGAAAAACTGAGGTCGCAGTGCGCGCCGCCTTTAAGGCTGTCATGGCTGGCAAGCAGGTTGCCGTATTATGTCCCACTACAATTCTTGCGTTTCAGCATTTTAATACTCTTCAGGAACGCTTTAAGGGCTATCCCATTTCTGTTGATTATGTGAGTCGATTCAGGACTGGCGCAGAGGTTACCGCAATCAGCCATCGCATTGAGCAGGGTAAGCTGGATGTCGTTATTGGTACGCATGCTTTGTTTTCTCCGTCTTTTAAGTTTAAGAATCTGGGACTTCTGGTTGTAGACGAAGAACAGAGATTTGGGGTTTCTCACAAAGAGACGATCCGAAAAATGAGGGCAAATATCGATACGCTTACCATGACTGCAACGCCCATTCCCAGAACACTTCACATGTCTCTCGTTGGAATTCGTGATTTGTCTCTCATTGAAACTCCGCCGCGCAATCGACAGAAAATAGAAACCTATGTTTTAGAGGAAAACAATGAAGTCTTGCGACAAGCCATTAATCGCGAGTACGACAGACAGGGCCAGATATATATTCTGCACAATGAGGTGAAAACCATAGAGGCACAGGCTGGTCGCATTCGAAGCATGAATCCCAGATTATCTGTTGGAATTCTGCATGGACAAATGGGCGAGGAAGAAATAGAAAACATTATGCTCGATTTTCATCATCATCGCTTTGACGTTCTCGTGAGCACTACAATCATTGAATCAGGTATAGATATACCGAACGTCAATACTCTTATTGTAATGAATTCACAGAAATTTGGTCTTTCACAATTATACCAGATCAAAGGGCGTGTGGGCCGATCCGACAGACAGGCCTATGCATACTTTTTTTATCCTTCTGCGGGATCTCTCACAGAAGTTGCCCAGAAGAGATTGAATACACTTCAGGATTACGATGAACTTGGCGCAGGCTTTAAAATTGCCATGCGTGATCTTGAAATTCGCGGTGCGGGTAATCTTCTTGGCCGCGAACAAAGTGGTGAAATTCTCGATGTTGGGTTTGAGTTATACGTGCAGATGCTTAATGAAAGAATTGATACACTGCGCGGTACGGAAAAAACGGAAGAACAGGAAACTCTGGTAACTTCTCCGTTCAGTTTTTACTTCCCCGATGGTTATATTCCCGATACCCGCCAGAAAATGGAATTCTATAAAAAAATGGTTTCGTCTCATTCTTCTGAAGATTTGCGGCGCGTTCGCGAGGAACTCGAAGACCGCTTTGGCGAGCTGCCAGAGATGGTGCAGGGAATGTTTTTTCTCGAAGAAATTCGCAGCATGGGCAGCCGCATTGGTCTTGAAAAAATTGACATTCGGGATACTTCTGTACAATTAATTGCGGGACCCAAAGTAAAAGTTTCGGGTGATTCGCTTGGAGAACTGCTTAACAGCGACAAGCGGTTTGCTCTTTCGCCAGAAAACCCGCGTGCGATTGAATTTCGTCCGCGCGGCAAGGACTTTGCTGCTCTGCGGGAGTTAGCCGCAATTTTGAGTTATTTTTAGCAAGCCGCAGGCAAAACCCTGGGGCGAAAACTTCGACATCCATGGACCGGAAGCAAGCTCTGAACGTTTTTCAGAGCTTGCTTCCGGTAGCTGTATTGAATTTATATGGAGCAGGAATATACGGATACGAGCTCCTCTTTTCCCCGAAGCTTGATTTTTAGACGGTGCATGGCAGAAAATGCCAGTGTTTGAATTTTCTCTGGCGCAATGGAATCTACCAGAGTGGCCGATGCCAGGATAGGGCGTTCTAACTTTTTGGTAAACGATTCAAGGCGCGACGCTGTATTGACTGTATCTCCCATGACTGTATATTCAAGGCGGGAGCTGGAGCCAATGGAGCCCAGAATGACTTCTCCACTGTGAACTCCATACCCGGCTTTCAGACTGACTCCATAATCCCGTATGAATTCTTCGTTTAATTCAACCAGGGCTTTTTCCATGGATGCTGCACAGCTTAGCGCATGGAGTGGATGATCTTCTTCATCAAAAATTGCGAGTATGGCATCTCCAATGAATTTATTGACCGATCCATGGTGCTCGGTTACGACATCCACCATGGCGCCAAAATACCGGTTCAGCAGAGAGACAATTGTTTCTGCCTCCATTCTTTCACTCATAGCTGTGAACGATCGCAGATCCGTAAACAATACGCTCAGATTGGTTCTTTTGCCGCCGGGCCCGGAATCGCCGTGGCTCACGGCATCTACTATATCGGGTGAAACATATCTGCCAAAGGCAGAGCGAAGATGCTCTTTCTCGCGCAGAGACGCAATCATGGAGTTAAAACCTGTTTGAAGTTGACCAAACTCGTCCGTGCTGTATACAGGGGTATCCTGTGTGAAATCTCCCTTTTCCACATTTTTCATATCTTCTACGAGTCTGGTTACGGGTTTAATAATGCTCCACGCTAGAATGAGACCAGATATGACCACGAGCATTCCCGTTCGTATGAGAGTTGGAAGCATGGCCTGGACGGTGATGTTTTGTCCTGATTCCATCTGAGAGAGATATACAATTTTAAGAAACAGAAACAGCAGGGGAAAAAGGGAGTACACCATAAATGTAACGAGCAGCTTGGTACGAAACCTTGGAAACACTTTCGTGAGCGGAGAAGAGAGTCCCCATTCTTTGTACGTAAACGTAATTACTTCAAAGCCGAAGAACAGGTACCCTCCCATCAACATGCCCATGAGCATTGCTTCTGCTATTTCCATTATGGAAATTGTTTCGTAGAATACGCCGGATAAAAAAATGGTGAAATTGAAAAAGTACAATAGAAAAGTTAATTTGAAGGGAATCAGGCGAATCTTTTTGCTTAGAATGGTTCGATCCATGCCAGAGACAATTTTCTTATGGATATTTCGAAAAAATATCCATACCGTAAACAGGGCAAGGGGAGAGAAAAACAGAGCGGTCAGCCAGATGCCAAAGCTGAATCTTCGCTCAAACGTATAAGATAATGCTAATGTCATCCACGTGAGAATGAGGTAGCCGCCCGTTAGTAACATGGCTCTTGTTTGTACTTTGTTTAATCCATCCTGCATAGAATGCAATTCCCGGAAGCGGATACTGGGAGTCATGTAGTTTATTAATGTTGCACCTCAACATTAGAGAGAAGGGACTTTACTTTTCAAGCAAAAATATTCAATGATCTGTCAGATATGTCTCCGGGTTGCATAGAAAGAAAAAAACTCCTCCTTGACAGCCTCAGTCATCGCTTAGATTTGCTGTATGCCGGAATCTGGAAGAGTAACGATAGAGGATATGCAATTGCCAGTAACGCTTGGCGTGTACGCGCACGAATTAAAACTTCCGAGAACCGTCAGCGTAGATTTAAGCTTCGATTACGCTAACGGTGCTTTCCCTGTCGAAGATCATATTTCTCAGGCTGTCGATTACGAAGAAATTGAAAAATCATTTCAGGAAATTGCGGCAGAGCGGTCTTATAATCTCATTGAAACCTTGGCAGAGCGCCTGCTCCGGAAAACTCTGGAGAATCCCAAAATTCAATCTGCCAGCGTAACCGTAAAAAAAAGAGGAGCTCTGGGAAGTGCCGGCATAGTTGCGGTAAGCGTATCGGGCAAAAGGGAATAAGGTGCTGCCTTCTTTACAACTCGCTGCATTGTGCCCGTCCTCGAAATGATGAAAAATTCGAGGCTAACGGCAGACCAGAAACAATACGCTGACATTGCTGTTTCCTCCGCACAACTACTGGTGGAAATTATTAACGATATTCTCGATTATTCCAAGATTGAACAGGGGCATGTGAAGCTGGAGAAAATTCCAGGCGATTTCCCTGCAACGATTTGTCTCATGTACGATGCTTTTTATTCGCGCGCATCTTCCCGCGAGGTGAATCTGGTTCGCAAAATTGATACTCATCTTCACCACGGATACGTGGAGCTTGTAGTAGAACTTCTGGAGCGCTGGGAGAGTTCTGACCTCGTATTTGTAGCTGTGCGCGATGCCGTGCTTTGGAGTATTCGCTCCGAAAATAAAAAATCCAAAAAAATAAAAATGTCCTTGTTTTGAGTTTGTGACGAGAGCAGTTTTAACTTTTCGGCACGTATGGCAAAGGGATTGTAGTATGTGCAGGATCTCGAAAATAGAATGCTCAGAATGGGCAAACACTGGAACAAATGGGCTAAAAGGCGCGGCATAGAGGCCTACCGCGTGTACGACAGGGATATTCCAGAATATCCTTACGTGGTGGATATTTACGGAGATTCCCTCGTTATTGCAGCGTATGTCAATGACACAGTGACATCGAGAAAAAATTATGAAGAGTGGAACCAGCAGGTCGTAACTACCATACGAACAGTCCTCGGTTTTTCGGAAGATAACACATTCTTTAAAAGTCGTGAGCGTCAATCCGCCGGAACACAATACGAAAAAAAAAATGAAACGGGAACAAAAGTAGTTGTTTCGGAAGGGGGGCTTCGCTTTGAAGTTAATCCATCTGATTATCTCGATTCCGGACTTTTTGCGGACCACAGAATTTTGAGAGAAAAAGTACGCAACATGGCAGCCGGAAAACGATTTCTCAATTTGTTCTGCTATACCGGATCTTTCAGCGTGTACGCAGCAGCGGGAGGGGCGCAGACGGTGAGCGTAGATACCAGCGGGCCCTATCTGGAATGGCTGGCCAGAAACATGGAACTTAACGGCATCAGCATACAGGGACATGAGAGAATTCGCGACGATGCCAGGAAATTTCTGGAGTTTTACAAGGGAACTCCCTTTGATATCATTTTTATTGATCCACCGGTTTTTTCCAGAGGAAAGAAACTGGAACGCGATTTTGACGTGGCGAGAGACCATGCAGACCTGATTGAAAATTCACTCGCTGCGTTGAATCCAGGCGGCGTTCTGTTCTTTTCTACCAATATGCGAAAATTTCGCCTCCAGTGGAAACCGGAAGAATCCAGATTTCGGGGAACCCGCGTGAAGGATATTACAGCAGAGACTATTCCCGAAGATTTTCGAAATAAAAATATCCATACCTGTTATGAAATCAGGAGAGATTAATTTTGCAATTCAATAAGAACTAAAAGCCCAGTGCTGGGTGAATGGACAAAAGTGCGGTTGCCACTCCGGCTGCATAATAATTTCTGCCGGCGGGAAAACAAGCTTTTCCCTGCATAGTAACGGAAAACTTTTTATACAAAAACAATTGACGGCCTGTGGCTGAATTTTTCAATGACGAACCACGAGGTGCTAGCTCAGTCGGTAGAGCAACTGACTTTTAATCAGTAGGTCCCGGGTTCGACCCCCGGGCACCTCAAAGGGAAAAGATAGCCTTTCCCTTGCAGCGCAGCGAACGGTTTTCCGGAAAAGCGGTCTGCACAATAAAAAAAGATTGACGCAGTGAAGCAGAGATTTTTTTTGAAAAGACCAAGTCCCCTTCGTCTAGTGGTTAGGACCTAGGATTTTCATTCCTATAACAGGGGTTCGATCCCCCTAGGGGACGCAAAAGCCCTCCAGATGGAGGGCTTTTTTATTTTGGGTAGCCAAAGACCTGGTATAATCCATCGAGCAGATTTATTTATAATGATTGCTTAGCATTCCATTTTCGCCTCCTCAACAATTGTCGCGGGGCGCAAATTTCTTGCCGCAGCAACAGGACTTTTATAATGTAACAGTATGGCAAAAAAGCAGACTATAAAATATGTGGAAATCAACGAGTATGGTTTGTAC
>DYPL01000117.1 GCA_020719945.1 Turneriella parva
TTCGACTGGTTTATTATGGGGATCTATTAATAAAGATACCAAATCTAAAGGTTTTTTATTGCCGTATAGCAGTCTGGGAGTTGAGTGGTCGTCGATAAATGCAACCATGTCTCCGGGTTGCATAAAAGCAGGAAAATAATCATTTGCCGTAATTCTCGCCCGCTGTTTTTGCGCGAGCCACCTATCATGATTATCAATCCGGCCACGTTTATTCTGGCGGTTACCATTCTGGTGTTAAAGCTCCGCTACGATTAACGGTAAAATCTGTTCAGTCTGGCGAAGACGTTCTTTAGCAATACGGCTATGGCGGAAAGAGCCCGCCGGCAGGCCTTAACAGCCTGTTAATCTTCGTGCACAGAGAAATAATCGACGAGATGCGTAAATTCTTCGGCCTTGCTGTTGAGCTCTTCTGCCGTGCGAGATAAATCGCGCGAGGCGGACGTAGTTTCGTTGGCTGACGTGAGCAGAATATCCATGAGCTCTTTCATGTTCTGGATGATATTTTTTTGTTCGGACGAATTGCCGGAAATGCTCGTGAGCAGCTGCGTGGTTTTTTGTATGGCAGGCAGCAGGTTTTCGAGGGATTGGCCAGCATTTTTCGCGACGACAATGCTGGAATCGGCGAGTG
Source organism: Turneriella parva (assembly GCA_020719945.1). Lineage (GTDB taxonomy): Bacteria > Spirochaetota > Leptospiria > Turneriellales > Turneriellaceae > DYKF01. The sequence goes on from DYPL01000117.1 coordinate 629, forward strand.
TTTTAATTTCGCGCGATGCGTTTTGGGATATGTCCGCGAGTTTTCCGACTTCCGCAGCAACCACAGAAAAGCCGCGTCCCTGGGCTCCGGCTCGGGCCGCTTCAATGGTTGCGTTGAGTGCCAACAGGTTTGTCTGCTCGGCAATTTCCTGAACGATGCTGATTTTCTCGACAATTTTGCGCATGGCTTCTACGGTTTCGCGAACGGCAGATCTCGATATTTCGGCCTGGTTCGAGGAGCGCGCTGCCTCTTCGGTCGTTTGCTGGGCAATTGCTGCATTGGCCGAGATTTTGTGTTTCATGTTTTCGAGAACAGTGGCGTTCTGCATAATGCTTTTTTCCTGTCCCGTGGCGGCGTGGTCGAGCATTCGCGAAGCCTGTTCAATAAATTTGCTCATGTTGATAAGGCTTTCGCTGTTTGTCTGCGCCCGGTTGAGAACCTTGGCAAGATCGTCTATCATGTGGTTGATGGCGTCTGTGAGTTCGCCGATTTCATCGGATGAGTGCCTTTCGAGGCGCTTGGTAAAGTCGCCCGCTGCAACGCGCCGCAATGTAGTGGCTGACTTTGCGAGTGGATTGCTGATAAATGTTTTGCTGGTGGCGTAAATTCCTACGATGAGAAGCAGAAAGAACACGGAGCCATACAGAAATACTTTGATTGTGAAGAGATTAGTTGCTTTTTCTACCTCTTGCAGGGATATGACAATGCTGATGGCTCCTAAGACTGTGCCCTCTGGCCCGGCATGGCAGGCCAGACAGCTTTTTCCGAGATAATTGGCAGAGGAGTAGATGGGTCTTACTAGGCGGTAAACGGTTTCTCCATTTTGCTGCACGGTTTCCTTGATTTCTTTGCGGCTGGACATGAGCTGCGTTTCTTCTGCGTTGGGAGGAAGGTCTATGGCAGACTGTCCGTACTGGGCAATGAGTTCGGGGGAGCGAACGACGCGAATGGAGCGTATATTAAAACTTTCATTGATCTGGCTCAGGAACACATCGCGGTGTTGCATCGTTCCTGTTACCATGAGCGTGGTGAGCCCTGCCATGGTTATCTGATCTATGCTGTCTGCAAAATTCTCTGTCTCTTTTTTTACGATGCGCCGCTGTTCGTAGGAGGCAAAAAAACTCATGAAGAGTCCTGCCGCCATCATGAGCAGAGAGGTTAGGATCATCAGTTTGAGCCAGATTTTCAGATTTGCAAAACTTTTTAGCATAGGGAGTTATTTAAATATATTAACGGGATTGAGAGTGTCAATCTGAAAACAATTTCTTTAATATGCAACCCGGAGACATAAATGTCTCCGGGTTGCATAAGCGCAAATAAATTATCGTTTGACATTCTGAGATATTTGAACGGTATAAATAAACCTTTGACATTCTGAGCTATTTTAATGGAGATAACATTATGAAGAAAATTA
>DYPL01000016.1:0-21854 GCA_020719945.1 Turneriella parva
GCGTTCTATCGAACGCCTACTCTGGTACCGGGGGTAAGCGAAGCATGGCCATTTTTCACCGCTCTATATAACAGACTTGACTATTTTGCAGTGAAGGATAAAGTAGCCGCATGCGCGATCTTGTTCCTTATATTGAAAAAGATCTTCGCGCCAAAATGGTATTTCTGGGAGGGCCAAGGCAGGTTGGCAAGACTACTCTGGCCAAATTTCTGCTCAACCATATTCAGGGTGGAGGTGCCTATTTCAACTGGGATTACGACGAAGATCGAAAAGCCGTTTTGGAAAAGAGATGGCTCAGTTCTGATCGTCTGCTCATATTCGACGAAATTCATAAATTTCCGGGTTGGAAATCCTGGGTTAAAGGATTGTACGATGTCCAGCAGGAAAATCACTCTTTTCTGGTGACTGGTTCGGCGCGGCTCAATGTGTATCGCAAAGGGGGGGACTCTCTCCTTGGCCGGTACCACTACTGGCGTTTACATCCCTTTACTCTCGACGAGATTCCCTCAGGATTTTCACTCCAGGAGGCAAAAGAGCGCCTGTTGACGCTGGGCGGATTTCCCGAACCTTTTTTATCTAACGATGTCACGCAAACCCGCCGCTGGCGTAGGGATCGCTTTGATAGAATTCTGCGCGAAGATATCCGCGATCTCGAAAATATTTCGGACATTGGCAATATCACATTGTTTACCGACCTTTTGCGTCAGCGGGTTTCATCGTTAATCACGCTATCAAATTTAGCTTCCGATTTGCACATTTCTCCGAATACGGCAAAAAACTGGCTCTCTGCACTGGAATCGATGTATCTCCTTTTTCGCGTAAATCCGTTTACAGCCAATTTGCCTCGTGCAGTCCAAAAGCCTCCCAAAGTGTATTTTTTTGACAATGGCGATGTGATGGGCGACAAGGGTGCGGTGTTTGAAAACCTTGTTGCGACCACTCTGCTCAAACGCCTGCATTTTCTCGAAGACCGCGATGGCTACCGCTACGAGCTGCGCTATTTGCGCGATAAAGAGGGGAGGGAGATCGATTTTGTGATTGTAAAGGACGGGCAGATAGAAGAACTTATTGAAGTGAAATATCAGGATGATTCGATCAGTCGAGCGTTGCAGTATTACACGCAACGCCTGCATCCTAAGCGCAGCACGCAGATTGTGTACGAGCTCTCCCGCCCTTATGATCGCAATGGCATTGAAGTACTCGATATTGTAAACTATGTGCTAAAGTATCCGTTATCTCCGTAAATCTGTGGTGGTCTGGTCATTCGGGAGAGGGGGGATTATCTCGATACGGCCTGCGACCTGCTCGATGTAAACATGTCAGGGTAAACCGGCAAAAAACAGACCCGTTCCTCTAACGAGAAACGGGCAGAGAGCACAACTCAGCGAGCCATTTTAAGCTCGCGAAGGTTTGTTAAATCGGCAATACGCACTTTGGAGTAGCCCAGTTTTTCATAGTCGAGAATCCCGTTTTGCGAATGGCACTCAGCACATCCCCGGCCACCTTTTTCAATGCCATGGTTAACCATGAGTGTGCCCATCTGGCGCATCCATTTAGGCTGAACATTTTTGGGGTTCCCCTTGCGGTCAAACGGATACTCGGTTTTCCAGCCCGGCACTCCAAAATAATACATGAATTCATCCATCATGTAGAGCTTAAAGGGGAGCTGGTACATTCTGCGCATCATCGTGTTGTCGGTAGCAACGCGAGCGCTTTCCAGCGAATTGCCCGTTTGATAATACGTATTGTAATCAAAGGGAAGAATCATGCCGCCGTATGGTCCTACGTTGTTCATGTCTTCGTACATGAGAGCATTGAATACTTTGAATGGATAAATTTTGGACTTACCCGATTCCATAGCTGCGCGAATATTCTTTTCGATTTCTGCGGCTCTCTGTTTGCGGACTTCTGGCGTTAGCTGCGATAGTACATCGAACGCTTCCGATAAATATTTTTCTTCGTCCAGATTATATTTGCGGATAATTCCCAAAGCCTCTTCGCGAATCTGCGCGCGTGCCTTTGGGTCGTTAATCTGTGTTAGCTGTTTCGTGAGGGGGTTGTAATCGTCGCTGCCGTTTGGGTTGGCTCCGAGTGCATTGGCCAGAAAGGTGCCCTTCCCGTTATACCATAGAAACTGTATGCCATGGCTAGGTTCTCCGTTGCGATAAATATCGGTCGGCGTCCAGAGGCCTTCTTCTTCATCCCAGGTTGGGTGTATCCAGTCCCGCAGTACCGCGTTTCGCTTGTCGAGTTTAGTGATATGGCAGGTTTCGCAGGCAACGCGTTCTGTATGGCCATTGAGCATAATGCGATCTTTCGATTTTACGTGAGGTGCGCTGGTATGGCATTTTTCGCAGGATACTTCTTTACCGGGAAGATCGTTGGCAACCAGATCGGTGCCCATGGTTCCACGCGGAATTTTATGTCCCTCTGGAACATGGCAGTCCGTGCATTTCATGCCTGCCGCATAGTGAACGTCGTGTGATTTTGAAAATACGTTTGCCCTTTTTGAACCGATGTGAAGGAGGCGTTTATTCATGAAACCCAGACTTTTGGCGGCCAGGTTGTCTTCGTGAGCATCGCCTCCCAAATTGTGCTGGTGGCAGTTTAGACAGTTTTCGTTGGTTGGGTGTGTCACGGCCATGGCAGCCTTCATGGTTCTATCCTGGTTCCAGCGCAAACCATGCTTGTCCTGGAGCACAAATCGATAGTTCATGTTATATTCCTGGGAATGGCATATAAGGCAATCGATTCCCTCTTTAGCCACTTTGGGTACGCTTCCGATGGGCATCATCATTTCTGTCGCCGGATGAAAATTGCCGCCAATATGGCATTGCCCGCATCCTTCCGAGCGCAATTCTTTTTTGCCGTGCAGGTGCTCTGGTTTTGTTTCTATGAGGGCGGCCCAGCCAGTCCAACTGAAGGATCCCGGAACGCCACAGGCGCGGTCAATTTTACCAATGGGGATTTTGCGTGTACCCTTGCCGTTAACTTTCCGGCCATCGTAACCAATGGTAGAAAATCCCTCTTCCTTGGAGAAAAAGCGAAAGTGAACGGAGTTGACTACGTTGTCGAGTGTATTGACTTTGTGCGTGTGGCCTTTTCCGTCTGTCACTTCCATGTTTTTGTGGCAGCTTAAACAGGTCGCGGGCCCTTCGTATTGCCGTATTCCAGCTTCTTCAAAGTATCCAATGTGTTTGTACCGGCTTTCGTCTGTAAAGGAACGAAGATCCTGGTGCATGGCCAGTTTAACTTCTTTGGCGAATTTATTGTCTTCGGAGATTTTATCATGGACAGCTTCTTTTCTTTCTCGAAGTACAATTTCAATGGCTGTCTGCCGGAATTCCCTGTCCGTAAGTCGGCGCGAATTTTCGATCGTCTCTCCGCTTTCTGTCTTAAACGCTCCATAGGTAAGAGGAGCATTTTTTACGCCGGTATACCATTCAAAGGCCGCATGGTAAAATTTTCCCACTCCCCAGTACACAAAGGCGGCGAAGAGAAAAAAAGCCATCGTGGTAACGGGTTTCCGGATTCTATTCATTAGAAAGCGGCCCGTTGCAGAAGTGATTTTTTGTAATAACAGGAGTATTGATTCAATCATGGTTTTCCTTCCTTGCTGGATTCATCTTTATTTTGAGGATGCGTTTCAATATGCCCGGAATGGTAGCCGGTAATCATGCCGTGAAAATGTTCCGTAATAGTTTCGCCATGGGTAGCCAGATACACGTGCACCACCATAAAAAACGTAAGCATGTAACCAATGCTGATATGGAAAATGGCTACGGGTGTGATTCCAGAAAATCCGAGAAAGTTTTCCGGAGCCAGTTCGGGAAAGAATAGCAGAATCCCGCTGCCAATGACAAACGGAATAAAATAGTAAATGACGATCATGTAGGCGATCTGCTGTAATGGATTGAATTTTTGCTTTAGGGAAATGTGAAAGGGATGGTCTTCTCCACGGAATATCCCATATAGATAAAAGCGGGCCTGCAGAAAAAGTCGCGCAAAGATGTTCTTAAATACAGGCACATACTGGCGGTAATTGCCAGAGACAAAGTTGGCCACAACAAACCAGGCATAATTGATGGTCAGTAGAATTCCGGAAATATTGTGCAACAATCTTGCTGCCTCAAACGGGATGAGTGGCTTTTCGAGTGAAGAAAAGTGCATGGACACACCCGATGCTATTAAAAGGAGGAAAAGCCCGGCATTGAGCCAGTGCCAAGTGCGCAGCCAGAGCGGATATAAATAACGGTCAAGATGTGATTCTCCCAGACTGGAATGCTTATTCTCCATTGTTCTTCTCCTTGCGGTTTTTGCGGTAAACGTAGTAGCGGGCATAGGCATGTATGGCAATTCCGCCAACGCCGGAGACCAGAAGCATCAAAGTAAAAATATCGAGCCAGCGGTTTCGCGTAGCCCCAATCACGTAGGAATTATTCCAGAGGAAGGCTTTAATGAGTCCCTCTTCTTCCAACGCCTTCCGCATATTCATCTGGTAAATGCGGGTGGTCAGAATGCTTTCTTTAGAGTGACACTGGTTGCAGTTGCGCACGGCTTTTTCTTTTGGGTTGATTTTGTGAGAGAATCGCTCTTCTTTGTTATGTTCCATTCCCGAAAAATCTGCATGGCAGTCTACGCAGCGCACTTTTTTCCAGTGCATCTTTGCGGAAGGCAGCCACGCATGGATTTCTTCTGGCGTGCGGTATACGTACTCTTTTGTTTTGAGTTCGTTGATTTGTTTTTCGGAATTATGGCAGTTGAGGCAGACCGCATTGGACCATTCTATTCTCTCCTCAAAAGATAGGTTTTTTCCTCGCTGGTCTACAAAACGATGGGGATTGTGACAGTGCACGCAGGTAAAAGAATCTTTCAGGGCGGAGTGGTGCACACTCTGTTCAAATTCCGTTTTCATCTTTTTCATATCGCGAAGCAGAAGGGTTCTTTCTTCGGAACCGTCTAAAAATTCAGAATTGTCCTGGTGGCAGCCGAGGCAGTCTGGAATTGTTTTTGCTTCGGCATGCGGATACTGCGAGTAACCCTGAACATGGCAATCGGAGCAGCGAAGTGAATGGTGATTGGAATGTTCGAACCCAGAAAGGGCAACGTGGTACGAGTGCTGTTTGCGGCCCGGACCCGTTTGTTCGGATAGATTGGCCATGCCATGGCATTTTAGACAGCTTTGGTTTTCTGTAGCCTGTAGAACGGCTATCGAAAGCAGTAGAAGGATGGCCCGTAACATGCATCCATGGAAACAGATTGACCGCCGGGGTCAATAAAAATGGTTTGACGGTCAGCGATATAAATAAATTCAAATCAAACTTATGAGTGATCTCGTTTTATTGCGCCATGGCCAGAGTGCCTGGAACCTCAGCAATCTGTTTACCGGTTGGGTAGATGTACCGCTGACAGAGCAGGGCGTCCAGGAAGCCACAGATGCCGGTCTTCGCCTCAAAGATTTTCGGTTCGATGTCATATATACATCGACTCAGATTCGCGCTCTCCAGACAGCTTTGCTGGCCATGCTGAAAAATTCATCGGGCAAAGTGCCCATTGTTCGTCCCTATCCACCGGCAACGGAAGAAGAAAAACAGCATACCGAATGGTATACCATTTACGGTGAAGCCGCAAAGCATAATTCCATCGAAGTCATCCGCGACTGGCATCTAAACGAGCGCTATTACGGAGAGCTGCAGGGTATGAACAAAAAAGAAACGGCAGACAAATACGGAGAAGACCAGGTTCACATCTGGCGCCGCAGCTACGACGTTCCGCCACCCAATGGCGAGGCTTTGAAAAATACGGCAGAAAGAACCATTCCTTTCTTTAAAGAAACGATTGTACCACTTTTGCACGAAGGCAATAATGTATTTATTTCTGCCCATGGAAACTCCCTGCGGTCTATCGTCATGTACCTCAAAGATTTTTCTCCGGAAGAAATTCTCAAATACGAAATCAAAACAGGGCAGCCGCTGCATTTTACGTATGCAAACGGTGCCTTCGTTCACCGCGAAATGTAAAAACTGGCCAGCAGCAGCAGGGCAAGCCATTTGGTAATGGCCCCTGCCGACGCAGCTAAACCATCGCGCAGGGGCAGGAATATTTCTACTGCCCTTTCTGTGTTTCTTTTCCCTTTGCTGTTTTCCCGGCTGTCGCTGGCATGTGCCATTTCGCTTCGTTTCTGCTGTATAAAAGCGGCATGCATTAACAGGTACGACGCTGGCTGAAAAAGAAGCAGAGATGTGAGAAGCAGCATGGAAGAAGAACCGCGAAAAAAGTACTCTGCCAGAACGACTGTGAACAGAGCGATTCCAAAAGAAGCCATGGATATCGTGGCATAAAAAGAGCCGATTCTATCTGGCTGTTTTGTGTCAGGTGTTGTTTCTCCCGTCAGCAGCGACGGAGAATTCTGGAACTGCGAGTGAATGTTTTCTGCTATCAGCCGTGCGGACCGTAAAGACATATTGAACTGAAATGGCAAGAGTGGAATCATGGCAAACACAAACAATATGGATGCTGCCCATGGAAAGGTTGACCATTCCAGAAATTCAGCATCACCCAGAATGAGAGTCGTTACTCCCATTCCAATCAGAAACGATATCATCTGCACGCGCACGGGAGAATCACCTTCAATATCATGAGCAAAGAACAGGTTGTCCTCTATACTATTTGATTTACCAGACTGATTTAATTTTTCGAACTTTTGGACAAAATTTAGAGTGGCGTGCAGAGAATGGAACGTGTAGAAAAAAATGGGTGGAAGAGTAAACCCAAGCAGGAACAGAACAACAGTTTCGTGCCGAATTTCGGATAAAGACGCAATCAATAATATGGCAATACCGGGAAGCAGAAACACGAGAGTAGAATACGAGGCATAGGTGATTCCCCGGAAGAAGAGTGCAGCAAAGCCTTCTCGCGCTGCCGAAGCCAGCTTGGAAACTTCGCGCGAGGCAAGGCGTATTTTGTGCATTTGCTCGCGGAACACGAGTTCGCGCATTAAAAATCCGGCCAGAAAAACAAGGGGATACACTTCTTCATATTGAAAAGAAACCAACAGCGGGATAGCCGCCGTGAGAGCGTAGGAGAGTATTTTGGCCCTGAAAATGCGCCGGGTCAAAAGCTCTCTTGAAATGAGTCGGGCGCTGTAAAGGTATCCCATGGTGGCTGCACTGGCAAGGATGGCTACGGGCATGGCAAACAGGATGAGTCCGGACATGGTTCCGTAAAAGAATGTGAGCAGAAAGATGATATGCAGCGAATCGGCAAGGTCGAGAAATTCCGTTGCGCCTTCTGATAAAATTTTAGCAGCTAAATTGTTGGATACAGTTGGGTTGCGAAAATCTCCCGTCGGAATAGCGGCCTCGCGTTCAGACGTAATCTGGAGCGCCCGTGGCAGGGACAGGGCAAGCTGGGAATGAAACGCCCTGAACAGCCCCGTGTAAAAGGTGAAGCCGGCACCGTACAGCAGCAGCGTCAGCCTGTGCTGCTGTTCGTACATGAATGTTGTAATGAGTGCCAGAAAAATAATGAGCAGATTGAGAATTAAGAGAGTGCGCGTACCGTTCAGAATATGGGTATCGCGTATTCCGCGTATACTGTGGTAGTCTCCCCGAAGAACCAGAGACTTTACGCTGCTTGAATACGCAATGATAGAAAGCCAGGACGTGAGGAAGGCTGCCACGCTGCCTCCCACAAAAAAAAGAATATACGCAGTTTTTCCATAAGAGAAGCCCTGTGATAAAAGTGCAAAGAGAATGAGCAGCGGAACCGAGAGAGCAAAAATATACCCTGATAGCCTGAAGAATAGATAGCGGGCACTCAGGAGCACGCCGCGCAGCGCAGGTATTGGGTTTTGTTCAGCAGTCCGCATTTTTTGCAGATAGAAGAGAAAAAAGAAGAGCAGAGAAAATTGAATGATAAGCAGCGTGCCAAAGTAAATATATTCCATAATCAGCCCCTGCCCTTTGATGAGAAATATTTTCGAAATTTGTAGGAGAACGTCTGTCGTGGGATTCCAAGCAGCATGGCCGCATTGGACTGGTTTCCGTCGGTTTGCTCCATGGCCCAGACGATGGCTCGCTTTTCTGCCTCTGCTGTAATTTCTGGAAGCGTTAGTCCCGAAAAATTATCGGTCGAGAGTGCCTGTAGTTTTATTTCTTCGTGGCGCAACAGCCAGAACAAATAGCCTTCGGTTATGCTCTGGTCTTTTTCGTCTCTTTTTTCTATGGCCCTCATCGTAATGGAAAATCCAGGAACAAACCCGGGCAAAATGATTACAGGGCTTGCCGACGCAAAGTTGTCCATCCACGCTTCCGTGATTTTTTCGCGGGCGAGGGAGAACAGTCGCCCGCACGAGAGAGAATCTCTGTACTTCCTGCGAATTTCGTCCCACTCTTCGTTATAAAAAATTTCCTGCCCTTTGGCATTGCACGCCAGCATGGGAAGCGTAAGAGTTTCCAAGGCAGCAATGGCCAGCTGCTCCATTTTTCCGCCCACAGTTGATTTAGGCAGCGATATGCCCTCCGGGCGAGGGGATATCTGTTCTACGGTTTGCTCTGGTTCTATTTCTGCTTCTTCATCCGCCAGAAAATCAAAGCCTGCCGAAAGAATTTCCTGGTGTGTATTCAGTGGATCGGCCGGCGCGTCTGGAAGTTTCGGGATAATCGGTCTTGTATTTATTCCGGATTTCATCCAGTCAGACAGATTGTCTCGCGTGACAAACGTTTCAATTTCCAGTGCAGAATTTAAGACGGGGAGAACGGTGCGCGATCCGTATTCGACTGCGTATGCCGAAAAAATATCGAGCAGAATATCTGTGCCTGTGATGCGTCTTAGTGGCAGGCGCGTTGTATCCTGCGAGATTTCGCTCATCTGGGAAGTCATATCCGTGCGGGTGACGAGTGCGCGAATGGACTGGTGTGCAAACAGGAGAATTTCTGTTTCGTACCGGAAAAAAAATCCCATGATTTTCTGTCTGTGTTGTGCATTGAGCAGAAATTCCATGGTTCTGCTCAAATTTTGGCAGCCCAAGCGGGTGTAAACGATTTTTGGTTGGGCTCTTTCGCTTTACACCGGATTTCCGGGTTTCATTATGTCTCCTCCATGACCCATACCTCCCAGACTGCGTTTGCCTTTGAAAGCAATCCGTTTCCATCATCCGAAAAAACTGTCTGGAAATTTAACGAAGGCATTCTGCTGCCGGGACAGAATCCGGATGCTGCCGGGTGGACGGTTTCCCTTCCGGTTCCCGGCGAGACGGGTTTGGATGCGGACCGCTGGACAGGTCTGCTCCACCAGGTGTGGCATCTGCTGCACCAGTATTATTCCAATCCGCTCACGGCTGTCACAGTTTCGCGCACCATGCTGCTTCCCCACCAGGTAGAGGCCGCCGTGCGCGTCGTGGAGTCCGTGCGACCGCGCTTTTTGATTGCGGATGAGGTAGGACTTGGCAAGACGATTGAAGCAGGCCTAATAATAAAGGAACTTATCTTAAAGCATTCGTTTGAATCGGTTCTGATTGCTGTTCCTTCTCCTTTATTATACCAGTGGCAGGCAGAGCTTCGCACTAAGTTCAACGAGCATTTTGAAGTGGTAACGGGGGATACCTTGCGCCGCTCTCCCGATTTGTTCCGCCGGATGAAGAAAATTCTCATTTCTGTTGACCTTGCAAAGGATGAGCGCTACGAGCATTTGTTTCGCGATCGCGAATGGGATGTCGTCGTATTTGACGAAGCCCACCGCCTGCGCCGCGAAATTTCGCGCGTCACCAAAGCTTGGAAATTTGCCGAGTTGCTCTCCCGCCGTTCGCGCGCTTTTCTTCTGCTTTCTGCCACTCCCTTTCGGGGAAAAATAGAGGAGTTGTATTATCTCATTTCTCTTCTCGATCCCGATATTCTTGGGCCAGTTCATACATTTGTATCCCGCTTTGGAGCGGGAGATATTGAAATACAGAAACAGATTGCGCCCGTGGTGATACGCCGCCGCAAAGTGGACGTGGGTGGATTTACGCTCCGTTTTGCCAAAACGGTAAAGTTGACTCTATCTCCACCCGAACGCCATTTTTATGACCGGGTGACAGATTATGTTCGCCAAGAATACAATCGCGCGATGGCAGAGGGACAGAAGCTGCGGGGTTTCGTGATGATCACGTTCCAGAAGCTTCTCGACTCTTCTGCCGAGGCACTGCTGCGCTCTTTGCGAAGACGAAAAGAAAGGCTTGAAAAAAGCTATTTTTACCCTGTGTTAAACAGAGAAGTAACCACTGGCTGGCTGGAAGATCTCGACGAAGAAACGCGCCGCGAGCTGGAAGAAGCAGAAGAAGCCTTTTTAGATGCCAATGAGGCCGGAGTGTTTGATCCAAAAGAAGTGCGCGCAGAGATATTGTCTCTGACCCGACTGATCGAGGCCGGTTTACGAATTGAATCTGAACAGAAATTTCTTGTGCTCGATAAAACTCTTTCTGATTTGGGTAAAAAAGGGCATAAAAAATTTCTGATATTTACCCAATTTCGATCCACCATGGAATTTCTGGAACGGGAATTGTCTTCCCGTTATTCTGTGCGGGTGTTCCATGGAGCCATGGGGGCACGCGAAAAAGAAAAAGCGATTGCAGAATTTTATGAAGATGTAGAAATTCTAATACTCACAGAGGCAGGTGGAGAAGGGCGCAATCTCCAGATTTCAAGCGTTCTCATCAATTACGATCTTCCCTGGTCGCCACTCAAAATTGAACAGCGCATTGGACGCGTACACCGGTTTGGACAAAAGCGCGATGTCCACATTATTAATTTCGCTACAAAAGACACCGTGGCAGAGCGCGTGCTCGAAGTTCTCGAAACCAAAATAAAAATCTTTGAGGATGCCCTCGGAGAGTCAGACACACTGCTTGGAATTCTCGAAGACGAATTTAATTTTGCTGACAACTTTGAATCGTTCATCAATAACACAAAAACAAAACTGGAGTTAGAGAAAGAGATAGAAATGTCTCTGGATCTTGCGCGCAGAAATATTCTCCAGATCGATAAACTGTTATCACCCGAGGTGATGAATTTTGATCTCCAGATGTTTCGCTCTGCTGGTGGGAAGGGCGTGATTCGTGAAACAGAGCGGGGAGAAAAACTGTTGGCAAGTATTTTTAAATCGTATTCGCGGACAGCCGGGAAAGAATGTCGATTTGAAGGTACTGTCATGAAATATCAAAAGGGAAGCGAAGAAAAAAGTGCAGTGTTTTCCCACGAAGAATTGTCCCGCAATGAAAATGCCGAGTATCTGGCCTTAGGCCATCCGCTGGTAGACTCCTTGATCACCGCTGTAATTGAAAAGGGAAAATCCATGCCCGTTCTGCACGCCCTTTGCCCGGATGGCCTGACCGCCATTGCAACGGTACAAACCCGCATTTTTCTCGATCGCGAGTACAGGAGATATTATCTGATTGGCAGGGATGTAAAGGGAAGCTGGAATTTTCTGGAGCCGGCTTTGAGCCATAAAATTCGTAACGCTATTGTGTCTTTATTCGGAGAAAAAGAAATTGCGACGATTGCCCAGTCTGCTCTTTCCTTTCTATCCCGCCGCGTGAATGATGAGCTTTTTCGTCTGAAGGCTCGCGTTCATAAAGGAGTAGAAATGCTGAAACAGGAAAAAGATTCCGCTCATCAGATTCGCGCCGAAGAACTCGAAGAAAAGTTGATGCTCCAGAAAGGCAAATCGCGGTGGTATGGCGAAGACAAAATGGCTTCTGCTATTACCCGCACCGTCCACCAGAAACAGGAAGAAGAAGCCGTTTATCAAAGAAAGATTCAGCTTCTCGAAACGGGTAAACGTGAGACTGTGAGCGTGGAATTTTTACAGATTTGTCTGGGTGCAGAATAATGACCCAGTCTCTGGAATTCGCGTTCCGTCCACCCGTAAAAAACAGAAAAAAAACTTGTCAACCTGCTACCTTTTTCGGATAGTCTTTTGTGTTAAGCGCTCAGTAACAGGAGAACGAATGAAACGCATATTGATTCTCGCAGGAATAGTCTGGATGTCGGCAGCTTATGCCTATCAACCAGTTCCAGGATCCACTGTTCCTTACTTTACCGCCGATTATCTTTTGCTGCAGCCTCTCGGTACGCGCACCCAGGGGATGGCCGGTGCGACAGTGGGCAGATCCGATGATCTCTCTGCGTTGCGTTACAATCCCGCTGGTCTGGGTCGACAGGGATATTTTGAATACGGCCTCGATTTTCATTCGAGCGAGGCAGATACATTGAACGGCTCGTTTCTGTTTGGTGCGCCGCTTCCTTATGGAAACCTTGGCTTTCGCTATACCAATTATTATGTCCGCGACAACCATGTAACAGAGAGCGGGATTCCCAGCCACCCAGATAAAAATAATATGGCCCATTTTGCAGGGCTTGGCTATGGTGCTCCGCTGTTTCTCCATTATCTGTATGGCGGCATGAACATTAATTATTTTGCTTCTCACTTTCAGGAAGACGGTGATTATGACTTTTCCGGAGAGCGTGGCGTGTTTATTGACCTGGGTCTGATTGGAGATTACGACCTTTCTGACCTGCGTGGCATCTTTACCTTTTTCCCAAGAGTTTCAGGTGGCCTTGTGGTGCGCAACCTGCATCCCGTATTTAAGTTCGACAAAGAACTCTACGATGCATACCAGAATGAGGTAGTGCTGGGTGGATCTATTTACTACAGCCACCGCGCCATGTTCAATCTTGACATTGCCATGCCAACCGGTTCCGCAACGGAATTTCGCTATGGAATGGAAGTATGGCCTCTTTATTTTCTGGCCCTTCGAGGGGGTGTTGTCCTCACGGGAGAACCCAATACCTACCGCGCAACGACATTTGGATTTGGCGTTGGCGACTCTATCAACTGTTCCAAAATGTCTCTGGAATATGCCGGAGAAATCCGGATGCCGGATGGATTTGATATTAAAGGGGAGATGTATCACTCCTTTGCCATACACCAGAGCTTTGAGAGACTGCGCCGGGGTTCGAGCTGCTTGGCCCACGACAGGGTAGTGATTGCCATGCCAGACCGTTACAGTTCGCGGTACCGCTTTATGCGAGAGTATCCGGTTGGAGAAATCATAACGGACGCCATTGAAACCATTGCCTCTGGCGACCTACAGGTAGATTCGGATGAGTACACGGAAAAAGAGACAGAAGTTGTTACCTTGACAGAGGAAGAAATTGCCGACCAGAAAGGCGAAACCGACGAACCGGTAGAACCCCTCTTTAAAAAGAAAGTGGTAGCCTATTTCCCTTTCGCGATTGAATTTGCATCGAGCGATGCCTATGACAACGATTACCGCCGCGAGCTGCGGGATCCTGTGGTAGATTACATTGAAAAATCTAAATTCATCAAAAATGTATCAGCCCTGCGCTATAAACTTCCGCAACCCAAAAAAGAAACTTCGGAATCCGATGTGGCGTATCTCAACCGTTTGAATACATTTCATGGAACCAGTATGATTGTGTTGGGTTCGGTGATTGTAAACCAGAGGACGAACGAAATCACCGTGAAACTCATCTATCATAAAGCGGGTGACCAGAGAATTTCTGCCATATCGGAACGGACGGATTATTTAGATAAGATTGATGAGCTTGCTGCGGAAATCAGAGCTGACTTTGCTCTACAGGCCGGGACACTGCTCGACCTGGTACTGGAAGCTGACGGAGGAATTCTGTAATGAAAAATTTGCACAAATGGCTGCTTGTTCTGTTCCTTGCATCGGCTCCTTTGGCCCTGCATGCGCGGGAATTTTCCGGCATAAAAATGGAATACATGAATACGGAATTGACCAACTTTTATGGATTCGGATTTTTTACATCCAACCGCCGCTTTGATGCCGAGGTAGAGACCTTTTTTGCTACCAAAATGTGGAAGGGTACGGAAGAAACAGAGGAAGATCTGGGATATAAATGGATAGAGAGCGATTACAAGCTCTGGTATCTTGCCTTCTCTGGCTATTTCCATTTTATCCGCTCCGATAAACTCAGTATGTACGTGGGTACGGGAATCATGCCGCTTTTTCCCGGCGCGTATGTATTCCATTATACGGCCGGCGTCGATTTTTTCTTGGATGAAGACTGGCGAATTTTTTACAACTTTCGGCGCATGTACAACAACGCTGATGAATACAGTTATCCGGTTGGACCCTCTATGTCCGTGGGGATTAAATTTACCTTTGATGGCTAAGGAGTTTGCATGAAACGTATCGCACTATTACCACTCGTTCTGCTCTCTGGCTTTGGTTGTATGGGGTCAAACGACGTCGTGAAAAAGCCCAAAACTGGGCACCCGACAGAATTCCACCGCAAGGCCGAAAAAATCCTCCCGCACTTTTATACCAGCGTAAACAATCGTGGCGTAGACCGGCGGGATGATGTATCCTATTTTGAAAGCCTAGGACTTGGCGCCGGGGTATATGTGAACCAGGATCTCAACTGGCAATGGACGGGTCACAAATTCCTGTACTATTACGCCGACATAGAGGCCCAGCCAGAGAAAAACTGGCGCGATTCGGCATATCCCGGAAAGACAAACTGGGTGATAGGAACCAATCCGGGGATTCGCTTTCGCAGTTATCTGCCTTTCTGGATGAAAGTGTATTATGGTGGTGGTATGACGATGAAGCTCTCGCCCACGCAATACGATCCGTGGGGTCTGTATTTAACGAGCGGTCTTCAGTTTTACGGATTTACTGCTGGCGCAACGTTTATAGGCCATCCAGGCCAATCGAACTGGGAAAGGGAGTACCAGTTCGGCTACATTATAGCTCCAACAGAATAAGGGGGAATTCCATGAAAAAAACTACAGCCCTCATTCTTATCCTTCTATTTCTGCCGGTGGCCCTGTTTGCCGGCCAGTATACGAACACATTTCGCGTCGTCGTAACCGGCTATGGCGAAAGCATGGAGAGAGATCCAGTGGAGTCTTTCAATGCGGCTGTTGAGGCCAGCATGAAAGAAGCCTCCCGGCTCGGGGAGAGAAAACTTTCGAGCTATTCGGAGAGCCAGGACTCCGTTCTCAGCGAAACGTGGATTAAATCCGAAGCCCATCTTCAGGTGATAGATCTACAGGTATTGAATTACAAATTCTTTTATCCCTACACCTACGATAAAAACGATCTCGTCACAGAAGTAAAGGCAGATGTTCTCATGGAATATCTCGACATCCCACGATTTATGGAAGACTATTCTAAGACCGGTACCGGAGCCACTCTGCGCTCAATGGCGGTCCCCGGCTGGGGGCAGGTGTACAATAACCAGCATACGACGGGTATTTTGTATGGGATTACATTCTGGACGTTTTACGGATTCTTTATCCATGCTATCGAGACTTCGGCCAATAGAGAAGCCACGAGCGAGGATTTCTGGAATTTTCAGGTTCCCGCCATTATTTTTTGGAGCTTTAACGTTTCTGAGGCCAGCACATCGCGCTATCTCGGCAAACAGGGTTTAAAAAATCTTGCCCAGGCTTACCAGTTTGAGCCCACGTTTCAGTACGTTCCACGCACCGAAAGGGGAATGAAAATAGACTTTGTTCTATTTGAGATCCCCATTTACCGTTTATGGAGGGGAGAATGAACCGCATTGTATTTGTAATTCTTCTTGTTGCAAGCTTTCCATTGTTTGCCCAGCAGGTGGTAACCGGAGTAGAGGAAGATTTCTATACCCGCAAAAAAGAAGTCCGCGTGACGGACGGAATCGGAAAGGGTAGATCTAAAGAAATAGCCGTTCAGAATGCTCTGCGCGATGCGCGCGAAAAAGCTCTCGTGCGTTCTACGACCAGTTTCCGCCATTACCTGTCTGAATCTAAAGACGGGGAGTTCGTGAGCGATTCTGTGGCAGACGAAGTGTATGCTAAAATTATCGACAAGGAAAAGATTGTTTCTATTAATTATATTGGAGACGAAAAGGGAGAAGAAAGTTTTCGCCCGTATCACGTTGTCGTGGTAGATTCCATTGTAACCGTAAGCTTTTTTGACCTGGACTTTTTTGCGCAGGAAATCATGAAGACGGCAGAGGCTGCCTGTATTCGATCCATGGTGATTTCTGGCTGGGGGCAGGTTTTTAACAGAAACTACTTTGGCGGTGTAACCATGTCTCTCGTTACGTATGGCTCCCTTGGATACGGACTTGCTAGGCAGAACCAGTTCGAGAAAGCAAAAACGGACTATGCCAATGCGACGAGCACGCATGACGCCGAGCAAAAATACCGCATGATGCGCGAACACCAGGAAGTGGCTCGCACCATGTACGTGATTGGTGCCATGACCTGGGCCTACTCAGTCTGGGATGCCTTTGAAGACAGAGAGAGAGCCGATGACCTGTTAGACAATGTGCACGAGGCATATTTCAGCAAATCGAAATTTAAGTACCACAGACAGCTTTCCTTTTTTCAGGAAATGATGATGGAAAACATGAGGCCCACATGGTAACGATGCGTATGACAAAATTCTTGCCGCTTTTGCTGTTACCTCTGTTGGTAACCGGTTGTTTCCAGGATGAGGTTGAGTTTGCCCATACGAATCCTGTAGACAGCATTTACGATGACGGCAAATTCCGGATTGTTCTTTCGCAGCCCAACATGGCGGGGTCGAATTCTACCATTGCGTGGAGTGCTCTTACCTATGACGGAAAAGAAATAGAGGAAGATAAAGTGGCCTTCTTTAGTGGGATAACCCTTTTAACCAAAACCGTGACACCGACAACGGCGGACATAGACGCTGTAAAAAACCAGCGGGCTTTGACGGGCGGCTGGACACCTGCAAGCTCTTCCTCCGAAAAGCCTCCTTACGATGGCGAGGTCTCGATTACAGAAGCCACCTCACAGACTTCGTATGTATTAGAAATGGATATTACGTACCGCTATAA
Source organism: Turneriella parva (assembly GCA_020719945.1). GTDB lineage: Bacteria > Spirochaetota > Leptospiria > Turneriellales > Turneriellaceae > DYKF01. The sequence continues at coordinate 16,884 of DYPL01000016.1, forward strand.
CGACAAGGATTATGTGAGACAGATAGTTCACTCCAATATAGTAACCTGGACACCGGAATGAGGAACGCCATGAAAAAATTATTCTTCTTCAAAGCCATTCTAATCCTTGCACTGCCTTCGGCGTTGCTTGCCAAAGACAGCCGCATAGAGGAAGCAGAGCTCCGCGGTATACAATCTGGCGAGAGCCCTCTGCGCGGAACGGTGACTCTGCGGGCTACGGGTGGATTGTACCATTACAACAACTCGTACTATTACAGTGACGACGAAAGTCGCACGCGCAGCTATTCAACGCCCATTCCCTGGCCTATGTATGGAATCGACATTGCCGTGCGCTTGGGAAGAGATGAAAACCTGTTCCACGCGCCCGGTCGCAGTTCTGGAAAATACAAGCCGGGCTTCACGTATTATCGCTCTAACCGTGGGATTTACGTCGATATGGAAACCGGCTACAAGTGGTTTGGCAATCCTCCCGAAGTGTACAATGTGCGCGACAGTGGTGATGACACCAATAAAACGGTATTTCTGGAAAGATGGGAAGACGAGTATGTACTGCCAAGTGGCTATGTTCCAAATGGAGATGAAGATGGCATTGAGTATGCCGATACGGAAATTTATGGAACCAATGCTTCTCTCGTGTTCATGTTTTACATGAACAATTATTTTCATGTAACTCCGATCAACCTGATCATGAACTTTGGCGAAAAATTTCGCTGGTGGGATAGTTCGCTTGGTTTCAGCATGCGGGCGGCAACGTATTCGGATTATGCGGATCCCAAAAGGCTGTTATCTAACCACGACGATAACACGATTGGCTATTATGCCATTGTGTGGCGGCAGTATGTCCAACTGCACGACCTGGTGCGCCTGCGCCTACACTACTACTGGAATTTTATTGGAACGATAGCGCGCGCCACAAAAGAGGATGGCTATAACCAAGAAGAACATGTATACGACACGGGTCTTGACTTGTTTGTATTGCCCTATACCTATGTAACGATTGGTTATGAAAACCACCATTGGATCGGAAATCCCGTAGCATCGGACCGGTTTAACCGTTCCGGCGGCACCGAGTTTGGTAACAAGCGCGATAATCTCATTTTTGATAAACGCATTTCCCACGAGGCGTACGTGGGTCTGGCGTTTGAGATCCCCTTCCTGCCATAAGAATTTTGAATATTCGCCTTGCCTCGTTGTTTTTGTTTTCCGGATTCCTGTTCGCCGAAGATCCCTGGAGCATTTCCCGGGATTTTCCCGTTACGCAGGAAGTGCTCCACAGCCATAGCGAGGCTGCGGAAACAAAAGGGAACTCGCTGCTTTCTTTTTGGTTTCGCTTTTACAAACAGTATATCAGTGAGTTTGATGGCCAGAGCTGCCATTATTATCCGAGCTGCTCGGTATATGCCATGGATGCCGTAAACGAATACGGAATTGTCCGGGGGGCCCTCATGGGTTCTGATCGCCTGATGCGCTGCCATCCGGGACAAAAGGAGCACTTTTATGATCCGGTTCCTGCGCGTTAGTTTGTTTTTGTTTACCGTTAGCCTTTCGGCCCTTGACTGGGACGATCCACGCACGCATCTGCATTTTGCGGATCATCTTGCAGACAGCGGAGACTTTTACCGCGCCATAACAGAATACCGGCGCGTGCTGTATCATTTTCCGGAGTACGAAAAAAACAACTGGGTGCATTTCCAGATTGGCCGCATGTATTATTACGGTGGACGCTTTGCGAACGCAAAAGATTCTTTGATTCCTTTAACGATTGATCCGGATCCGCGACTCAATTTTCTGTCGCATAATTTTCTGGCTCTGACATATTTTGACAGCGGCGAATACGTGAATGCCAGTCGCTTATTTCGAGAGCTGTCAGAGCATCCATCGGCTGTAGCGAACCGCGAGGAGTATATAGTTTATGCAGCCATGAGCGATATACGCCACAAAAAGTTTTCGCAGGCTCTCGATATTTTAGCTCCTCTCGAAAAGAATTCTTCTTCTAAAGAGTTTAAGGAATTTGCTACACTGGCCATGGATAAAAGCCGCGCGGCTGATAAGAAAAAGCCGAAAAATAAATTTCTGTCAACAACGCTGGCTGTCTTGTTTCCCGGAGCTGGCCACATGTATTTAGGGGAGTGGGACAATGCCTTTGTCGCCCTGAGCATTGTAGGAGCAACTGGCTATCTGGCGTACGAAGGATTTGTGAATGCGAACACTACCCAGAGCATTTTATTTACCACGTTTTCTTCTGGTTTTTATGCCGGTTCCATTTATTCTGCGTATTCCCAGACAGAGAAATATAATAATCGGATTGGCAACGAAGAGATTCAATCCGTTGCGCAAAAGTTTTCGCGCCTGCGCTTTTCCCTGTCGACGGCGTTTTAAGCGTACTTAAAAACGCTCTACCCGGGCTGTTTCACTTTTGCGAAAAAATGGATTTTGGTTTTCCTGATTCATCGATGGCTACATAAGTTATTTCACAATCGATTACAATTCGGGATTTGTCTTCCTTTGGCGAGCTGACGGTAGCACGCGCCTCCACCGTTATTGTGCTGCGCCCTGTTTTTTTTACGCGGCAGTAGATTCGAACAATCTCCCCTGCGCGCGCCGGCGATCTAAATTTCACCTTGTCCATTCCAACAGTCACCATAGAAGTATATCCGGTAATACTGACCGAATAGAGATACGCGTCTACGTCTAACCAGGCGAGCAGCACGCCGCCAAATATTGTATGGTTTGGATTTAAGTCACCTGGCATGACGAGATGCTGGTTGGTAAGTTCAAATTCGGCGTGTTCTGTATCCATTGTTTAGTCTTGGTTTGTGGTATTACTTTGTGGCTTGGAAAGCCTTATTTCGACACGTCGGTTTTTGGCTTTGGCTGCCTCATCTTTTTCTTCTACTGCAGGTCTGCGGGCAGCAAACCATTCTGTTTTTATTTTGTCCGCCGGCAGCCCATTGGCAATCAGCAGTTTGCGGATATATTCTGCGCGGCTGCGAGACAATGTGTTGTTCCTTTTTTCGGAGCCCGTGGAGTCTGTATGCCCCTGTACGAGTATGATTTCCTTTTTCTCTTTGAGCATGGCCACGAGAGTTTTTACTTTATCGGTGCTTCCATTGGAAAGCCGGTTTCCAATGTTGTGCGGAAAATAGAACGAGGCGAGAATTTCTCCCCCCGGCGTAATTTCCAGTTCAATTTCTTTCTGTTTATTTTTTTGTTCTGTCGCCGAAGCCGTGCTTTCCATGAGCAGATGAATTTCTGCTATAGGCAGTACACCCTGGGAGTTTTCAAACACTTCAAACAGATCGTTGTTGTACTGTACATTTTCGTAACCTGGCAGAGAGGCGTTCAGTGTTATTCGGCTCAGACGTAGAAGCTCATGTATTTGTCCTTTTTCGCGAGGAAGATTATCAAGGCGGATTATGCCGCGTTTAGATTGAAAGGGAAGAATTTTTTCGGTCATGGAAGAGGGGAGGATCTGGTAGACTGCATTGGGTTGCAGCAGTTCTCCCTTTTCGTTTTCAAAAAACACGACAATCTCCATACTGGAAGCCACCACGCTGTCGCGCAGCAGTGAAAAATTGCGCGTAACAGTTCCAGGAACATTGTTTCGCCGCAGGTCGAGATAGCTTTCCTGGCTTTCGAATCCCGGTGAAGAAACGATAATTTTATAGAGAAGATTGTTGTGCAGCTGTAAACTGTATTCCCCCGAAGCAGGCTTGCTGGAAATTCTGTACGCATGGCCGGCACCGGTAATTTCAATTGTCGATTCGAGACCACGGTCCGAACCTGCTTCCCGGATGAAGCCTTTAAGCGTTAGAATGACAAATGGTTTGGCGTAATGGGGGACATTAGCGCGATAGATATCGAACGAACCTTTTCCTCCTTTTCGATTGGATGAAAAATAAAAAAGATCCCCGCTGCGGCTGATCGATGGGTACTCATCGTCCTGGGGGCTGTTAAAGGGAATGCCAAGATTGGCGGCTGGTTTAAATTGAGGATACGCCGTGGGTGCCGTGTTTTGCGTGTAGTACATGTCGTACGATCCGACACCTCCTTTTCGGTTAGACGAAAAATACAGAGTGATCCCGTCTGTATGCAGAGAAGGAGAAATTTCGGAAGCCACACTGTTAATGGAACTGCCGGCATTTACTGGTTCGCTCCACTGTTGTTTCACGGGATCAAAGCGGGAAAACCAGATATCGTCGCTTCCATAGCTGCCTGGCCTGTTGGAAGAAAAATAGAGCATGCTGCCATCGACGCTTATAGTGGGCATTCTGTCATGAAAGGGAGTATTGATTTCTGTCAATGGTTCTGGAGCAGACCATATCCCATTTCTGTATAAAGAACGATACAGATTTGTCTCTCCAGATCCTGTGCGCTGTGTTTCATCGTCTGCCGTAGATGCAAAAATAATTTCCCAGCTTTCGAAGCCGATTTCACGGACCGCTGGCATCCCCTCAAATCCGGGCGTATTAATCGGTGGTGCCAAATTGATTGGACGGTCAAAGGCGGGAAGGGGAGTTTCGGGCGAGCGGTTCATACTCATCCAGATATCAAAATTTCCCGAAAATCCAATGGATCCAGCGCGATTGGATTGAAAGAAAATGCGGCTCTCATCTGGCATGATGAATGGCGTGTACTCTGTATCCGGAGAATTTAATTCCGATACATTAACGATTCCTGCCTCTTCATTGGGCACGCTCTGCACAGCGAGGAGACTGGCTGAAATAAAAAGGCTGAGAAAAAGTTTTTGCATAGGCTTCTGTGGGTTACAGGATTTATTATCGGCGCATCACAGCTCTACAGTTAAACCCTTTAATTGTTCCTTGAGTTTACCATTCGGTCCTAAGGCCAAATTCTTTATACTCAGACAGTATCCTGTCGGCAGTGATCACGGAAATATTGTTTTTTATCGCCTGCCAGATGAGCATTCTGTCAAAGGGATCTTTGTGGCGTATTTTAGGAAGATTGTAG
>DYPL01000016.1:21954-31432 GCA_020719945.1 Turneriella parva
TAGGAAGATTGTAGAAAGAAGAAACTTCAAACTCCGTTGGTGTCAGGATTTCGAAACCGGACTGTACTGCAAAGTCAGGCAATTCTTCCGGTTTGATATTTTTCAGAGACAGCTTAAGTCTGCAACAGCATGTCCTTTCTAATTTCGGAATAATGGGTCAACCCATTCACTGCCATAATGTGCGTAAGCTCGCCATGGTATTGCCGCAGCAATGAAATAATGCCGGCCTCCTCGGCGGCTACGGCAGCAATGGCAATGGGCCTTCCCACGAGAACAAATTCTGCACCGAGAGCCAGCATGCGGAATACATCCGCGCCACTGCGAATTCCACCGTCGGCAAGAATTCTCACCTGGGGATGGTGTGTGCTCATGTATGTCGCAATCGTTTGGAGAACGCGGGCGGCTCCGGGGGCCCCGTCAAAAATGCGCCCGCCGTGGTTGCTCACGATAATCGCTCCCGCTCCCGCATCTGCCGCGAGAGCCGCGTCTTCTATCGTTAAAATTCCCTTGAGAAAAAAAGGCCTGCCAGAAAGTTCTGCGTAGCGGGAAAGCTGTGCAGCAGACTTGCGCTGCGTTGCCAGATTGCGGCGGTTCATTGTGGCAATGCCAACCGCATCAATATCCATACCCCACGCGGAAATATTGGAATCGCGGACAGCTTCCATTCTCTCTTCGATTGCCGCATCATCTGATCTGGGTTTAAAAACGGGAAATCCATTTGGCTTAATTTTAAGAGCCGAAAGTGCGGTTTGGAATTTATCCGGTGCTGCTCCCTCGCCAAGCAACGCCAGGCTGCCTGTTTTTTCGGCTGCCGATACAACGGCCATCGCGTATTCCCATTCAGTAATGGAGCCAGCCATATTGGTCGCTCCACCAGTGATGGGAGCAATGAGTATGGGGAGAGCTGGCGAATGGCCAAAAAGATTTCTCCTTGGAGTATTTGTTTGTGAAGTTTTGTCCCCAATCAGGAATCGGGGCAATATTTTGAATTGTGACAGAGATTCCAGATTGTCGCGAAAAGAAGACATGCTGCCGGCGCCTCCCATTCCCGGAATTCCGGAGGCGCAATTTTTTCCATCGCAGACTTTGCATACCCGACAGGCTTCTTTGTTGAAGCGATTGCGGGCAAGGGCAGCGAGCTCTTTCTCTGGAATTTTAGGAAGCGTTGTCTTATATTCGATACGCGAAAAAAAGTCCGTCCACGAATTTTCTGCAGCGGTCAGTGTATCTGCCGAAAAAACAAAGTGCGCGAGTTTGCCTACATTGCTCCGAACCGGTTCCATGAGGTCTCCGGCTTTACCAGAGACATGGCGGTATACTTCTTTAGCGGGAGGTGGTGGAATAACCAGAGATTCCAGGACGCCAGGTTCCGGAGTAAACGATCTCTCAATAGAAACTTGTCTGTACTGTCTGGAAGATTCCGGGAGATTTGGCTCTTTGCCTTCGAGCAATTCAATAAAGAGCCTCATTAAATCTATTCCCGTTGCCTCCGGGTAGGTGTGCGTGCTCATGAAGCCACCTGAAAGCCTTCCCGCGATTTCACCGATGATCAGTTGGCCGTTGTCTGTATAACGTATATCTCCTTTGAGGGCCCCCGTGTAAGGGTTAGTAGCGCTCAGGCTGTCTGCCGTTTTCTGCATGAGAGTCAGCAACTCTCTGTGAATATCCGCCGGAAGGGCACTTGGCATGGAATGTCCGTTTTCAATAAAATAATGATTGTCTTTTATTTCGATAATTCTGTCTGCAACTCCAGTGAGCGTAACTCTGCCCTTATACACAAGAGCATCGACAGAAAGTTCATGCGCTGGAATAAAGTGTTCCAGAATGGTTCTTCCTGCCTTGTCGTAGCGTGCTGCATATTCGCGAGCATACGAAAGCTGCTGCCGGTGTTCGATTCGTAACACGCCGCGCGCGCCCATATTGCGAACCGGCTTGATGACATAACCATGGGGAGATGGATGGTCCCTGAAAAAAGGATCGAGATCGGCACCACCCGAAATAAAGGCTGGCTGCGGAAGAGAATGTCTTTGAAAATGTTCCCGCATTTTCAGTTTATCAGTGAGCAGCTCTGCTTGGCCGGGCAAAATTCCGGGAAGAGAATAATGCGCATTGACTGCAGCAACGGTGTCGGAAAAATCCGTTCCGCTGGTCGCGCACAGGGCAGGTTTTTCCGAATGGTTCCGAAGAACTTCTACTACGGCTGCAGGATCCGAAATGTCGCAATGATAGAAAGTATCCGCTGCATCGGCACCGGGACACTCCGGGTTGCCATCAACCACGACAATACGGTAGCCGGAATTTGTTGCGGCGTTTCCGAGGGGAAGCTGTAGCAATCCGCCGCCTATCAAAACAAACGTTTTATGGTTCATCGTTTTTTCCTTCCAGAGAAATGTAAAGTCCCGGCACGAGTCCATCTATTGTAAGGCGTGTAAGCACCTGCTCGATAGATCGATGCAGAGATTCGGGGTTTTTAATGTAGAAAGATATATCTTTTAATTTTGGCTGCGCTTTCTGCAACAGCGAAACAGCACCTTTGAGGTTTGGCCTTTCGTATATTTTGTGAAACGCAGAGGCGAGCTGCGTGAATCCCTGTAGAATTTTTCTGGTTTCCGCGATGGGTTCTTCGCGCCAAGTGAACTCCAGCATTTCGTGAGCCATAATGTAATGTCCTTCGTTAAAGTACTGAAAGGCTACGGGAATTCGAAAAGCTGGATTTATTTCTTTGAAACGATGCACAGAGATTTTTTTTAATATATTTAACGAATGTCCGGAAAAACGGCTCAACACATGTTTCTCTAAAAAAGGAATCATTTGTTCCAGGGAAACCGCCTCTGTCAAAAAATCCTGCATGCGCGCGGCGGGCAGGGTGAGTCCGCAGGAATGAATTTTTTTGTAAAGGCTTAGATCGTTGCGGACGTTCAGGGCAACTCCATGGGTAATCACTCTGGCAGATGCTTCTATTCCGACATACGCAATTTTTCCGCGCGAAGTAAATACTCCGCTTTCGGGATCGTTTGCGCGCCCTGGAATTCCAAAGTCAAATAAGGTGTCCAGAATGGCTCCTTCCAATCTGCGGATAAACAGGTCGAGTCCTCCCGATTCGCGAAACGGAAAAACAGTGTAAAGAATTAGTTGGCCGGGAGAATGCACGGTGACGGAGCCGCCGCGCCGGATGGGAAATGTATCGATAGCGGGATCGAGAATATGCTCCGGTTTTGTTTTTATTCCCGTTGTATAAATGGCCGGATGCTCCGTAAAAATGAACCAGGCTTTTTTTTGCTGTACAGACTGTTGCTTTCTTTCCTCCATCAATTGGCGTGCCTGCGGATAGGGAAGAAGGCCGGGGCGCAAAAATTCAATCTGCATTGGTGAACATTTCATGGCGACACACTCCGGCGATCAAAAACTTTTTACGGCAGATGCCATCTACGAAAACTCGCAGCGCCTTCGTGCGGCCATTCTGTTCTTTCTCCAGGAGCTTCCCGGTAAGCTGGTTCGCAATACGCTCGGAAAACATTTGTACTATGCAGACGGACATTTCTTTCAGAAAACCGGGCGGCAGATTACAGAACATTCGTATCTTCACGTAGAGGGGTCTCCGCTGCCGCTCTATTTCAACGAGCTCATCCATGCGATGGTACTGCACGGTGATATTGAAATTATTCCCAGAATGCAGGAGCAGGTTTTAGATGGCAAAAAGGTGATGGTACTTGCAGGAATGAGTTTTCAACCCCTTAAGCCTTATGCATCCGTTTTTACGCGGGAAGAAGAAAAAGTCCTCAAACAAACAGCGAGCCTGTTGGGCGGCGACATATCCATAGAAACCCGCTATTTCCCGAATCTGTACCAGATCTATACGGGCACAGGTCTGTACGAAACCATTCCTTTTATGCAGTTTCCAGAAGGCAAGCGTCCCCATTTGAGCTGGAAAGCTTGGGCTCAAAAAATGTTTCAGCTTCGCTGGCAGTAGGGGGGCCCTACGCGGGCAGCGCTTCTCCGCTCGGAAAGCACAGCCTATTTGCGCGCAAAAAATAAAGACATAAATATATATAAGATTGCATCGAATGAATAGTGTTAGTAGACACCAAAGCAATTAAAAGAATAAAGAAGATAAAGCGTGTAATCAGACAAAGAAAAATCCGTTGTCAAAAAAATGTATTCAGTACCTTATTGTTTAAAAGCTAATTGTTAAGAAAAAAAAAACGTGGGCAACAGAATTTTCCGTTCTTTTGATTGACAGGCCAATGAAAGCAATTTACTTTTACTGCGCATCCTCCGCATTGATTTTTACGGAGAAGCAAAACTTAAAAATTTAAGGAGAATTTTCCATGGATCAAAGTAATCGTTACGCCAGATTAGATCTCAAAGAAGAAGATCTGATCAAAGGTGGCAGACATGTTCTCGCCGCTTACATGATGAAGCCCAAAGCAGGCCACTATGACTTCTTGGGTACTGCAGCCCACTTTGCAGCTGAATCTTCCACTGGTACAAACGTTGAAGTCTCTACAACAGATGATTTCACGAAAGGTGTAGATGCCCTCGTGTACGAAATCGATGAGTCCAAAGAACTCATGAAGATTGCCTACCCGGTTGAACTGTTCGATCGCAACATGATCGATGGCCGGGCAATGATTGTATCTTTCCTGACTCTTACCATAGGTAACAACCAGGGTATGGGCGACGTTGAATACGGTAAAATGCTCGACTTCTATGTTCCACCAGCATACCTCGCATTGTTCGATGGTCCCGCCATGAACATTCGCGACATGTGGCGCGTTCTGGGCCGTCCCCAAGTGAATGGTGGAATGATTGTTGGAACCATCATTAAGCCAAAGCTTGGCCTGCGCCCGCAACCATTCGCTGACGCCTGCCTTCAGTTCTGGCGCGGTGGAGACTTTATCAAGAACGATGAGCCACAGGGGAATCAGGTTTTCTCGCCTCTGAAAGACACAATTCCACTCGTTGCGGACGCCATGAAGCGTGCACAGGACGAAACCGGTCAGGCAAAACTTTTCTCTGCAAACATTACAGCGGATGATCCCTTTGAAATGATTCGCCGTGGTGAGTACATTCTCGAAACATTTGGCGAAAACGCAAGCCATGTAGCCTTCCTCGTAGACGGTTATGTTGGTGGCCCAATGTCTGTAACTCTTTCCCGTCGTTACTTCCCCAGCCAGTTCCTGCACTACCACAGAGCCGGTCATGGTGCTGTAACTTCTCCGCAGGCTAAGCGCGGTTACACTGCTCTAGTTCACATGAAAATGTCCCGTATGCAGGGTGCTTCTGGTATCCACACTGGTACCATGGGTTACGGCAAAATGGAAGGAGATCCCTCTGACAAGCTCCTCGCACACATGCTGGAGCAGGACGAAGCGATGGGTCTGTACTACAAGCAGGGCTGGAACGGCATGATGGCAACTACACCGATTATTTCTGGTGGTATGAACGCTCTTCGTCTTCCTGGATTCTTTGATAACCTTGGACACTCCAACGTTATCCAGACTTCCGGTGGTGGAGCATTCGGCCACAAAGACGGAGGTACTGCCGGAGCCAAATCCCTCGGACAGGCTGCACAGGCGTGGCTCGAAGGTGTTAACCTTGTTGAGGCAGCCAAACAGCATCCAGAGCTGAAAGGCGCGTTTGAATCCTTCCAGTCAGATGCTGACAAGCTCTTCCCGAACTGGCGCGACGAGCTCAAAGTTCACAAGTAATTTCGCGTTAAGTATTCTCAAAGCAAGCAGGCATTTGCCTATCTTTTCATTTAGAGGATACTTAAAACAACCCCACCCATTTGGGTGGGGATTTTATCCCCTCCCTGAAAGAGTGGATACTGGTCTTTTAATACACATATATTTCGCCTGTCCGGGATGGACTGTGGGCCATTGGCCCGCATTAGGATAATATTAAGCAGGCTCTGAAAAAGTTCCCGCAGGGATTTTTTCAGTGGCTACAAAAAAGGTTGGGATTCGCATGGAGCTGGAACAATATAAAATTAAATCGGAGCCATACTATCAGCCGCAAGGCAACGAAGTGCAGCTTTTTGAAGCCGCTTACCAGCAGCGTTTGCCGGTGATGGTAAAAGGTCCCACGGGGGCAGGTAAGTCCCGCTTTGTGGAATACATGGCCTGGAAACTGGGCAGGCCTTTGATTACAGTGGCCGGAAACGAAGACATGACGGCATCGGATCTCGTGGGCAGATTTCTATTAGATAAAGACGGCACCCGCTGGCAGGATGGACCTCTCGCGCTGGCAGCTCGTTACGGGGCTATTGCTTATCTCGACGAGATTGTGGAAGCCCGCAAGGATACCACGGTTGTCATTCATCCTCTCACTGACTACCGCCGCACGCTGCCTCTCGATCGTAAGGGAGAGCTCATATCAGCACACCCGGATTTTCAGTTAGTCATTTCCTACAATCCCGGTTACCAGAGCCTCATGAAGGATCTAAAGCAATCTACCAAGCAGCGTTTTGCTGCGCTGGAATTTGATTACGCGAGCGAAGAAACCGAGACAAAAATTGTTGCAAAGGAAACCAGCATTGATCCCGCTGTGGCTGCCAAACTGGTGCAAATTGCGCACAGAGCCAGATCCCTCAAAGGCCACGGCATGGAAGAGGGGATTTCTACTCGTCTGTTGGTGTATGCTGGCAAATTGATTCAACAGGGTATTAGCCCACGCGATGCCTGTCGCATGGCTCTGATTACTCCCATTACGGAAGAGGGAGATATTCGCTCTAATCTGGAACATGCAGTTGACATTACTTTTGGCTAAGGTGTTTTATGACCGTTGCCGCTGAAGCAGACTATAGAAAGCGTTTGCGCTGTAATGTAGCTCAGATCGATGACATTTTTACCGAATGTCTCTCTGAAGCTCAAAGCCTTCTTGGCGAGAGCGGCATAGAACTATGGTTAGAGGGAGCGTCCAGAGTTTGTGCTCTTGGACGTGGCCAGGATTTGCCAGTCATTTATTTGCAGGTGATGCCCGCAGTCGCGCATATAGTCGGCGACGAAATTCTGGACGATACGGTAGAAATGTGTCAGTTTTTGTCTCGTTCGGGGACTCCTAAAGCTATTGCTCCTTTTCTTTCTTCTTTGCCGTACGTAATAAGGCGCCTCGAAACGCGGGAGCTCGCGGGGGCGTATTTCGATCTGCTGCAGCGCATAGGGCGTGAGGCATCGGGTGGCTTACTGCCGTTTTTTACTCAGGTATCGCATGTTTTAGGCCAGCTCAATATTGGGGGGCTGCGCAACTGGGTGGCCTACGGTCTTAGAACGTATAGAGATCAGCCAGATAAAGCCGGTGATTATTTTAGTCTCCAGACGGCGGATTCCGTTGCGGCACTGCGTCGCGAGCGCAAGGGCACTCTGTTAATAGACAACACGCACAATCTTCAGTTGTATCTGCATTCCTTTTGGGAAATCGATGAAGATCTGCTGCCGTATTCCACGGCCTACGATATTGATCGAACTCCCTTGCCTCATTTAGATAAACAGGGGTTTCATCTTCCCGACGTAATTGAGGCAGCGGGAGGCCCCAAAGGTCTCGACCGGTACCGCGCAATTTTAGCGCATCTCGCGGCGCATCGCAAATGGACGACTCCATTTATTGCCGATAACTATAATCGTTTTCAGCATCTAATTATGGAAGCTCTGGAGGATTCACGCGTGGAATATTTAGCCATGCAGCGGTATCCGGGGCTTAGAAACCTCTGGTTGGCACTGCATCCGGTTCCAGTGGAAGATGAATGCCCCCCCGGATATTCCTGCATTCGCCATAAGGCTGCTCTTCTTTCTCGCGCTATTTTAGATCCCAAGCATTCTTATAAAGATCCTCTTTTGTTAGAGTATGTGAAACGCTTTTGGGAGCGCGTGCAGGCCAATCCGCACGACACAACGATTGCAACGGATCTGGGCGTTGAGTACCTGGTAAAAATACACGACGTGAGTTTTCGCTCGCCCAATGTCTATTTTCCCAATACGGAAATTCCGTATCGAGACGATAATCGTTTTCTCTGGATTTTTTTAGAAGATTCAGACGACGAAGATGACTTCCGCTCCGACCATAACGCGGCCAACCCAAAATTGAGAGAAAACACGATAGATCCAAGAACCATGTTTGCGAGGCATCATCCAGAGTGGGATTACCATTCTTCGACATATCGTTTTGACTGGGCCACCGTATACGAAACCATTCCGGAGCCGGGCAATCCACAATTGGTAGATCAGATTCTGAAAAAGAACGATCCGCTAGCCAAAAAACTGCAGCGCCTGATTGATACGTTGAAACCACAGGGCCGCGTTCGCGTTCGCTACCAGGAGGAGGGCTCGGAGCTCGATCTTGATGTTGCGGTTCGCGCGATGGTAGATTATCGCAGCGGGACTACACCCGATGACCGCATTCACATGAGTAATATTCCAGACACTCGCGATATTTCTGTTTTACTGTTGATAGATCTTTCAGAGTCTATAAATATTCCTCTTTCTTTAGGACAAGAAGAATCTGTTCAAAAAACCACTATTCTTGATCTTTCTCGCGAAGCAGCAGCATTGCTCGGCTGGAGTCTGGATGCCTTGGGGGATTCTTTTTCGATTGCCGGTTTTGCCTCCAATGGTCGCCACCAGATTCGCTATTATCCTTTTAAGGGTTTTACGGAATCATGGGGCGACGAGGTTAAAAGCCGCATTGCCGGAATGAAGGGTGCCCTCTCTACGCGCATGGGCGCATCTATTCGCCATGCCGGACATTATTTATCGCTGCGCCCCACCGAGAAAAAAATCCTGCTGCTGTTGACAGACGGCGAGCCTTCGGATGTAGATGTAGAGGATTTTGAGTATCTACGCGCCGATGCCCGCCGCGCCGTGGAGGAGCTTTCTGCGCGTGGCGTTTCTGTTTTCTGTATCAGTCTGGATCCCAAAGCTGACGAGTATGTGCGCTCTATTTTTGGCAGCCAGTATCTGGTGCTCGACAGCATTGAAAAACTGCCCGAGCAGCTCCCCATGCTCTACATGGCGCTAACGCGGTAGGGGCCCTGCCTAGTTTACACAGAGCAGGGTGAACGCGGCAGGGCTGCCATAAAAAAAAATCGCCAGAGGTGCAAAACAACAAAGGTGGCCATAGCAGAAAAGTTTTCAACAAATCAGCCGATAGCATCCTTGCCGCGTTCGCCGGTGCGAATGCGGATTGTCTCTTCTATCGTGGTGACGAAAATTTTTCCATCGCCGATTTTACCGGTATGGGCCCCTTCTACAATGGCCTTAATGGTAGGCTCAAGGTATTCGTCGTTAACCGCAATCTGGAGTTCTACTTTTTTCAGCAGGTTTACTTCGTGAACTACACCACGGTAGCTCTCGTCGTAGCCTTTCTGCTGGCCGGCTCCGGGTGCTGCAGTTTCGGCTGCCGGGGCCGGGGTTTCCTGCGCAGAGAGAGAGAGAGGGAAAGCCCAGACAGCTGTTAGAATCAGCACTGAGTAAATGAGTTT
>DYPL01000016.1:31532-47622 GCA_020719945.1 Turneriella parva
TTTGTTTGGCTATGAGCTTCTGCACGGCAGAAATTTTAGAGGTATAATTTGATCTGATTTTGCGAGTAAGTAAAGACGAAGCGCTTGCCAAAAAATGGGGATCCATTATCGTTAAAAATAGTCATATTTTGTTCAGTTGGAAATGTCAAAATTCTTAAGCCTATTCGTTTCTCGAAAAGATTCATCGTGTCTAAAATCCCCCCAAACTCGTTGACCCCATGTTACAAAATGGAATGAGGGATACCATGAGAACGAGAAGAATCACATGGACGATGACAGTTATTCTGGCGGTTGCCCTTCTGGGAACAACGCTGGTGCAGGCTAACGAAGAAACCCCGGAAACAGGGGCGACAAAATTCTTGCGCATCAAAGCTGTTGGCGACACCGTACCGGGAACCAACTATCCGACTAACCGTGTTCCGGCCAATCCTCGTGCAACCTTGTTCGCCGGCGTGGAGCCTTATCTCAAGGGTGCCGACATTACTTTTGCCAATTTTGAAAGTACTCTCACCAATATTTCTAACACCTATAAAGATGTGAGCCGAAAAAATACCTACGCGTTTCGCACGCCCGTGTCCATGGGAAAAATTTTGCGCGATGTCGGCTTTGATGTGCTTGGACTCGCGAACAACCATTCCGGAGATTTTACGCCCGCCGGCTATATTGATACTGCCAAAAATGTTCGCGCCGCCGGAATGACTGCGGTTGCCAACGACATTGAATATGTCACTCGCAATGGCCAGAAGATTGCCTTTATCGCCTTCAGTTATCTGGGCGCCCACAATTCCATCCACAATATTCCCCGCGCAAAGGAGCTTGTAGCGAAGGCCGTCGCGGGTGCTGACATTGTCATCGTGACATTTCATGGCGGTGCAGAGGGCGGCAAGTACACGCATGTTCCCCGGGTCAACGAAATGTTTTTAGGAGAGAGCCGTGGTAATCTTCCCGCTTTTTCACACGCAGTGATTGACGCCGGCGCCGACTTGGTGATTGGCCACGGCCCCCACGTGCCCCGCGCGATGGAGTTGTACAGGGATCGCCTTATTGCTTATTCTCTCGGCAATTTTATTGGCTATGGCGCCTTGTCTGCGCGCGGCATTGCCGGCTATTCTTTGATTCTCGACGTGACGCTGAACCGCGACGGGTCTTTTCATTCTGGTGAAATTATTCCGTTGATTAATTCTACTTCTGCCATTCCGGGTTATGATTCGCAGAAGCGATCGATTGATTTAGTTCGCCGTTTATCCGTTGAGGATTTTCCTTCTTCTCCGCTTGCGATTTCTCCTGACGGAAAGTTGTCGAGAAAGTGAGCCCTACCTACCTCGATACGCCTGCGGCTACTCGGTATAAACTTAGTTTACATCGAGTAGGCCGTAGGCCATATCGAGATGTAGTGGACGAAGTAGATGACAGAAATTACTTTATCGCTGGAGTGGCGGCAGTTCTATTATTTTTTTCCCAGGGATTATTTGGATATTCGTATGAAATTACTTGGCGGAGGAAGTCGTTCTTTTTCATTCCCGCGCCGTCAAATAAAATCCGTTTACAAGATCCCGAATTTTATTGACATCCCATTTCAAAAAAATTACGTTAGTAAAATGCAAACACTGGTAGTGCAAGTCGGAAATGCACGTGGAATACAAATACCACAAAATATTCTCAGCCAGTGCGGCATTCTCGATGCCGTCAATATAGAAGTGGAAAATAACCAAATCATCATCAGTCCATTTTCTTCTGCACCAAGAGAAGGCTGGGGACAAAAATTTCAAGAAATGCGTGAAGCAGGTGATGATCAATTCATCCTTCCTGAAAACGTAGAGAGCGAGATGGCAGATTGGACATGGTAACCGAACAGTACGATGTCTGGTTGATTAGCCTGGATCCTACCGTTGGCCATGAGATAAAAAAGACAAGGCCATGTGTCATTATCTCACCTGATGAAATGAATAGCCATATTCAAACATTAATCATTGCTCCCATGACGACAAAGTCGCATTCATATCCGACGCGAATTCCTCTGGAGTTTGCAGGGAGAAAGGGCTTCGTTGTTCTTGATCAAATCAGAACGATTGATAGAAACAGATTGGTTAAATTTCTCGGAAAAGTACCTGAACTTATAATTAGACGAATTAAAAATACAATAAAAGAAATGCTCGTTGACTAATTCGTGTGGAGTACAACCGTTGCTTAATACCATACCCAGGGCCACGGAGTAAAATTTTAATCTGCCACCATTCGATGTCGGATTTTACCGGATCGGCAAAAATGGCTTGTAGAATTTTTCTTTGTTTCTTATTCAATATAGTGCTATGGAGTAATACTAATAGAAAGTAATTTTTTAAGTATTTTGGGTGATCTTTTGCTCAGTCTCCCTTGAGAAAACTGTGTAAAAAGTCTTTATAATCTTCACTGATTTTATAATTATCTTTTTCCCAGGGATTATTTGGATATTCGTATGAAATTACTTGGCGGAGGAAGTCGTTCTTTTTCATTCCCATTTGGATTGAGATAAGGGACATTATACTTCCTGCAGATTTATCATCAATTGCTATTTTTTTGTTAATAAATTCTTGTTTGAGTTGCGCTCTCGTTACAATTTTGTCCTTCAATATTTTAGGAAGCATTATGTCTTTCATTCGATGTTTAGTGACAAGTTCTTCTGCAAAATATCTTTGCCATTTGTCTTTTAATACGTCTATCTCATAGTTTCCTGGTTCATCAGAAAGTGGTATGGAAAATTTTTTCTTTTTAATACGTTCGGTTTCGGTCTCTTCCGGGATAATAGAAGTGCGGTTTAAAATTTCATCGCCGCTGGCTGATTTCACATAGTTTAAAATAACTGCATTTAAGTTTACTCCAAATGATTCAGCTAAATAAGATATCATTCGCTCCAATGATTCTTCAATCTCAAAACCTACGATGATTAGTCTTTGTGCCTCATTAATTCTCAAATTCTCTAAACTAATATCTGGAAACTTTTCGCTTAATTTATCTTCAATGCTGTAGTTTAACTGTTCTTTGGAGATTTCATTAAACTCATTCAAGGTCCAATCCTTAATGACTGCTGCATAATCTATCACTTGGGCAATTGCTTCCCTGGGTAGTTTATCTCGTTTTAGCTCTACGATTACAATATTGCCAGTTCTGTCGATGCCTATTAAATCTAAAGTGCCAGATGCCGTTTTCACTTGTCTTCCGATTAACAGGATGCCTTCGCCAATAATTTCAGGATTGTCAAATATCCACGATTCTAAGTCAACCTGCTCTTTTCGTTGCCCATCAATCAGATTATCCACCACGGGAGATAATTTGCCATTAACAATTTGCCAGCTTTTAATTTTTGTAGACATTTTTAATCTTCCAGAAAAGTTATATCTTGAAATTCTTTTTCATTCCCGCGCCGTCAAATAAAATCCGTTAGAGGAGGTACTTGAGCAAAAGGGTCAGCAAAAAATGGGAGAGATGGTTTACCTGAAACGTGGTCTCATAGCCATCCGAAGTTTATTCACGGTGCGACATATAGACCCTTGCGTTGTTCACGAGAATATATAGGCGGTCCAGGCGCGCTTGGGTGGCCATTTTCTTAACGGAAGGGAGATCCGAAAAATCCGCGACAAAGGCCTGTCCCGCAGCGGCGGAGCGATCCGAAGGCAAACTTTTTCAGAGCTTACTTAACTGCGCCGGTGGAAAGTGCCTCGCCAAATTTTTTCTTGGCTTCCTGTAGACGTTTCCCATCTTCTTTTAATACTTTGCTCCAGGTCCTGTCAGAATTCATAAACCGGGGCTTTAGATTAAGATATTCTAAGGCATAGTATCCGGCAGCGCCGAGGAGAGTAAGATAAATCAGAGCCTTTAGTCGTTTCATATTACATCCTTATGGCAGTTAGGAATTTGTTCCCACATTAAAATCAGAAAGATCAATGTCGTCTATGTATATAACGGCATCTTCCACAATGTCGCCAAGCTCTCCCCATGAGTTGATCATGGAATCCCCCAGATTACCAAGGTCGGCTATGCCATCGAGTACTTTATGGGCATCGCGAAAAGCTCTTACATCCTGCAGGGTGACAGCTGCATCCTGGTATACCATGGCATTGTCGTGCAGGATGACGAGAAACTTGTCAATACCCGTTTTCGCTTTCTCAAGTTTGACTTTGAGTTCTCCGCCGCGAATGCTCTTTTTAAATTTCTGCCAGGTAGCCAGGTTTTGTTCTTTCATTTTAATTCGCGTTTCATATGAGCCGCGTCTACTTTCTTCAACCTCATCCATTTGCTTCTTGGTTTTTGATATATCACTCTGTATGTCGCGGATTTTTAAATCCAGTGCAATGTCCATCGCTTCGATTCGTTTAATGGAGTCGGAGAGCTCTGCACGGATTCTGGCACTGTTCTCGTCGAGATGGGAATAAGACTGCGAAATTTCTGTGATGGTGTCTACCACGTGATCAAAAATTTCATCGTTCATTCCTCCTGCTTTTTTTACCATGTTGCTGATTTCGTTTAGGTTTTTGATGTTGAGATCGATGGCAGCCGAAACTTCTGCCGCTCCATAGGTATTAAATGTGCGGAGATCTGTTTTTACATCATCTACAAGCATGCCAATGGGGCTTTCGCTTTGAGATTGTTTTCTGCTCATGTCCTGAACAATTTCCAGGGCCATAGCCTGAGGAGTGAGATTCTGCAGTCTGGCGGCTCTGTCATCGCATGCCACCAGGAGCAGTGGAATCATCAGTAGTATAATTTTTTTCATTTTGAAGACCTCTCTGTTTAGTTCGAAAAAGTACGATTGCTCGTGCAGTTGACAAATGGATTCGGGGACAAACTGACAGACTAAAACCGTATAGCAAGATTTTTTTTTGTATGCAAATTGAAAGGCCTGCCATAAATGGCATTTGTTCGGTATTTAACGAAGTATTAAGGTCATAACATGGAAAAAAGAAGAAAAAACTATATCATCGATCTCATTTTTTACGGAGCATTGATTCTCGCCACGCAGGGAGTCCTTCTGTTTCTCACCCAGTATCTTTCACACCTGACAGATCTCATTCTGATTGTAAAACAGGCAGCCCTTGTTTTTCCATACTGGGAAAAAAAGTATATTTTCTGGGATAATACACCCATCGGGCTGGCCATCATAGCCAAGCTGCTCCTCACGCTCGTGATGGTATTCAATTATGTTCCCCTGTTCCTCGTTTCGCTTTTTACCGGTCTGCCCATCCGCGACTTAAGAAAATCGAACAAATATACAAGACTGTACTGGAATATGTTCAGCCCTATTTACTATCGCTATCTACCCTTAGTGCTGGCCGTTTGGCTTATTATTCCCTTTATGTCTAATATGGCTGGTTTTTTTTACTGGCTGCTGGCAACAGAGCAGAATTTCCACACGTGGATTTTTCTGACTCTTCTGTTTACCTATTCCATCACAGTGCTTGTGCTGAGCTGGCGCAACCACCTGCGCGCGCACTGCCCGGAATGCGGCTCGGGTATTGTCATCCATAAAAACGAATTGATTGTCTGCAATACCTGTCTGACCATGTTCAAAATTCCAAAAGATATCAATGTGAACAATCTCTACGATTATCACGAAGAAGTCCTTACCAAGGCGCGCCGTGTATATCCCAGATTCCGCGAAAAGCCGGTGCCTAAGAATGCGGAATTTCACACATTGTATCCACGGGACCCATGGACGCAGTACAAAGATACGCTCTTTAACAGAGAGCATAACGGACAGTAACGGGGAGCCTGAAAGCTGCAACAGGAGAAATTATGTTTGGTGATCGCTTTATCAACGGGTTGAAAATTTACCAGCGGCTTTGGCTTATGGCCGGGCTATCTATTGCAGCTCTCTTTATCGGCATTGTCGTCAATGCTGTCAATCTGGGGGTCTCCAATGCAAAAGCCCAGGGTGGTCTTGATACAGCCAAACGGATTACAGTTGCAGTGGATACAGCGCGCGAAGCCCAGGTAGACTTTAAGATACAGGTACAGGAATGGAAAAATACCCTTCTACGGGGGAGCGATCCAGCCATGTTCATTAAGTACTGGGAAAGCTTTACCTACTACGAGAAAAAAGTCCAAACCAGCCTGCGCAAACTGGAAGAGTTCTACAATGAATTTGACCACCCTCTGCTCGATGCCGAGAAAGTGAAACTGGCCATACGCGAACAGGAAGAACTCGGTAAAATATACCGCACGGAATTGTATCCTTATATTATTGGCTACGCTGAGACTAAATATACAGAGGAAGACATACAGGCTCTCTTGAAAAAAGCAAGGGAAAAAGCTGCCGCCAAAGGCATGAAAGAACCAGAGCTTTCCAAAATCGCTGTTAAACAGGAAGCAGGGGATGCGCACATTATAAGCGGCATCTTAAAAAGCAAATTATCTCCCTACGAGATTGACAATAAAGTGAGGGGCATAGACCGTAAACCTACAGAATACATAGACACGCTCGTGGAAGACATGATGACAGCACAGAGCGAAATGCTCGTCGACATTGAAAAACAATCGAATCAGAATTTCTACATAGCTCTACTGGCGACACTCGTCATTATGGCCATCATTACTGTCTTTGTGGCACTTATCTCCGTGCTTACCATCAACAGTATCCGCAAGCCCATTAACACGACGATTGATATTTTTGGGGAAATCTCCGGAGAGAATTTCAACAATCCAATTGAAACAAAGCGGGTAGATGAAATCGGAGAAATGTGGCGGGCCCTGGACAATATGCAGAGAACGCTGCGGGAAAGAACCGAGGCTCTCAATGCAGCCAATGCCGATCTCGAAAAAACTCTCGTCGAGGTACGCAAGCTCAAAGAAGAACAGGATGGCGATTACTTCCTTACTTCTCTGCTGCAGAAACCCCTCAGCTCCAATTACGCTAAATCAGACAATTTCCGCGTTGATTTTGTTCTCGAGCAGAAAAAGAAATTCACGTTTCGCAAATACGAAAAAGAACTCGGTGGCGATATCAACATGGCGCATACGATAGAGCTGCAGGATCACCGGTTTAACTTTATTCTCAACGGCGATGCTATGGGCAAGTCTATCCAGGGAGCCGGTGGCGCGCTCGTTCTCGGCTCGGTTCTGCTCTCCATTATTGAGCGCACGCGGCTTTCTCCCGATGTAAAAAAACAATATCCCGAGCGCTGGCTTAAAAATACGTTTGTGGAGCTCCATAAAGTATTCGAGAGCTTCGACGGCTCCATGCTCATGTCTCTCACGATGGCCCTGTTAGACGAGCAGACGGGCGCGTTCTATTCTATCAACGCGGAGCACCCAAACATAGTACTGTACCGCGATAAAAAGGCTTCTTTTATTGAAACGGGTGAGATTTTTCGCAAGTTGGGAACTCTGGGGGTTTCGGGCAATCTGTACGTGAATGTGATGAAACTTCTTCCCGGCGATATTCTTTTTATGGGTTCTGACGGTCGCGACGATATTCTGCTTGGCTACAGTGAGAACGGCAACCGAATTATAAACGAAGACGAAAATCTCTTCCTCCGCCTTGTAGAAAAAACAGACGGAAATCTGGAGGACTTGATGACTCTCATTAAATCCCAGGGAGAACTCACTGACGATTTGTCTTTGATTCGCATAGCCTACGAGAGCGAGGTTGCTATATCCAAATCAGAAGGGCGCGCAAAGGCAGATGTCATTCTCGAAGAATACCATCTTGCCCGCGCCGAGGGATCTGCCGCTAATGCATTGCAGGCTCTGGAAAAAGTATTGAGCGTAGATCCCACGCATCCCGAAGCGCTGCGCCGTCTTGCCCAACACGCACTTGCTGCCCGCGATTACGAAAAAGCGGCGTTGTTTTCTCAAAGGTATATTCATGCCCATCCGGAAGACACGGAGTTTCTCTATGTGGCCGCTTACGCTGCCAAAATGACACGCGATGATGAATTTCTTCAATTTGCCGCAGAATCTGGCGAGCGCATGAGAATGCGAAATCGCAAGCATGTAAAAAATCTGGCCAACCTTATTGATGTCCACATTTTAAGGGGAGATAAATCCCGGGCCGCTCGCTTATTAGAAGAGCTGCGGACAGTAGATTCTGAGCATAAAGCTATATCCCTGTTTACGGATAAGGTTTAAAATCGATTGCTGATTATAAACGTATGGGGCTGTTGAATTTTTCTCAGCAGCTCCAGATCGTCGTTGAAGGCAGCATCTTCCGGAAAGTGTTTATTCAGTTCATTAAAAATTACGGCGGCAAGAGTATTTGTTTTGGTGGAAAGATCCGGGTGTATGGAGTAGATAACCCATCTGCCCTGTTTGTTGTCGAGAAGGAGATCTGCTTCCCGTAGGATAGATAAATGCTGGGAAACAGTGGACATGGAGAGGTGTAATACCGTTTTAATATCGTTCACGACGAGAGGGCCGTTGCTTAGCAGGGATAAAATCCGAAGGCGCTGCTTATCTGACATGGCCTTAAATAGTTTTTCGTAATCCCTGAGTGTCACTGTATCCTCTTAAAAAGGTTCGCTCGGATAAGTATGATTAACCATTCTTTCCGTCGGGCGGGGAATGGCAGCACATTATTGTTTCCGGGAGACATAATATTCAACTTTGTCAATTTGTCAAACATTTCCCTGAACGCCGAATCGTCAAAAAATTCTTTCCAGAGGCGGTGGCAATTATTTTTCATCTTTAACTATGAAATTCCTTTCCACAGAGAAGAAAATAATGACTTTTGAAAAGACTTCAATAAAAGTTTTTATGGCCATAGCGCTTTTGGGCGGAATCTTTCTGGGCTTTATTATCCATGCCGTGGAAAGTCAAAAAGATATACGGGCTTTGAGCACTTTCCAGCCGGCTCTTCCCACAAGAATTTACGATGTAGAAGGCCGTCTCATTGCCGAGCTTTTCCAGCATAAAAGAGATCTCGTCCATCTAAGCCAGATTCCCCGACCGGTGGTGGCGGTTTTTCTTGCCGTAGAAGACAGCAATTTTTACAATCATTTTGGGATTGATTTTAAGGGCATTTTGCGGGCCATGTTTGCCAACCTCAAAGCCATGAGTATTGTGCAGGGCGGCTCCACATTAACACAGCAGCTTGTTAAAGGGCTGTATACGGAATCCGAGAGAACGATATCTAGAAAACTGTACGAGGCCATTTTGGCCTTAGAGGTGGAATATGTTTATTCAAAAGAAGAGATCCTGGAAATGTACTTTAACCAGACATATTTTGGCCATGGTGCGTATGGAATTTCTTCGGCTGCCCGTTTTTATTTCGACAAATCGGTAGAAGAACTTACACTCATGGAGGGTGCAGTGCTTGCGTCTTTGCCAAAGTCTCCCCACACGTATTCCCCCATTCGGTCGCCCCACCAGTCGCGTGCCAAAAACAGGGTTGTGCTCAACCGCCTTGTAGAGCTCCAACTGCTGACAAAAGAAGAATCTAATACTCTGTACGATGAATTCTGGAAAGCTTACTGGAAAAAAATTATCGTAACTCCGCCGTCCATCAATATGTTTGGTACTCGTACTAATCAGGCTCCCTATTTTGTCGAAATGGTGCGCCAGGAATTGATTGGAATGTACGGAGAAGAAGCTGTGTACCGAAAAGGTTTGCAGGTGTACACTTCGCTCAATCTCGATTATCAGCAAAAAGCAGAAGAAGCCATGGTAGAAGTTCTCAAAGAACTCGATCCCGTTGCGCGCGCGGCCAACAAATCTGACTATGGCGGCGTAGATTATACTCTGCTGTCTACCTACAACAGCCTGCAATCTCTGATCCCTCTGCCGGGGGTAAAACGCGAATACTCTCTTCGCAATGATTTTAGGCAGAAAATAAAAGATCGCACGTCGGATGCGTACGAACTTTTGTCTCTTGGCCTTCCGCTGCGCGAGCACAATGAATTGTCTCAGGATTTTCTTTCTTCTGCCAGAGAATTTAAGTCGGAACTCGAGGTACAGGGGGCCTTTATTGCGCTGGAACATGGCACGGGTAGAATCATGTCTCTTATCGGAGGGCGTGATTTCAAGTCTACCAACCAGTTTAACAGAGCCATTCTGGCCAAACGGCAGCCCGGATCTGCATTTAAGCCCTTTGTCTATGGGGCCGCTCTCGAAGACAGATCCGTTCACTATGCCATGGGCTTTCTGGATGCGCCGCTTATAAATATACAGCCAGATGGTTCGCAATGGGAACCCGTGAATTATGAGGGCACTTATCAGGGATATGTTCCTCTCTTCAGAGCTCTGGCTCTTTCACTCAATCTGGTTTCTGTGCAGGTATACGATAAGGTAGGACCAGATAAAATTATCCAGTTTGCATCGCGGATTACAAAAGCACCGATAGAGCGCTTTCAGCCGAATCCTTCCCTTGCACTGGGGGCTTCCGAGCTAACTCCCATGGAAATGGCTACGGGCATGTCTGTGATAGCCAATGAGGGCCGCGATGTCATTCCCCATGGAATTCTCTATATTACTGACCGCGATGGAAATGTACTCACAAATGTAGAAGCCGAAATACTCGATATTCTCAATTACAAAAAGAAGAAAGGTGAGATCCAGCTCATGGAAGAGGGCGTCGCCTTTATTTTACGCAAGATGATGGAGAACGTAGTCAGTGGTGGAACAGCCTCGCGTGGTATACGCGTTGAGGGTGGTTTTACAGGCCACGGGGCAGGTAAAACGGGAACAACCTCTGGCTGGAACGACGCCTGGTTCTCAGGGTTTACCAATGAATACACTGCGACAATCTGGCTTGGGATGGACAATGGCTCCATGACTCTCGGAAGGCACCAGTCGGGTGGAATGGTCGCAACGAGAATCTGGGGAAAATATATGGCCCATGTATACAAGTCGCAGAACAGAACAGCAGAGCCTTTTTCGCAGGAACTTCCCAAAGGGGTCAAAACGGGTGGTGTTTGTCGCTATACGGGGAAATGGCCTAATCCTGCCTGCGATAAAGAATTTTATGGCACGTACTATATGGATTCCATTAAAGTCGGAAATCAGATTAAGCGTATAGGTGGCGAGCAGTGCGATTGCCACCATATAAAATCCGAAAGTATTCTCGATATTCTGCAAGAGCAAAACTCTTATTCGGACGAAGAACTCGGGAAAAAATCAGATAAATTCCGGACAATTCTGCAATGAAACTATTTTCTTCTCTCTATCCCTTTCTGAGATTTTTTCTCTTTCTGTCGGATCCGGAAATTCTGCATGAAAAGGTTGGCCTTCTACTGCGCATCCGCCATTTATTTAGAAAAGGGCTTCCCTATAAAAATACTGCGCGCGCAAAGTTTGCAGGAAAGCCACTGTTTTCATCTGTTGGGATTGCCGCAGGTTACGACAAATACGGAAAGCTTTTTCCTGCTCTCATGGATCTGGGATTTGCAACGGTAGAGACGGGAACTTTTACCCCGTATCCGCAACCGGGAAATCCCCGGCCAAGAATTTTAAGGCTCCCGTCGGAACAGGCTATTGTCAATAAAATGGGATTTAACAATCCCGGCATAGAAAAGGGCTGGAAGGAAATCAAAAAGGGACTCCGAAAAATACCGCCGAATGCAGCCATCGGTATTTCCATAAGCAAGGGAAAAAACACCCCACTCGAAAATGCAGTTGACGATTATATGTTTTGTCTCGACGTTATACAGAGTGATCTGCTTCCCGAAGAAGAAGAAAAAATTCTCTATATCGCCATCAATATTTCATCACCAAATACACCAGAGCTTCGCAAGCTGCAGAGTCGCGGGTATATAGGCGAGCTCGTTCGCAAAGTTGTCAAGGTGAGCCAGTTTCCCGTTCTCGTAAAACTTGCCCCAGACTTTGAAACAGACGAAGAGTTTTCTCAGGCGATAGAATCGATTATCAGCAATGGGGCCTATGGCATCATCATCTCGAATACAACCGTGAATTATGCGTATGCGGGAAAAAAAGCAGAATTAGCGAAAAACTTTGGCGGTGGCCTTTCTGGAAAACCTCTGCGTGGAAGAGCAGAATACCTTTTACAGCTTGCCCGCGATGCGGCGGGACCCGATATTCCTCTGATTTCGAGTGGGGGAGTCATGTCTCCCCAGGATATTCAAAAGAGACTTTCTATGGGAGCGGATCTCGTGCAGGTGTACAGCGGCTTCATTTATTTTGGACCAGGCATTGCCCATTATTGAGAAGGCTCTGCTTGCACAGCTGCTCAGCGACGCGCCGCCGCGAAAAGGTTCAAAGTCTCCTTCTGTTAATATTCTTCCTGAGAGCGCGTTGTAATGAGGAACTCGTCCGGTGTATCTTCAATGGATTCGCCAATTTGAACGGCAAGTCTTGAACCAACCCGTCCCGGGCGACATTTATATTTGGGACGATCTTCTACCTTGAAGGTAAAATCATCCAGAATGGTTGTGTTGTTGAGTTTAATAATATCGCCTTTTTTGAGTTGCAGCACATCGTTAAAGCTGAGATGGATCGTTCCTACTTCAACCGATATGGAAACCTGAACCAGCTCCAGTCGATCTTGGATAATAGTCTTGTTTGCATCTGTTTCTCCACGGCGGATAGAAGAGAACCAGTACTGCGCAGAAAGTTTCGCAATGATAGGTTCAATGGTAATGTAGGGAATACATAAGTTCATCATCCCTTCGGATTCTCCGATTTTCGTTTCCAGTGTGATCAGCATCACCATTTCGCTGGGAGGAACAATCTGAGCAAACTGTGGATTTGTCTCTATGGTTCCAAGTCTTGGGCGCAGATCGATTACAGTTGCCCAGGCTTCGCGGAGGTTATTGAGTATGTGTACAATAATTCCTTCAATAACGGACATTTCAATATCTGTAAGTTCGCGTGTCAGCTTAAAGTGCTCTCCGGCGCCTCCAAAAAGTCTGTCAATGATCGTAAAGGTAATTACGGGGTCAATTTCAAGAATTGCGTTACCCTTGAGAGGGTCCATGTTAATGAGAGCAAGAGTCGTGGGGTTGGGAATCGATCGAATAAATTCTTCGTAAGTAAGCTGGTCCACGCTTGTCACGTGAACCCCAACCATGGAGCGCAGCTTGGCAGAGAGAGCTGTTGTCGTGAGGCGCGAGAATGTTTCGTGCATCATCTGAACGGTACGGATCTGATCTTTGGAGAATTTATCTGGACGTTTAAAGTCGTAAATTTTTACTTTTTTTTGTTCTGTCTGTTGCGTAAATTCTTCTGCGGGAAGTTCTCCGCTCGAGATGGCAGACAATAACTGATCAATTTCGTCCTGTGATAAAATATCTGTCATGATGATTACCTGATTATCTGGCTTTCAATTCCCGTTACCTGCCATGATTCTTTTTTGCGACTGAGATAGTAAGTATATAAAAATTCCCTCTCAAATCCGTCAAAGATGCGCCGTACTCTGGCCTCAACCTTCCCGCTATTCTCGGCAGAAGCGTCGCTTTGAATCACTTGAAATTTTTTAATATTTCCACGCGTCATAAGGTATGATCTAAATTCTTCGAGTGTTGACTGTTTTCCAGCCGCAGATGTCCTCATGTATTTTTCTGCATAATCTGGATAATCGCGGATAATATCCGGCAGAGATACATACTTAAAATAGCGGGACCAGTTGCCGCTATATTCAGCAGTCAATAAAAGATAAATTGTCTCGGAGGGATCGGGAAGAGAATCTGCCGAATCAGAAAAATACATTTCCGTATTTTGGGCCTTAGCAGGAGGATCTAAAATAAGCGACAAATGATTCGAACCGCTCACAAAGACGGATGGATCCTGTTCAGGATTTGGGTAAAAATATGCCATAACGCTCAGCGAGCCATTGCTGGTAAATTCAGCTAAATCAGCATCTGTAAAATCAGACAGAGAAAAATTTCGAGTAAACGATTCACCCGGCTGCAACACTACGGCGCGGGAATGATAGTTCGTGCCAGTATAATTTCCAAAGTGCGTCCGTTCAAAATCTGATGGCTCCGGATTTTCTTTTAAGGGTATACTTTTCCCAGACGAGAGACGAATAACTGGAGTAAAATTCTTTGCAGGATTGCGGTGCAGAAAAACAGTAACGGGATATAAACCATCATTGAGAACCATTAATTCTACGGGAACGGAGTCGGTGGCATAGTACCTGGTGCGCGGTGAATGTACATACAGTTTCAGTCCACTGGCGCTGTAATTTTCGGTCGTGTTACCCTTTTCGTCCCTGTCGACAGCCGCAAAGATAAAAGACGGCACAAAAAATAGAACGGCAAGCCAACGCGTCATAATACAGTATCGGACGCAAAGATTCAGGAGAACAGGAATTTTTCGGGCTCAATATCCGGGTCATCCGGCCGGGAATATCCGCTGATTCTGTACACCGGTCTTTTTTCTTCGGCAGGAAATTCTTTGGCAATAATTCGGGCAATCCTTTTTCCGTAAGCCCAGACACCCGGGGCAAGAGCACCATCGATAATGACAAAAAAACGACCAGGCAAAACCTCCGCCACGGGATAATTCTCATCGCTTGCGAGAATCTTCAGCAGGATTTCGGTAGACGAAGCCAGCCATTCTTCCCCAAGCAGGCGTGTTAACCTTTCCCTATTGGCATAATCAATGCGAATCAGGGAGTAGGGGGAGCCTGACTTTCTCGCCTGGTTTTCGAGAATATGGAGGATTTCGATAAAATGGGAATGAGTTCCCATAGTGAGCAAAGAAGATGAATTGCCGGAGGAAGACAACAGCCTTGATTCATGAAGCGCGAGAAAAAGTTTTACAGCCAGTGTTTCATAGCGATCTGAAAAAACCGACTCTATGGGCGTCCCGCTCAGTTTTATTAAAACAGCCTGCCATAATTTTCTTTTCGTGAATGGAATAACTGATACGAAACGATAAAAAGATTTTTCTTCCTCTTTTAAATTTGCGAAAACAAAGTCAAAAGTTTCGGCACGCCCATGGTAATGCTCCGCTTTTTTATACTGGGCTTCAGAAGAAAGCTTCGCTTCAATTCTAAGTAGACTGGTCGGGTGAATACCCCAGTGAAATGCCGCCTTATATTGAAATTCCTGTTTTAACAGAAGAATAACAGAGTCCCGGAAGGCATAGGTACGTAGAAATGTACTTAGATTTTCCGCAGGATTTTCTGCCTCAGAGAAAGAATCGACAAGGTTTTCAAAGCCAGTCAGGAGTTCTTCTTTGCTTTGCATATTTTTGCGGGCATCGCGAAGAAGATCCATATTGGCAATAGTTGTACGGAACGCTCCAAGAACCTCTCCAAAAAGCTGCATGTAAATCAGGCTTTCTCTGCTGAAAGCATCCTGGGTCACACTGTTGCCAACCATAAGAAACCCAACGAGGGAATGATGATCAATGATCGGAACGTATAATGCAGGTGCGTTAGCTTCAAAAACAGTGAGATCTTTGTTGTCCCTGCCGTGCTTTTTCACAAGGGCTTCGTGGGACTGAATGCGCAGATTCTCCCGCAGAAACAATGGCAGAGGATGGTTTTCCGGTAACTGCATGGAACGTTCAAGCTTAAATGTTCTCACTGCTTTGAGCGCGTAATTTCTGTTCCCGAGAATAAATACGGCCACCGATCTGGTACCAGCTTGAGCCATAAAGACTTGTATTAAAGAGTAGTAGAAAGTTTCCGGATCAGAAATGACAGATAATTCCTGGAAAAGATCGAGGAGATTCAGCAGGGTGTCAGCCCTTTCGCGCGGCAGATATTCTCGAACCGGTTCGACAATGGTTGCGTTCATTCTGGAATCCCGAATATCGGGAAAATCTGACCCCAGTCCAGCCAGAGTCTTTTTTTCCAGGTTTTCTGCCTTTCTCAGCAAGCCCATATCAGAGCCCCAGTTTTTCCATCATTTTCTGGTACAGGGAGAAATACTCAGACCGGGCAAATTGCTCAATCACTTCGTCGGGCAGTTCTCCGAGAAGATTATCGAGATAAGCAATCATCTTTCTCAATTCACCGGTTTGAATGTCCGCTGCCTGTGAAGGTTCCGGCTTTTGCGATTCCGCAACTTCTTCGAACTGCACTCTGGGTTCTTCTACGGCAGGCTCCTGCGGCATCAGGTCAAATTCTTCTTGGGCAGAAAAAGCAGATGGAGCAGGGGATGCAGGGAGTTCTTCTCCTTCGGTTAGATCGAATTCATCGTCCATCGCGGGA
>DYPL01000060.1 GCA_020719945.1 Turneriella parva
TTTTTTAAAAACGGCAAAAAATATGAATTTTTTCGCTCAGCAGCAAGCGCGAAGGCGTTGAAGGCAACTTCGTCATTAAGCTGCGTCGCGACCGGAGCTTATTTAAGCAATTAGAATACTTTGCTGGTTAAATTAAGAACAAAAAGCCTACTGTTTAGGAACGTTTTATAGAACGGATCGCCACTTTGGCGACAAAATAACTCTTGTCGGCAAAAATGCTCAGCCCCCGCACGCAGTGCGGGAAAACAAATGAGGGCTCCCCTGCTTGACAATTCAGAGACATTTTCCAGAGTCCCCCATGAGAGCAACCCAGGTTCCATATTTCACGGAAAAAGAAGATCCCAAAGATGCAGTCGTCACGTCACACCGCCTGCTGACTCGCGCCGGCTTGATTCGCAAGCAGGCAGCCGGTCTGTACGCGTTTTTGCCGTTTGCGCAGCGCGTTCTTCGCAAAATCGAAGCCATCATTCGCGAAGAAATGGATGCAGCTGGCGGGGTAGAAGTGCAAATGCCGGTAATTACGCCGGCAGAGCTTTGGGAACAATCCGGGCGCTATTCCATTATGGGGCCAGAGATGATGCGCATAAGGGACCGCCACGATGCCCCTTTTGTTTTAGGTCCCACGCACGAAGAATCTGTAACCTGGCTTGCACAAACCGTCCTAAAAAGCTATAAGCAGCTTCCGCTCACTTTTTATCAGATAGGGACAAAATATCGCGATGAAATCCGTCCCCGCTACGGCCTGATCCGGTGCAGAGAATTTGTCATGAAAGACGCCTATTCTTTTCACCTGAACCGGGATTCCCTGAACGAAGTCTACGAAAAAATGCGGATAGCCTACCGCAATATATTCTCGCGTTGCGGACTCGACACAATTCCCGTAGAGGCCGACTCTGGCAACATGGGCGGCTCTGGTTCCGAAGAGTTCATGGTCGCTTCCGAAATTGGCGAGGAAACCCTTTTATTTTGTTCCGACTCTGCCTGCGGTTATCGTTCCAACCAGGAGAAGACTCCTTTTGTACCGTCCGTAGCCTACGGCTCCGGAGAAGACGGAGAAGCCGAGAGAACGGTTACGCCGCATTTGAAAACGGTGGAAGAAGTAGCATCCTTTCTGAAAGCAGATGCCCGCAATTTCATCAAAACGGTCATTCTGGAAAACGAGGAAGAAATTGTCGTCGCGTTTCTGCCCGGAGACAGGGAAGCCTCTATCGTAAAAATTAAAAATGCAGCTAAATCCGGCGATCTCGACATGGCAAGCACGGAAGCCATTGAAGCCGTCACCGGGGCTGCTCCCGGGTTTGCCGGCCCCCACTCGCTTCGCACTCCGCCAACACAGGAAAATCCTCAAAAAATAAAATTCCAGCAGGCAAAGGCCATTGCTGCGTCCGAGGGCATTCGCTATGCAGAAAAAAAACTCATCTTCCTTTACGATGTCAATTTAAAGAATCGCAGCGGTCTGGTTTCTGGTGGCAACCAGACAGATACGCATTTTGTGCACCTTAATGAGGGACGCGATTTTGTGATGGCTCCGGAAAATACGGCGGATCTGGTCGCCGCATTCGAGGGAGATCTGTGCCCCAAATGCGGCAAACCACTGCACGCGACTAAGGGTATAGAAGTCGGTCACATTTTTAAGCTCGGCAAAAAATATTCGGAAGCAATGAAAGTGGAGGTGCTCGGAGAAGATGGCCGCCCCCATATTCCCGAAATGGGTACGTACGGGATAGGCGTAGGGCGCACCATGGCTACGGCTGTAGAACAAAACTATGACAGCCACGGAATTATCTGGCCCGTTTCCATTGCCCCGTTTGAGTACGTTCTTATTTCCTTGGCCAAAAAAGAA
This sequence comes from Turneriella parva, assembly GCA_020719945.1. GTDB lineage: Bacteria > Spirochaetota > Leptospiria > Turneriellales > Turneriellaceae > DYKF01. The sequence goes on from DYPL01000060.1 coordinate 1,844, forward strand.
GATGAAATCGCGAAAGTGGACGCCCTGTACGAGCAAATGAAAGCAGTCGACAAAGATGTCTATTTTGACGACAGAAACGAAAGGCCGGGCGTGAAATTCATGGATGCCGAGCTCGCCGGATTCCCCTGGATTGTCATTGCCGGAAAGAGTTTTTTTGAAAACGGCATGCTGGAATTCAAAGAAAGAAGAACAGGGGAAAAGTCAGAAATTTCAACCGCAGATATCCTGAAGCGCTAAAAAAATGGCTCCCCGTAGGAGCAGCCATTTTTGGGATACTGATCATCTAACAAAGCGAACCCGGGGCGTAAACACCCCGAGTACGGAACTCACGCGCGCGGGCCAGATTCCAGAATTTTCTGGATCTCAGGATCTGATGCAGAAGCACCAAGCGATTCCTGTGCATGTTTAGTAAACTCTGCAAAGAGTTCGCGGGCATGCTGATCGTAAAGCTCGCCGTGGCCGTTGTTTGTCCAATTCTGTTTTGCATTCAAGGCTTTCAAAATAGCTTCGGATATCCCGGGAATATATTTAGGCCTTACCGTTCCAAGCAGTTCATTGGTGTCAAAATCAGCAGGTTGAGAATCGCGGTGCGCTGTAATCACGCCATCGACAAAAGCTCTTGCAAGCTCCAGAGTAATGGCAACCGGAAAGCGGCTGTTCTCTTTTGTGCCATACGGACCACCACCTTCGCCAGAGTTCAGAAGTACTCCTTCCACATCTCCCAAAGACAAAAACTTCAGAAGAGTCTTCATGATAATCTCGTCTTTGAGATCGTAAAAAGGACCACCCTCCCATTTTGAGTAGGTTGGAATCGGTTTTGTAATTCCAGCTTCTGTACCGGGAGTTTTGGATGTATAACCAAGGTTCAGGTAATAGACAATCTGTTCTTTACTGAGGAAGTTCGCCGGGTCAAGTACCGCGTGCACGTCGCGCGAAAGAATAATAATTCTTTTGGGCAGCGGAAACATGCCTTCAGAAACAGCTCCGGGAAGAGAAGTTAATGGCAGAGAAACGCGGCCATTGGCAGTAGGATCGGCAGCAAAAACGACATGAGCATTGGGCGAAACCACCACGTTCTCATAGATGGAAATATCGCCAGCTCGAACATTTTCAAGAGCAGCCAGAACTTTGGGCTCCGACAACAGTCCACCGGTCTTATAGTAATTTCCGTTCTCGAGGTTAAAAGTCTCACGACGCTCCAAGTCTATTCCGGTCTCGTCGTCGCTGAGCATACGCGCTCCTTCGAGTCCCGAGGCCACGGTAGATTTGCCGGTTCCGGAAAGTCCAAACACGAGAGTTATTTCGTTCTTAGGCTCGTTGTATACAGAAGAGCAGTGAAAGCTTAAATGACCCGCCAACGGATACACGTGGTTGGCAATCGCAAACATTCCTTTTTTGATTTCGCCATTATATCCGGACCCGCCTATTAAAATAATGCGCTCGCGGTAGTTGGTGAATTTAAAGACGCCGTCGGCAAAACGCTCCGTGTTGGGATGCAGCAGTCCGGGCAAAGCGATCATAGTCCATTGCTCAAAGTCGACATCACTGGCGTGCTCCTCACCGCGAAACATGTTAATGGTGAAACCTGCCGCAATAGCCTTTTCGCCAATAAAATGAACGGGTATGGCAAGATGGCCTTGGCCAATGTAGCGTTTGGTCGAGTACAGTTTTTTGCCATCCATATAGTCCATGGCAGCCTTCCACATGGCGTCAAATTCGGACTCGGTAACAGACCCCTTGGTGTGGCGAAAATCTTCAATACCGGCAATGTTGGGAGTGTTCACAGGAAAAGTTCCCGCAGGCGAACGCCCGGAGCGACGCTCTGTAGCCAGCAATGCATAACCGCCGGTAACCTTGAGCAGGGCACCCTCGGGCAGGGCAGAGCGAACAGCCTCCATGGCCTGGTGCTGTTTCTTTTGGTCTTTGTATTCAGGGTGAGCGTTAAAGAACTCAGACTCCCTGCGCGAATATTCGTCTTTAGAAATGGCCGTTTTAGAATCGAGAAGTTCCATAAAAGCGCGAATAATAGGATTCTGCTGATAAAAAGAATCAAACAAAACCTGGTTGGCACGGCTTTCGTCGTCAAAAATTGAAATTAAATCGGCATTGGTACGGGCCTCGTGTAAAGAAGCACGCGCCAGGGCAGTATCGAGTTGTTTTTTATTTTCTCCGTTCATGTTTCCTCCAAAATGCGGGCAGGCTGTTGCATACCGCGAAGACAGCCTAAGGCGCACGTCTGTTGAGGAAAGCCTTTTTTTTGGGGCACGAAAAGTCATGTCCTTCGGACGGGATCAAAAAGCCAGAGGGCCTTTCGCGCTCAGGTAAACCGAAAGCTCCAACGCCCAAAACTAAAACAGCAAAAATAGTTGTACTCGTGCGGAAACAGTTTCCGCACGAAAAAAAGTTAGCGGGAACGCGCTACGGCAACGTTCTTCCAGGCAGACTCTACTTCCAGATTATCAAACCAGTCGAGGAAACGCTGCACATTTTCGCCTTTATAAATGGCTCCATGCTGCGGCACAATCATATCAATCTCGAGAGAGCGCACCAGTCTTACCCACTGTCGCTTGGCTTCCGTTGAACCCATGAAGCGGCGGTGGAAACCCTCTGAAAAACGAATATGCTTGTCAAAATCTTCCACAAAGAGACCGGTGGAATCCTTGGGAAGAAGAGCTGCCCCAACGTCGCCCGTGAAAAGAATTTTGGCAACGGGATCATACAGGTGAAAGTTTCCGGCAGAGTGGAGATAGTGCGCGGGAATAGCTTGGAGCTCTATTCCGGAAAAATTGATCGAAACGCCTTCATCGGGCATTTCAATGAAGGTTTTATTGTCGCCGCCAAAATGGGGAACAAAGGTGCTCCACAGCTTGGAAATATAGCAGCGTAGATTAGGATTAAAGTCCAGCCACAATGCCAGAGAGGAAATAATGTCTGGATCCTGATGGGAAGCAAAAATATGAGTTATCTTGCCGGGATCGAATTGCTCACTGATGGCAGAAAAAACTGCGGGAAAGACTTCAATCCCACCCGGATCAATCAGAATGGCTTCCTTCTCATTCATGATGATATACTCATTGGTGTCGATAATATAATCAGGGCGGTCCGGGTCCCGTGCAATGGCGGCCCATGTGTGCGAATCGCTTTTATAGATAACCTGAATTTTTTTCATTTGGGTATCCTTCAATAATCCTCTATGAGTACAACTACTTTGTGCAATATATCAAGAATTTCGTTTACAGAGTTTTCGATTGTGTCTGCGACAATCATCAGCTCAGAGGTAAGGTCGCTCACGTAAGCCGCCTCAACGCGGGCATTCCGGTATATACTGGAACCCATTTCGCAAAGTTTTAGAACAAAATCGGTATGGCGCAACAGTTTGCGTAACTCTTTGTGCGTAATCGCCTGTATCCCCTTGATGTCCTCGCGAAGTCTTTTAAGTACGACAGCTGAAATGGCTCCCGCCTTCTCATGTTCTTTGAGAATTCTCTCGTACTTGGAAGTAAAATGTATCTTTTTCTTCATGACGGCAACAAGATGCACCATGCGAAAAATCATTTCGCGCAATTCCTGTGTGTGCAGAGAAAGACGCTGAGAAAATTCGCGCAGCTCCACTGAGACAACATTATATCCGCTCGAATCTGCCTTGGATCTGCGTGAAATCAGCATGGCATTCAGAGCAATCAGATTGATGCTCATGGAAATACGGATCACATGCTTCAGATACTCGTTGATCTGGATAACCCTTACGAGTTCGCTGGAGTTTTCCCCGCTGGATCTTCTTGAATACATTTTAGCCATTCTTTCGTTATCCCGTTGTCGTCATATTGCGTCAACAATCTATTATCGGTTTATACCCCTAAAAAATAAAATTATGGTTGTTAATTCACCGTGACTTATATTTATTGCAAATAATGGGAATGGATTCCTTATTGAATATCCGCTCTAAAGTGGAACAGGTAAATGACAACAAGGTGTTGATTGTCACTTTCAGCGGAAAAATTAATTCCGACAATGTTCTCGATATCATCCAAAAAATCAAGAACGTGTTTAACGATCGCATTTATAACGTTATTCTCGATATTTCAAGCCTTGGTTATATTAACAGTACCGGTATTGCCCTGCTTTTATCCATTCAGAAAACCATAGAGCAAAACAACGGAAAATTATATCTCACACCACCATCTCAGTTCGTGCAGGACCTTTTTAAAATGACCGATCTCATATCGCGGTTCAATATTTTAGAAAGCGTAAAAAAAGCCCTGGAGGAATTTCGCTGAATGACAATAATTCTCTCAGAAGACACTGACGAACCTTTTAGTTGCAGCCACGCATTTTCCCAGTTAACCGATATTGCCAGCCAACTCGGAGAAATTCTATTTCCGGGAGATTCTCTGTTTTTCAATCGCACCTACGTAGAAAATATTTCCGTCATACTTACCAATGCCTCCACAATTCAACAGCTGAATGCCAGATACCGAACCGTAGATGCAGAAACGGACGTTCTTACTTTTCTATACCAGGAAGAGAATTTTGCAGAAATCTATATCTCCTGCGGTACAGCCCAATCACAGGCAAAAGCACATTCCTTAACCTTATTGGAAGAGCTTACACTACTGCTCGTTCACGGAATCATACACACGACAGGACTCGATCACGAGCTGTCAGAAAAGAACTTACAAGAAACACGAAAATGGGAATCAAAACTTTTAAAGCAAATTCAAAGCAAAGCCATACCACTCACCAGGGTACACACAATATGACCAACGAAGACAAGCGAAAATCGGGAATGCCCCGATTACTGAAAGGGCTGTTCCGCAAAAAAGAGAAACTCAAAGACCAGCTATTCCATCTGCTCGAGAACAGCGATATTGCTGTGAGTAACGAGCAAAAACAAATGATATCTGGAGTTGCAAATCTTGCAGAACTCACAGCAGGTGTCGTGAAAATTCCTGTCCAGAGAATGAGAGACATTGATCTCAATTCTACTCTCAAGGAAATAGCAGCGGTTTTTCAAAAATCCGGCCATTCACGCTTGCCCGTTTATCAAGAAAAAAACGGACAAAAGAAATATATCGGATTTTTCTTCGCAAAAGATCTTTTGCCGCTGCTCATAAAACGAGAGGGGCGTTTTAAACCGGAGGAAAACCTCAGACCTCTCTACGTAGTGCCTGAAACGCAGAGTCTCCTTTCCCTGCTGCGCGACATGCGATTAAAAAAACAACATCTCGTCCTTACCGTCAATGAACACGGCGATGTAACCGGACTGGTTACGCTCGAAGACATTCTCGAAGAAATTGTCGGGGAAATTCGCGATGAATTTGACAAAGAGAAAAATCCTATCGCAGAAGTTGGCCACAGAAAATACAGAGTAGACCCCATTATTTCCCTCCAGGAACTCAATGCAAACCTGCCATTAAATCTGCCCGAAGAAGAATTTAACTCGCTTTCGGGATTTCTACTGCATCAACTAAAAGGGGAAGTAGAGTCCGAGACGTTCGTTACAATAGGGAATACGGTTTTCACGGTCGACAAAGCATCGGGAAATCATATTAAAAGTGTAACCATAGAATTTCTGCCCGACACAGAATGAAAGCCATAATCATTGGAAAAAAAGAACTCAATAATGACGACCTGGCTGTGCGGGCTATATTACAAAATGAAGTTTACGCCACTCTAAGATTTCCTGGAATCAAAAAATCGTTAAAACGATCCGATTACAATCTCTATCCCGGAAATCTCATTGATTTTCCAGCTCCACATATTAATTTTGAAAAACAGTACGTAACAGAATTTCAACTCATTAAAACACTCGTCCCACAAAGCCCCGACTACGAAAGCCTGCAAAATATTGCAGATATGTTCTATGCGGTAAATAAGGGGTTCTATCCCGAACAGGGCACTGACGGGTTATACGCGGTCTGGGAGAATGTCATTTTTCCGCTCTGGAGCAAACCACGAGAACAGGCGCTGGCAATCTATTTTAATCTGGAATGGCTCAATCTGCAGGGATTCGTCAATTTTTCAGAAGTATGCCAGATCTGTGGTAAAAAGGCAGATGCCAGCCACCGTTTCCTGTTGCCAGACGGATGGACATGCAGAAAGGTTCAGAACAGATACAGTTTACCGAGTTCCCTCTTGCAGGGATTCATTGCGTTTAATAACCGGAATTTTGTGGAAGCTTTCAGTGAAGAAACAGAGTGGCAGACCGCCAGGACAAATCTGTTAGACTGGTTAAAGACTCAAATAAAATAAGCCCGCCGGCGTCCTGCTCTTCCGGGGCGCAAGCACCCAAGTACCATCGGCGATGCAGAGCTTAACTTCCGTGTTCGGGATGGGAACGGGTGGATCCTCTGCTCTAAAACCAGCGGGCAAATAATTACAAATACAGGTAATGGGTTACTTTCAGTCAGGATTGATTTTGGGTCAATACGGAAAGAAATTCTTAAAAGCCGTTGATGAACTTTTAAGAAGATTGGTAGAATTCATGTAAAAAGCATAATATGGTCAAGCCTCACGACCGATTAGTATCACTCGGCTCAATGTGTTACCACAATTATACCTGTGACCTATCAACCTGGTAGTCTCCCAGGGGTCTTTAGTCATGGGGAAACCCCATGAAGGGAGATCTTATCTTGAGGCAGGCTTCCCGCTTAGATGCTTTCAGCGGTTATCCCTTCCGAACATAGCTACCCGGCGATGCAACTGGCGTCACAACCGGTACACTAGAGGTTCGTCCATCCCGGTCCTCTCGTACTAAGGACAGGGCCTCTCAAATCTCCTGCGCCCGTGGTGGATACGGACCGAACTGTCTCACGACGTTCTGAACCCAACTCACGTGCCGCTTTAATTGGCGAACAGCCAAACCCTTGGGACCTGCTCCAGCCCCAGGATGCGACGAGTCGACATCGAGGTGCCAAACCGCGTCGTCGATATGGACTCTTGGACGCGATAAGCCTGTTATCCCCGGAGTACCTTTTATCCGTTGAGCGATGGCCCTTCCATGCGGAACCACCGGATCACTAAGCCCTACTTTCGTACCTGCTCGACTTGTAGGTCTCGCAGTCAAGCTCCCTTATGCCTTTGCACTCTACGTACGATTTCCAACCGTACTGAGGGAACCTTAGGGCGCCTCCGTTACTCTTTAGGAGGCGACCGCCCCAGTCAAACTGCCCGCCTGGCATTGTCCAAACAAAGGTTGACTTTATCTGTTAGATTCCAAGTCCTGAAAGGGTGGTATTTCAACGACGGCTCCACGACCGCTAGCGCGACCGCTTCAAAGCCTCCCACCTATCCTACACATCCAAAACCCAAAATCAATGCCAAGTTACAGTAAAGGTTCACGGGGTCTTTCTGTCCTACCACGGGTAGTGAGCATCTTCACTCACATTACAATTTCGCCGAGATCCTCGTTGAGACAGCTCCACAGTCGTTAAACCATTCGTGCAGGTCGGAATTTACCCGACAAGGAATTTCGCTACCTTAGGACCGTCATAGTTACGGCCGCCGTTTACTGGGGCTTCGATTCAAAGCTTCGCCGAAGCTAACCTCTCCTCTTAACCTTCCAGCACCGGGCAGGTATCAGCCCCTATACTTCCACTTGCGTGTTAGCAGAGACCTGTGTTTTTGGTAAACAGTCGCCGCGGACATTTCTCTGCGACCCCCTCTGGCTTGCACCATAGCGGGGCACCCCTTCTCCCGAAGTTACGGGGCTATTTTGCCGAGTTCCTTAACGAGGTTTCTCTCGAACACCTGAGGATTCTCTCCTCGCCCACCTGTGTCGGTTTCGGGTACGGTTTCCAATGCATCTCCCTTAGAGGGTTTTCCTGGCAGTAAAGAATCAGAAGCTTCGCTACGCCCGAAGGCAAGCTCGACATCAGCTATCAGCTCAAGACCCGGATTTGCCTGAGTCTCTCAACACCTAAAACCTTGTCCGGGGACAACCAACGCCCCGTCTCCCTATCTACCTGCGTCACCACATCGGTCAAACGATACACTAAAAGTACTGGAATATAAACCAGTTTCCCATCGACTACGCTCTGTGAGCCTCGCCTTAGGGACCGACTAACCCGCAGCGGAGTTACCTTGCTGCGGAACCCTTGGGCTTACGGTGTGGGGGAATCTCACCCCCATTTGCGCTACTTATGCCTGCATCCTCACTTCCTGAATGTCCAGTGCTCCTTACGGTACACCTTCACCCCTTCAGGAACGCTCCTCTACCGATCTTTCGATCCCGTAGCTTCGGTGGACTGCTTGAGTTCCGTTCATTTTCGGCGCCAGATCGCTCGATTAGTGAGCTATTACGCACTCTTTAAAGGGTGGCTGCTTCTAAGCCAACCTCCTAATTGTCTGTGCAATCCAACATCCTTTACCACTTAGCAGTCACTTGGGAACCTTAGCTGACGGTCTGGGTTGTATCCCTTTCGTCCATGAAGATTATCCCCCATGGGCTCAGTGCTATACTCTAACAATACGGTATTCGCAGTTTGCATGGGGTTGGTAACCTGGTGGGGCCCCTAGCCCAAACAGTGCTCTACCCCCGTATTGAAACATATAACCCTGCACCTAAATGCATTTCGAGGAGAACCAGCTATCGCCGAGTTTGATTGGCCTTTCACCCCTAATCTCAGTTCATCCGAAAACTTTTCAACGTTTACCGGTTCGGACCTCCAGTGAGTGTTACCTCACCTTCATCCTGACCAAGAATAGATCACACGGCTTCGGGTCTACTGCACACAACTAAACGCCCTATTCAGACTCGCTTTCGCTACGGCTCCGGGACTACGATCCCTTAACCTTGCTGCGCACAGTAACTCGCAGGCTCATACTACAATAGGCACACGGTCAGGCATGAATCATAGCCCTCCCATTCCTTGTAAGCGTACGATTTCAGGTTCTATTTCACTCCCCGCCAGGGGTACTTTTCACCTTTCCCTCACGGTACTGGTACACTATCGGTTACTGCCGAGTATTTAGCCTTACGGGATGGTCCCCGCAGATTCCCACGGAATTTCTCGTGCTCCGTGGTACTCAGGTGCCAGATCAGAGTCTATTGCATTTCAAATACGGGACTATCACCCTCTATGGTCGCTCTTCCCAAAGCGTTCCTTTATACAATAGATTGGTAACTCTGCGTGAAATCTGGTGCTCTCACTATCTGGTCCTACAACACCACAATTACAGCGCCACCAGGCTACTAACATAACTGCGGTTTGGGCTCTTTCCCGTTCGCTCGCCGCTACTCAGGAAATCGTTATTACTTTCTTTTCCTTCCGGTACTAAGATGTTTCAGTTCCCGGAGTATTGCCAATGTCCTGCAAAATACAGGAGGGTTTGCCCATTCGGTCATCCACGGATCAATGCTTGCTTCCAGCTCCCCGTGGCTTATCGCAGGTAACCACGACCTTCATCGCCTGGCAGTACCAAGGCATCCATCGTACGCCCTTAATAGCTTGACCATATTATGCTTAGCACATAAAACATAATATAATCTTCTTACAAAAATTTCTACCCATTACCTGTCAAAAAACAATATCCCTCTGGATGATTCAATGTCCTAAATGGACTGTGGAGACTACCGGGATCGAACCGGTGACCTTCTGAATGCAAATCAGATGCTCTCCCAGCTGAGCTAAGTCCCCAACTCTAAGGCCCTGAATACTTAGCGAAGCTGCCTGTGCAGCTGTTATCGCAAAGCGATTATTTCAAGACATTACAATGCCTGAAAACGCTAAGTCCTCAACTCCCTGATAGTGGGCCTAACTAGATTCGAACTAGTGACCTCACCCTTATCAGGGGTGCGCTCTAACCAACTGAGCTATAGGCCCGAGTATGTGAGGTGCATACACCTCGTCCAAAAAACTCTTTGCCCTTTCAAAAACAGACAGCAATGCAAAAGTAAAAGAATCTCCCTAAAAAGGAGGTGATCCAGCCGCACCTTCCGGTACGGCTACCTTGTTACGACTTCACC
>DYPL01000061.1 GCA_020719945.1 Turneriella parva
TCTGCTCTAAAACCAGCGGGCAAATAATTACAAATACAGGTAATGGGTTACTTTCGGCAGTAAGCCTCTTCGCCTTCCACTCTTGAAAAGCGCTCAGAGATCTTTTTCTCAAAAACCTGTTGGTCAAACTTTTTGCTTCCAAAGTCCTCTTTAAACATATATAGTACATTGCTCGGCAAAACCTCTTCCCTCACTTCTCTGTACGGGTACGCATACAGCTTTACGGAGTCTTTCTCTGTACTGCTTGCATACAGGCAAACCATGTCCCCTTTGGGAAGGCTCTTGCCATTGCCGATGTCAATATCGGTGCTTGCTTTATATACCCCAATCAAATTCCGATTCAGGGCGTCAAGCTGTTTTTCTTTAACGAATTTCCCGGAACAATCGGCAAGCAGCATTGCGACTGCCACCCATAAAGTTGCCGAAGATTTGTTCATGACCAAAATAGAAATTGCGATAAAAAAAAAGCAAGCCTTTTTAAGAAAAACTGTAAAAACAAACACATTATAAAGTATTATGGTACCATCAGTATTATCACTTGGTTACCACGCGTACCGGGTTTTACCCGTGACCGTGGAAGTTCACCTGCTGCCCGGAACGCTAGGCATGCAGATTCTTGGTCTTGCCGATTCGGCTCTAAAAGAGAGTCGAGAGAGGATACGTTCTGCCCTGCTGAACAGCGGCTACTCTTTTCCAGTTAAGCAGATTACGGTGAATCTGCTGCCTGCTGACATAAAAAAAGAAGGAGGCCAGCTTGAACTCGCCGTTCTGACTGGGATTCTTGTTGCCAGTGGTGAAATCTCCCATGGGATTCTCGACCGGCATATTTTTCTGGGCTCACTGTCCCTGGATGGCTCTGTGCGGGACACGCCGCGCCTGGTGAGTGCCCTGTTGCACGCTGCCAAATACGAAAAGCGTATAGCGGTTATTCCTGCCGAAGCTGCCGACATGGCCGCTATGATACCGGGCCTGCGCTTTAAAACATTGCAGGCCATTGAAGAGCTGTCGCGCCTGAATGATCTGGAAATTTTTACTGGAAAAGAACAGCTCAGTCCGCTCACTGGAACCGAAGTCACTTTTGACCAGATTCTTGGAATGGAGCGAGAAAAGAAAGCTCTGGCGCTGGCCGTGGCTGGAAGACACCATACTCTCATCATGGGAGAGCCTGGTACCGGCAAAACTGTGCTCATCACGGCGGCTTCCAGTCTGGCGCCACCGTTAACGACGAAGGAAAAGCTCGAATCCAGCGAGTTTTATTCTCTGGCTGAAAATTCCTCGACCCTCATTCAAGCGGCACCTTTCCGCTCTCCTCATCATACTTCTTCCGATGCCGCTGTCATTGGTGGCGGAGCTAAACCGCGCCCGGGGGAAGTTACACTGGCACATAACGGTTTTTTGTTTCTGGACGAACTCATCCAGTTCCAGACGCGAACTCTGCAGGCGCTACGCGAACCTCTTGAAAACCGCACCGTGCACATTGCGCGCGCCCAGGAGAAAGTGGTCTACCCTGCCGATTTTACCCTGCTTGCAGCGTCGAATCCCTGCCAGTGCGGATATCTTTTTTCGAGGAGCGGCAGATGCAATTGTTCCCCCATAAAAAGATTGTCCGGGATAGGAAAAATTTCGGGCCCTTTTTTGGATAGAATTTCGATTGAACTCGATGTTCAAAAGCAAACCACATTGCAGGCAGGATCCCTGTCTCATACTTGGTATCGGGAGAAAGTGCTCGAGATTGACGAGAGAATACGCAGCCGCAATGGAAAGCGGGGAAACAATTCTTTGAATCGTGCCCAGCTGATGGAACATTTGCAGGGCAGCGCCGAACACAGACTGTTAGAAGATTTGTCTCGGAGGTTCTCGCTGAGCCCGCGCGGGCAAATCGGTACAATGCAGGTAGCCCGCACTCTGGCCGACTGGAACGGAAAGGATAAAATTGGAGAGGAATGTCTGGAAGAGGCGTTTCAATACCGGAGCATTAGACTGCTTGCCATGTCTGTATTTTCAGAGGCAGCCTGATTTCGCGCGCCCGCAAAATAGATACAAAACGAGTTCGCTTACGTATTTGGCGAACTCGTTTTGTGCCGTACTGAAATCAGCCGATGCGAATGATCTTGCGATCTGCTTCGTTAAACTGCGCTTCTATCTCTGCGTAGTGCTGCTGCAACAGGGAAAGAAATTCGTTAATATCACCGACATGGGTCAGAACGGGAAGAAAATGCTGCTTCAACATGCGGACATTTCCACCGTATCCCCCGCCGACCAAGAGCTGCACATTGGCCACCGTAAAAAGACTGATAATAGTCTGGGGCTTGTTGGCGTGGTGTTCATCATTGTGGTTATGCTTGCCTTCGTCGTGGTGGTGTCCAAAAAAAGGATTTTCTATGGACTGCTTAAATGTGATCGCATCGGGAGAAATTTCGTAGACATTCCAAAACGAAGCCGATCCAAAATGCCCTTCGAATATTGTTTCCGATGTTTCTATGGCAATTGCTGCTGTTAAACTCATTATTGTCTCCTTTATATTTTATCCAGGGAAGCCCCTTATGGACACCGCAATAAAGCGGGAATATTTGACCAGCAAATAAACGACATCGTGAGGCCAATTCTTTGCCGAGTACTTTTTTCCATTCCGGATACCACTGGTCTGCATCGTACGCCTGCCGCAAGGACTTGGCACCTTCTGCGGCACCGTCGAGGTGGCCATAAGATCCCCAGCCAGCAGTCATGATAATATTGGCGTGGCCAAGATTAGCGAAAAAGCCCTCCCTGAATTTTTTCAGTCCTTACTTAGGTAATGAATAGTTTGTTAACGAAGTTTGGACAAACACGATCTATTTTTATATGTTACCTGCACTATGAAATTACAAGCAGTACTTTTTGACGTAGATGGTACACTTTCAGAAACGGAAAGAGACGGCCACCGAGTTGCATTTAACATGGCCTTCGAAGAAACTGGAGTCCCCTGGAACTGGGACGAAGAATTGTACGGAAAGCTCCTTGCAGTCACAGGCGGAAAAGAGCGCATGCACTATTATGTGGAACATTTCTTAAAGGAAGATCCGACAAAATACTCCGAACAGATTCCGCTTCTGCACAAAATAAAGACAAAACACTATGTCTCATTAATGGGGTCCGGAAGAATTCCGCTGCGTCCGGGCGTTCACAGACTTCTCGATGAGATTAAAAAAGCAGGAATCAAAATTGCCATAGTTACAACGACAACCCCTGAAAATGTGTATGCTCTCGTGCACGGAACATTGGGTCCCTCTGGGATGGAATATTTTGACCTGGTGGCAGCCGGGGATATAGTACCCAAAAAAAAGCCGGCTCCCGATATTTACCACTACGCGCTGGAGCAGCTTAACCTGAAACCAGAAGACACAATCGCCATCGAAGACTCCGAAAACGGATTAAAATCTTCCCTGGGTGCCTGCGTTAAAACAATCATAACCGTAAATGGATATACAGAAGACCAGGATTTCAATGGGGCTGCACTCGTACTCTCTGACCTCGGAGAACCTGAAAACCCGGCAGAAATTATCGGAGTAAATGACTCTGGAAAAACATACGTGAATCTGCAGCTGCTCCAAACAATTCACGCCGGATAAAAGCAAACAGTAATCCAGTGGCGCAAGAACGATGTTTGCCCTACTCGGGCAGAGCTTAGTAGCATTAAGCTTTTTATCTGAAAAAGCCTGCAAGGAATTTCTTGCCTAGCGCGTTTTTCCCATTCAACATGGATGGATTTTTTCAGACCAAAAAAAAACCACCCTCGCAGGTGGCTTTTTAGCGTCAGTGGGGAGCTTCACAGAAGTCCCGTGGTTGTAGAAAACCTTTCATCCATCGGCGGGGCCTGTGAGTTGTCCCAAAGACTGCTTCCAGCGGCAAATAAGAATTATTGTTTCTTGTTCTTCAAAATTTCTTCGAGCATGGGCAAAAGAATCTGCTCCATGGAGAAGCTCATCTTTCCACCAGGCACAACTATGGTGTTGCGACGAGACATGAATGAACCAGAAATCATGTTGAGTAGATACGGGAAATCGACTCCCTTTGGATTTGCAAAGCGGATGACAACAAAGCTTTCATCGAGCGTCGGAATGTCGCGCGCGATAAAAGGATTTGAAGTATCTACCGTAGGAACCCTCTGGAAGTTAATATGCGTTTTGGAAAACTGTGGCGCAATAAAATGCACATAGTCGTGCATGCGACGCAGAATTGTATCTGTCACGGCTTCTGCAGAATAGCCGCGCGCACTGGTATCGCGGTGAATTTTCTGAATCCATTCCAAGTTCACAATTGGCACTACGCCAACAAGTAGATCAACAAATCTGGACACATCGACAGCCCCATGCTGTACACCGCCATGAAGACCTTCGTAAAAGAGAAGATCTGTTCCCTCGGGAATCTTTTCCCAGGGAGTGAAGGTACCGGGCTCTTGGCCATAGGGTTCTGCTTCCTCATGGTTGTGCAGATAATAGCGCTTCTCGCCAGTTCCCTTTTCACCATATTCTTTAAAAAGCTCTTCAATTTTATCAAAGACATTTGCCTCTGGTCCAAAGTGAGAAGCTGAACGGCGGCCTTCTTTTTCGGCATCGGAGATGGCCTGCTTCATTTCTACACGATTGAAACGGTGAAAGCTGTCCCCTTCGATAATGGCAGGGTTTTTAATATCGAGGCGACGGAACATGTGCTCAAACGCTGATTTCACAGTGCTCGTACCTGCTCCGGATGAACCGGTTACGGCGATTACAGGATATTTTGCGGACATAGTGACTCCTTTATATTACTCGTGCTCAACGTCGTAGTTGATTGCACTGATTTCCATTAACTTATCGAATCTGTGGTGGGACTCCACATAGCGAACAGTACCCGTTTTACCACGCATTACCATGGTGTGCGTAATAGCCCCTTTCCCGGTAAACTGAACGCCACGGAGGAATGTTCCCTCGGAAATTCCCGTAGCAGCAAAGAATACGTCGTCGGATGTAATGAGTTCATTCACACCGAGTACGCGCTTCATGTTGATTCCAGCTGCTTCCAGCGCTTTTCTCTCGTCATCAGACTGGGGATCATATTTCACAAGAAGTTCTCCACCGACAGTTTTAACCGCTGCGGCAGCGAGAACTGCTTCCGGAGATCCACCCGTACCCATCAGTACGTCAATGTCTGACCCCGGAGTAACAGCCATGAGAGCTCCGAATACGTCACCGTCTGTCTGAAGCTGGATGCGCGCACCAGCCTTGCGAATGTCTGCAATCAACTGCTCATGTCTTGTTTTCTCGAGAACAAAAATGGTAAGGTCTTCTACATCTTTCCCAATGGCTTTGGCAATTTTCTTAAGATTGTCGGCAACAGGAGCATCCATATCTACTACGTTTTTGGCGGCTTCTGGAACGGCAAGTTTAGCCATATAGAAAGCAGGCTTTGGATCGAACATGGTTCCACGGGGTGCCATGGCAACGGTTGCAATCGCATTAGGTCTGCCAAATGCGAGAAGGCGGGTTCCCTCTACGGGATCTACAGCAATGTCCATTTCTGGGCCATTGCCTGTTCCAACCACTTCTCCATTATAAAGCATGGGCGCTTCGTCTTTTTCGCCCTCGCCGATGACAACAGTTCCACGAATTTCCATGCTCTGGAAGGAAATTCTCATGGCATCTACAGCAGCACCGTCACCTGCGTCTTTGTTGCCCTTTCCTAACCAGCGTGCTGCAGAAAGAGCGGCAGATTCCGTTACGCGGGAAAGGTCAAGAGCGAGATTTCTTGTTGGTATTTCTTTAGTCATAGTATCCTCTTTTATTTTATAGAGCAGCCTCTGCTGCCTTGCGTATTGCTTCCATTGCGGCTACGGAATCCGGAGCATTGAAGACGGCGCTGCCTGCGACGAGCAGATTAGCACCTGCTTTTGCGACGAGAGGAGCCGTTTCCGTGTTGACGCCACCATCCACTTCGAGAAGCAGATCTGGTTTATTGCGCTGATCCATCATTTTTTTGACTGCGGCAATTTTATCCAGTCCTCGGTGGATAAATTTTTGGCCACCAAAGCCGGGGTTAACCGTCATAATAAGCACGAGATCGAGATCTTCAAAAATATCTTCGAGAACGCTTACCGGAGTTGCAGGGTTCAAGGAAACTCCCGCTTTCATTCCGTTTGCGTGGATCTGCTGGATCGCGCGGTGCATATGGGTTGCAGCCTCCGCATGGATGGTCAACACATCTGCACCCGCTTTTGCGTATTCTTCAATGTACAGCTCTGCATTGGTGATCATCAGGTGTACGTCGAGTGGTACTTTTGTGAGCTTTTTCATGGCAGCAACCATGTTCGGGCCAAATGTAAGGTTTGGCACAAAGTGGCCATCCATTACATCCACATGGATATAGTCAGCGCCATTCTCTGCAATTTTACCTACCTGGCCTCTAAGGTCAAGAAGGTCAGCAGAGAGAATAGAAGGGGCCATTTTAATCATAGATACCTCTTAAAAAGATCGGGGGTTCCCCCGAATCCGTGAATATCCACCGTCCACCCGCATCGCGCAGTTTGCAATGCGGGACAGGGATGGCACTTAAATTTTGCCGGACGAGCCAAGGACGTTGCGCATTTTGTGAGCTACGAGCTCCTTTACTGCGTCGCGGGCTGCTCCAAAGAATTTTCTTGGGTCAAACTCGCTTGGATCGTTGATCATGACTTCGCGCATGGCTGCCGTAACTGCAATGCGAATATCTGTATCGATATTGATCTTGACTACTCCGAGTGTCGCTGCTTTGCGAAGCATGTCTTCTGGAATACCAGTTGTTCCGGAAATTTTGGCGCCGTATTTATTGGCCTTTTCTACAAGTTCCTGCGGAACAGAGGAGGCACCGTGCAGAACGAGAGGATAGCCTGGCAATGCAGCCTGTATTTTTTCAAGACGTTCAAAGTCGAGAATAGCGGAACCTTTGAATTTGTAAGCTCCGTGCGATGTTCCAATGGCAACCGCGAGAGAGTTGGCACCTGTTTTTTCAACAAATTCCACGGCTTCTTCTGGCTCTGTGAATACATGCTCTTCTGCAACGACATCTTCTTCGATGCCCTTAAGCATACCGAGCTCTGCCTCTACCCAAACGCCGCGCGGCTTTGCGTATTCTACTACTTCTTTCGAAACAGCAATATTTTCCGCGAAAGGATGGTGCGAACCATCAATCATCACAGATGTAAAACCCCCGTCAATTACGTCTTTGCAGATTTTGAAGTCTGCACCGTGGTCTAGGTGCAGAACAACGGGAACATCGCTCTTCGCTGTCGCTGCTTCTACCATTTTTACGATATAATCGTGGCCAGCGTATTTTCTGGCGCCGGCAGAAATCTGCAGAATAACGGGTGATCTCTCCTGCTCTGCAGCAAGAAGAATCCCTTGGAGGATTTCCATATTGTTAACGTTAAATCCGCCAATCGCGTATTTGCCCTCATAGGCTTTTTTGAACAGTTCGTGTGGTGCAACTAATGGCATAATATTCTCCTTGTATTTTTATTATATTCCTTAAAAGGCAGATGATTTTTCCCTTTAGCCAAGTTAAGCCGACATAAGGGAAAAACTGCGTTTTAAGAGTTTCCTTTAAAATTAAAGTCCAAATTTCTCTTTTACTACTTTTACGAGATTTTCTGTCGTGAAACCGAATTTCTCTTCGAGTACTTCCGCCGGGGCAGATGCTCCAAAATGATCAATTCCAAAAGCAATGCCTTTAAGACCAACATAGCGACCCCATCCAATGGTAGAGCCCGCTTCTATACTCACGCGCTTTTCAACCGCTGGAGGAAGCACTTTGTCCTTGTAGTCCTGGCTTTGTCTTTCGAAAAGCTCCAGAGAAGGCATGCTCACTACGCGCACCTTGCCGGGAAGTTTTTCAGCAACATTGAGTGCAAGAGTAACTTCGGAACCAGAAGCCATCAGGATTATATCCGGAGTTTCTGATTCGCTGCCTTTGACAATATAAGCACCTTTTCTGACAGAATCTGCCGGCGCCACTTTAGTGCGATCCAGCGTGGGAAGTCCCTGTCTGGTAAGTATAAGACATATGGGGCTTTTAGTTTCTGACATGGCATACTGCATCGCGGCAGCTGTTTCTGTGGCTTCTGCAGGACGCATAACGACCATATTGGGAATAGCGCGCAGAGAAATCAGGTGCTCAATGGGCTGGTGGGTAGGACCATCTTCGCCAAGGTAAAAGGAATCGTGCGTGAAAACGTGCAGCACGGGAATTTCCATGAGCGCAGAAAGGCGCAGGGAGCCTCTCTCGTAATCAGAGAATACGAGGAATGTGGCGCCAAAGCTTCTCAGTCCACTGTGCAGGGCAATACCATTGATGAGAACGCCCATGGGGAATTCGCGCACACCAAAGGCGAAGTTGCGGCCAGCGCGGGTAGCCGGAGCAAAGTCAGTCGTCTTTTTGGCAAAAGCACCAGTGTTGTTGGACGGTTCGAGGTCGGCAGATCCACCCACGAGGAAGGGAACCTGCTCGTAAAAGTCTGCGAGAACTTTTCCGAATGCAACGCGCGTGGCAACTTTTTCGCCGGGAGCGAATTCCGGCACTGTAAGACCATCGAACGATGCTTTGTGCAATGCTTCCCAGAGTGTTTTAAAGGAAGAATCTGCTGAAAGTTTAGCGTCCTTCTTCTTTTCCCACTCGGCGGCTTCTTTTTTGAGATCTTCGTAACGGGCGCGGAAATGGGCAAGAGCATCTTCTGGCAGGAAAAATGTATCGTTTTCGGGGAGACCAAAAGTCTTTTTAATGGCGACAACTTCGTCTGCCGGGAACGGAGCGCCGTGGAAGTCGTGCATGTCTTCGTATTTGGTAGAACCCTTGGACATAACAGTTTTGCCAATAATGATGGTCGGCTTTTCTGTTTGTGTTTTGGCAGCGTCAATTTCGCGGCGCATGGCGGCATGGTCGTGCCCGTCAATTTCCACGACTCTCCACTGGAAAGACTCAAACATTTTTGCAATGTCTGTAGAGTCAGCGCGGTCTGTGTGGCCGGAAATCTGGATCCGGTTGTTGTCATAGTACATGATGAGCTTATTGAGCTTAAAGTGGCCTGCTAACTGAGCCGCACCTAAGGCAACGGGTTCCTGGACATCTCCGTCTCCCGCGAGAACATAGGTGTAATGGTCGGCAATGTCAGCTCCGAGGCGCGCGTTCAGGTGAGCTTCTGCTACTGCAAATCCAACGGCCATACCTACGCCCTGCCCTAATGGACCAGACGTATTTTCAATACCGTGCTTGCGGTCTATCTCTGGGTGACCTGGGGTATGCGATCCCCACTGGCGGAACTTTTTGAGTTCTTCTTTATCCATGAATCCTTGAAGAACGAGAAGAGAGTAAAGCAGCATGGATTCGTGGCCGGCAGAGAGCACGAACCTGTCGCGGTTAAACCATGTCGGATTGGACGGGTTGAAGGTAAGATAATCGCGGAACACGATGTAGGCGAAGTCGGAGGAAGACATTGCTCCACCCGGATGCCCGGAATTTGCCTTGGAAACACCATCGATGATGAGGCCTTTCATCACGTTTATCACGTACTGATCCATATTTTCTTTGCTCATATTGTAATCACCTTCAAAGTTTATTTTTTGTATGCAATGAAAAAAGCTACAGGGTCGCAATTTCACAGGCAAATGCCAGAGCCGACCTTGCAGTCTCATTCAGAGAATACCTCACTCTCTGCAGAGGGTGGGACTTGTCCCTTCCCTAAAGATTTGCGGGGGAGAGGGTACGTCAAGAGGAAAAAAAATCACCGATAGGTTTTATTGTTTAATCCCTAACTTTTTGACGAGCGAACTGTTGGGCGATCAAAAGCTGTATTTTATTTCTGCGGTTGTGATCAAGGCCAGTGCTAAACAAGGCGAGGCTGGATTCTAACCAGTAGCTACCGTTATAGGTGTCCCCGTCGTGCTTCCATGTCTTGGACTGCACCCCTAAAACTGGAAGCGGATGATACCGAGACTATTTTGAACTATCAAACTTTATTGCTGAATTCGACAAGGGCCCTTCCCACGCCCGAGCATTTTTCTCCGCTGGCCGTAATCCGGGGAATGAAATTTCCCGGAGAAAACATTTCCGCGACGAAGATATCCAGAATGGCGCATGTCGATGGAGTTGCGTACAATATGAGCCCCGCCCCATCGCGAAAGCACCAGGAAATCAATGCAAAAATATTTAATTCCTTCTATGCTTTTTTAAAAGGAAATCCGTGCAAAGCATATATTGCACCCTTCGACCAGCTCAGGATAAACTTTGACAATGTTCACGCAATCGAAGTAAAGCAAAGTGTCCATGTACCGGAAGTAAGGTCTGAACGCGAAGAGAGCCGGAGGCAAACTTTTTCAGAGCTGACTTAACAAAATTTGGGAATATTTCCATCCTCCACCGAATTTGGGTCTTAACGGACCTAATTCAAAAATTTCCGGATACTAACCAACATGAATAGTCGGAATGAACTTTTCCACCTTTTTTTTGTTTACTGTGTAACCAGACTTATGAAAGTATACGTGACGAAAAATTTGGATTGAACACAGGAGTTATTCATGAAAAAACTATTGACACTTTTACTTACGGCATTGATTTCTTACTCTGCCTTTGCCCAGCAAGCAACGGAGCCCAAGAAGGCCTTAGGTGAAGCCTATTCTCTGTTTGGCCTATATGCGGGATTCAACTATTTCCCGACTATACAGAATTCTAACAGCAATATGGGGATATTTGGGAAATTTCCAGTAGGAAAACAATTTGGCATCGAAGCAACACTGGGAGATTACACTATTCCAATCAAAAGCTACAAAAACGGTACCCAGAGTTACAGCGGCCATGGGGAAGAAAACTATCTCCAGATTGGAGCAAGTTTTCTTTATTTTCTTCCTGTAATGAACAGAATGGTTCAGGCCAAATTAGGCTTTGACTATTACGATTTTCAGGGCGGTCGCATTGCTGATAATCCGGGAACGACCGCAGGTTCTTGTGGCACATGCTACCAAATGTGCTCTAACTGTATGCCTTCTTTGTTCGGTATGAACACCGGTTTGATAATAGACGTACCCCTGTACAAAGAGATCACGATAACAAGCTCGTTTGCTATCCGCTTTCTGTTAAACCATGATAGTGAAACGCTTCCTCTCGATTTCCGCGTAGGAATCGGTTACAAGATCTGATTTGTTTCCTGCAGCGGTCTAACGACAGTTGCAGGATTTCTTTGAGGCTACTTTGCCGCAAATTGTCGGCTGACTCTTCTGCCGCATTGGTTCAACGATAGCCTTTATCTTTATTCTATCTTAATTCATAGACTTCCAGTCGTCCCCCAAAATTTCTCACGCTCAGCACTCTGGCATAATAGACTCGCAGCTGTTGCTGCAAGGAGAATATTATGACACCAGAAGAAAATAAAAGATCATATTATGAAGTAGTAGCTGAAGTGCAAGGTTTGTTAACCGAACTGAACAAAGACAATTTCCCAGCACTGTCCGCTCGCGGCCTGGATTGGACGCAAGCTCAGATCACCAACATGCTCATTCACTTCGGTTACGCGGTTACCGAAGAGAAGATCCATTCCTGTATGGTTTCGCTTGAAAGTGATTTGTGATTTGCGCGGAGAAATCTATGAGGGGGGCGTCCGCGCCCCCCGCCTCCGCATTATGTCTCATACTCACGGGTTTTGGTACCTACCAAACA
>DYPL01000118.1 GCA_020719945.1 Turneriella parva
TTTGTAAGAATTGCTCTGTACATATTTTTTCTTCTTTTGAGAATGGACCATGGGAACGGGGCAAAAAGGATTTGATCATCGGTCCAAAATGGAAGAAGAAATATGGGAAGAGTATCAACAGAATCCAGAAGATGTAGTGTACGAAAGTGAGAGATTATGGCAAAAGCAGATTGTAGCGACAGATACTTTAAGTATGGTAGACGAGAAGTTAGATTTAGACTCAGTTGCCATTGGGTCGGAGAAAGAACGTATTGTGAAACAGCGAGTTAACCAGAACCTATTTCGCCAGCGATTATTGGCAATCTATAACAATACTTGTCCAATTACTAAAATTGATGATACACGTTTATTGTATGCGAGCCATATTATCCCGTGGTCTGTAGACGCGCAAAATAGATTAAACCCGCGCAATGGAATTCTTCTAAATGTGTTTTGGGACAAAGCTTTTGACAAAGGTCTAATAGCCTTTTCTCCAGACTATGAAGTAATTTTATCGTCATCGCTAAAAGGAGAAACGCTTGCGTATTTTTCCCAATTTGAAGAACAGAAAATATCCTTCTCCGAAAAATTCCCTCCACAAAAAGAGTTCCTCGAATACCATCAGAAAAATATTTTTCTCCATTAAACCCTAATCCTCACAACGGGTGCGCTGAAGAAAAAAACAAACAGGTAAAGAAAAAACGGCTCCCAGAAAAGGAGCGAGAAAATATAACCAGAGATGAGAAAAATTTCCAGAAACAAAAGCTGGACCAAAAGAACGAGCAGGGTTCATAGATGCACCAGTAAAAGGACCACCTACAAGAGCTAAAAGAAAAACAGTGAGACCAATAGCAGCACCAGCAAGAATGCCAACTTCCATGGAGCCGGTTGAAACCTGAAAAATAACGAGCATCAAAATAAAAGTAAAAATAAATTCAAGAAAAAAAGAACGCCATACTCCAGCAGTCGGCTGGGTTATGCCGACCTCAGAAGAAGAAAATAAAAAAGAAACGAGAAGAGAACCTGCAATAGCACCCAGAAACTGGACGAGCATATATAGAAACGAAAGGGGAAAAGAAATTTTTCCACGAAAAGCAAAAGCTAAAGAAACAGCAGGATTAAAATGAGCTCCGGAAATCTTGCCAAAAGAATAGATTAAAATAGTGACAATAGATCCAAAGGCAAAAGCGACAGCAGTATGGTCGAGTGCGGCGGTTTCATGGCGAACGGCAACAGCGCCCGTGCCAAAAAAAACAAGTGCAAGCGTGCCAAGCCATTCGGCGAATAATTTTGAATACAGCTCCCGGGAAAACACGGGTTAAAGGGCCGGACAGGAACATGCCGGTCAAGAAGATAAATATTACTTATTTGCATATTCCCGACAAAAATTAGTAGAAGGTAAAATACTTTATGCGTAATATACACGCATATGAAAGCAGCAAACACCATTAAAATTAAAGCAACGTATACTGAGGCAGTGGAAAAAGTGAGCACGGCCCTTAAGGAAGAAGGTTTTGGCATTCTCGCGGAAATTCCTGTCAGCGATATTTTCAAGAACAAAATGAATATTGACTTTGGCGGATATATAATTCTCGGTGCATGCCTCCCGCCCCTCGCGCTTCAGGCTTTGGAAATAGACCGCGACCTGGGTACACTGCTTCCGTGCAATGTTGTCGTGTACGAGAACGGTGGAGAAGTCTTTGCCGGTTTTTTCAACGGCGATTTGCTCACCGCCGTGCACAATACAACCGAAATGCAGAAAGTGGCAGACGACATGAACAATCGCCTGCAGAAAGTGATCGATCGGCTTGGGTAAAAGGGCAGCCGGTAAAACTGCATTCGAGTAAATTCAGGAAAAGCATTTCCGCAAATACTCGCGTGCAGCTTTGTTAGTCCATGCTATACAAATCGTTAACTTGACCGGCTGTTGCATTTGAACGGTAGCAGCTCCGGCAAAAAAATATGTGGTTCCGGCAACAAAACCAGTTATTCTTCGC
>DYPL01000119.1 GCA_020719945.1 Turneriella parva
GATTGAAAAATGTAAACCACCCCCCGCCCCCAAGAACGCCCGCCGTCCACTTCGGCAGGATCAGTGCGGCGCGTGTGGCGCGCAAGAAATGAAAGGTTATAAATGGAGAAATAATGGCAAAGACTAAAGAAAACAATAACAATGAACCAATAGAAAAACAGCTCTGGAAATCTGCTGATAAACTCAGAAAAAATATAGATGCGGCAGAATATAAGCATGTTGTTCTTGGTTTAATCTTTCTGAAATATATCTCCGATGCCTTTGAAGAACTGCATTCAAAATTAAAAAGCGGCAAAGGCGATTACGCCGGAGCAGACCCGGAAGATAAAGACGAGTACAAAGCTGTAAATGTATTTTTTGTTCCTGAAATCGCCCGCTGGTCATATCTGCAATCAAAGGCAAAATTACCCACCATTGGAAAAGAAGTCGATAACGCCATGGATGCCATTGAAAAGGACAACCCGTCATTAAAAGATGTACTCCCAAAAGTATTCGCGCGCGGAAATTTAGACCCGACCAGCCTTGGAGGGCTTATCGATTTAATTGCAAATATCGCCCTTGGCAATGCTAAAGCCCGGAGTGCCGATGTCCTCGGTCATGTCTTTGAATACTTCCTCGGTGAATTTGCCCTTGCCGAAGGTAAAAAGGGAGGCCAGTTCTATACTCCCCGCTATGTTGTTGAACTTCTTGTAGAGATGCTCGAACCATACAAAGGCCGTGTATTCGACCCCTGTTGCGGTTCCGGCGGTATGTTTGTTCAGTCGGAAAAGTTTGTTTCTGAACACAAAGGAAAGGTCAACGATATATCAATTTACGGACAGGAAAGCAACCAGACCACATGGCGCCTGGCAAAAATGAATCTTGCCATTCGCGGCATTGACAGCTCACAGGTCAAGTGGAACAATGAGGGTTCATTCCTGAATGACGCACATAAAGACCTGAAGGCTGATTTTATTATCGCCAACCCTCCATTTAATGACAGCGACTGGTCCGGCGATCTACTTCGTAAAGACGGCCGGTGGGAATATGGCGTTCCTCCGTCAGGGAATGCAAACTATGCATGGATACAGCACTTCCTTTATCATTTAAGCCCCAGTGGTATTGCCGGTTTTATATTGGCAAAAGGTTCCCTCACCTCAAAAAGTTCCGGTGAAGGAGATATTCGCAAGGCATTGGTTGAAGCAAGGCTGGTTGATTGTATAGTTAATCTACCGGCAAAGCTTTTTTTGAATACGCAAATTCCGGTGAGTCTCTGGTTTCTAAGAAGAGCCCCTCGGTCCCCTAAAGGGGATGAAAGAAATGAGATATTGTTTATTGATGCGCGAAATGAAGGACATTTAATCAACCGCCGTACCAAGGAACTGCGGGAGGAAGATATTCAGAAAATCGCGGACACATATCATAAATGGAGAGCCCCCCAGCCCCCTAAAGGGGGAGAAATTGTGAAGAAACCTTCAGTGCTGCATTCTGCCGATCCTATTTTATATAGGCAGCTTGAACAAAAAGCTAAGGAAATGCGCGCTCATCCAACAGAAGCCGAACACTTACTATGGGAAAAATTGAGCAACAAACAACTTGGCGTTAAATTTAGGCAACAGCATGTGATCAATAAATTTATTGTAGATTTTTGTACATTGGAGAAATCTTTGATAGTTGAAGTTGATGGTGATGTACACGATTCCCAGCAAGAGATGGATGCTGAAAGATCCAGGATTCTTACTGATGAAGGATATACCGTTATTCGATTTAGAAATGATGAAGTTAAAAATAATATCAATAAAATTCTACACTCAATACAGGAGGCCATCTCCAAGTCCCCTTTAGGGGATTTAGGGGCCTATGAAGATGTAAAAGGTTTCTGTAATTCTGCCAGTATTGATCGGGTAAAAGAATTGGATTATGTACTTACACCGGGCAGATATGTTGGGCTTCCCGATGATGAAGACGATTTTAATTTTAATGAAAGGTT
>DYPL01000062.1 GCA_020719945.1 Turneriella parva
AATTAACTCTTGTCGGCAATACAGCCCTGCCCGGGTAGGGCACGGCACCGTGGCACCCAAAAAAGTTTGTTGCCAGGGCGCAATCGCTAAGCGAGCCGCAGGCAAACTTTACGCTGCTTCGCGACCAGAGCTTATTGAAAGAATTTTGCCGCAGCCTGTCTATATGAGTATATTCCAGCCATGGACCTCAATGACTCTGTTCCCAAAAATCTGAAAGGAATACTTGTTACCCCCCAGGATGCAGCATCCGGGAAGGGAAGCGAGGTCTCTTTATCGAGCCTCTACAAAGATACAATTCTCGTTCTGTATTTTTACCCAAAAGATTCTACGCCTGGTTGCACAACCGAGGCACAAATGTTTCGCGATGCGTTGGGCGATATAGAGTCGCTTGGTGCAAGCGTGATCGGTGTGTCGAGAGATGACGTTGCTTCTCACTGCCGCTTTATGGGCAAACAGTCTCTCAATTTTGCTCTTTTCAGCGACAGCGATGGTTCTATCACAGAGGCCTTTGGCGTCTGGGGGACTAAGAAAATGTACGGGAAAGAGTATATGGGTATTTTTCGTTCTACGTTTATTATACGCAATGGGAAAGTGATCATGCACTATCCCAAAGTGAATGTGAAAACACATGCAGCCGAGGTAGCAGAATATCTGCGCTCTCTTTTCTGATCAGGTGGTGATTGTTTCCAATAACTCTGGCGTAGAATCGTTGTCTGGCAGAAAAACGATATAGCGCGTGTGGTCCTGGTTCAGGTTATACACAGCTGCTCTTCTGTCTTTGGTAAAACTGGTCGGTATGAATTCCGGGATTATTTTTTTGTCGTTTCTGTGCTTGGGTTTAGCCGAGATTGTCCCTAATCGCTTAATCACTGGTCTGCTTTGCAGGCGGTATTCTTCTACCACCTGGGCGACTTCGTAAACGGGTTCAGAGCCTTTGTCGTTAGAGGAAACTTGCGTGATCACCATGGTGCCTTCGCGGATCAGCTTTTGGTTTTCTGACAGCGAAATGGCAGCGTAGTCTATGAATTCTCTGGTGGAACGCACGTGGTAAGAATAGAGCGATTCGTTGAGCATAATCCGCGTGGCCTCCAACGGGGAAAAAGCTTTTCTCCATTTTGTATCTGTCGTGAGGCTTGCAAATTCTGTTGCAAGGGAGAGTATCGGGACATCGTCATCGGATGGATCGTAGGGAGCCAGAAATCGCTTAATCTGCGCTAGCATGTCACTGGCTATTTCTACCCGGCCCTGTTCCTTATATTTATCGGACATGTTTTTCAGCTTGCTAAGCATCCATTTTAAGTCTGGATAATTGTTGGAATTGCCTTTGCTGGGGGAGGGCATGCGATGGCGCAGGATATTGTATTTTACATTGGGATCGATTGTGGGCTCGTGCACGAGCATCAAGTATGAGACAAATGGATACTGTGAAATATATTCCCTCTCTTTGGCAGTTAGGCCCTGCGTTGTCGGAATGTCCATCTTTACCGTGCCAACATGGGTAAACAGGGCTGTCATCATCAGATTTCCGATATTGACCAGTTGAATCTGCCGGGCTTTGCCTGTTCCCATCATTCCGCGCGTTTTGATGGACATGGCAATAATGGCTCGTTTCATGGCTGCCTGAACATTGACATCAAAGTTTTTTCCTTTGAGGAGATTAACAATATTGAGAAGACCGGGCATTACATCGGGATTGCTCTGGAATTCGTCAAAGATTTCCGTTACGCGTTGGCGGGATTTTTGGGCGTGGATGGAACTGATAGAGGTATTTTTGAGATCACTAAAAATGGAGGTGAGATCGTTTCCAAATCCGTCCATCATTTGTTCGGTAAACAGTTTTACGTTAGAGAAGCCTTGCGGGGGTTCTGGTTCGGTGATCTCTCCGGTGAACAGCCTTAGGTCTGCTTCGCGATAGTAAATGCCCCGTTCGCTTATCTTGAACAGTTTATGAATTTCGTGTTCGGCAACATCGGGCTTTTTATGGATGATTACCTGCCCCTGTTTATTATAAAAGTCGACAGGGATGGATTTTGAGTCGAGGATTCTTTGGCGAATATCTTCATTCAGATCGAAAAGATGTAAGTCAGTCATGTATTCCGAACCTCTGTTATTTGATAGCGGGCGAAACGTTTCTCCCTTGTAAAACCATTTTTTTTTTGGGGGGGGCAAGTTGTGTGGGAATGATAGAAACAGAATATTGCAATCTGTAAGAAACGACATATAAAAAAATTGTCAAAGAGAAGCAGATTTAGAAAAACAGGACAAGGCAAGCCGAGTGCTTGCAGTCAGAAATTAAGGAGTGATATATGGCAGAGATGACAGAAAACCTCAGAAAAGCGCTGGGAGATGCGGCTTCCCTGGTGCTGCGGGAAAGACACCCGGAAGTGACCGATCTGCATTTGATTGCATCTGTTCTTGGAGTAGGAGAGGGCTTACCTTTTCTGCTGGTGAGCGAAAGCGGATTTCTCGAAGAGATCCGGGCAGCTGTGGATGCCGAGATTGGAAAAATTCCCCGCGTAACGGGAGCAACCGAAGAGCGGTTTTCGAGAGATGCTGCCCGACTCATGGGGCAGGCAGAGGACGCCATGAAAAAAATGGGCGATTCCTATTTGTCTCTGGAGCATTTGTTTATGGCCTATGCTGACGGCAATTATTCGCTCAGCAAACGCTTCGCTTTGCACGGTCTTTCTGGTCGCGAACTCAGAGAAAAAATCCGGGCTCTCAGAGGCGGCCGCAAGGTTCAGTCAGAAAATCCCGAGGCAACGTTTCGCGTTTTAAAAAAATTTGGTAAGAATCTGAATGAGCTGGCAAGGCAGGGCAAACTTGATCCCGTGATTGGGCGCGACGAAGAAATCCGCCGCGTGCTACAGATTCTTTCCCGCAGAAATAAAAATAATCCCATGTTGATTGGTGAACCCGGCGTGGGCAAAACGGCCATTGCAGAAGGTCTTGCCGGAAGAATTGTCGCGGGCGATGTTCCCGATGCCTTGCAAAGTAAAACAGTCGTAACCCTCGACATGGGTTCTCTCGTGGCAGGCGCTAAATACCGGGGAGAATTTGAAGAGCGGCTCAAGGCTGTGCTCGAGGAAGTTAGCAAAGCAGAGGGAGAAATCATTCTGTTTGTAGACGAAATCCATACCGTGATTGGAGCGGGAGCTTCCGAAGGATCCATGGATGCAGC
This sequence comes from Turneriella parva, assembly GCA_020719945.1. GTDB lineage: Bacteria > Spirochaetota > Leptospiria > Turneriellales > Turneriellaceae > DYKF01. The sequence continues at coordinate 3,182 of DYPL01000062.1, forward strand.
CAATCTTCTCAAGCCGGCTCTGGCTCGCGGAGAACTGCACATGATTGGGGCAACCACTCTTAAAGAATACCAGAAATATATCGAAAAAGATGCGGCTTTGGAGCGGAGATTTCAACCTGTGTTTGTAAACGAACCAGATGAAGAATCTGCCATTACCATTCTTCGCGGTCTTCGAGAACGCTACGAAGTTCACCATGGAATACGGATTACGGATCAGGCGATTGTTGCTGCAGTTCAACTTTCCATGCGCTATATTGCCGATCGTTTTCTTCCCGATAAAGCCATTGATCTGGTAGATGAGGCCGCCTCCCGTTTGCGCATGGAGATAGGTTCCATGCCACGGGAAATGGAAGAGCTTTACCGTCGGCTGCGTTCTCTCGAAATAGAGGAGGCAGCCCTCAAGAGAGAGAAAGACCAGGCGTCTCTCGATAGACTTTCTGCCATTGGAGCAGAAATGTCTTCTCTGCGCGATCAGTATGCAGCGTTTCAATCGAGGCTCAATGCAGAAAGAGAAATTATTTCTCAAATCAATTCGCTGCGAGAATCCATTGAATCATTGAAAAATCAGGAAATGCAGGCAGAGCGCGTAGGGGATCTCGAGTTGGTTGCAAAAATTCGCTATGGCGAGCTGCCCGCCAAAGAAGCGGCTCTGAGCCAATTTCAGCAGAAGTCTTCCGCCAACAACGAGGGAAAACTGTTCCGTGAAGTCGTGACAGATGAAGATATTGCCGAAGTTGTGGCACGCTGGACGGGTATACCCGTGCACAGAATGCTCGAGAGCGAAAAGCAAAAGCTGCTGCGCATGGAGTCAGCACTGCACGAAAGAGTAGTAGGGCAGGAGGAAGCCGTGAGCAAGGTGGCGCAGGCCATTCGCCGGAACAAGGCCGGGCTTTCCGAACCGGACAGGCCCGTGGGATCGTTTCTGTTTTTAGGTCCTACCGGAGTTGGAAAAACCGAAACCGCTAAAAGTCTGGCTGCTCTTTTGTTTAACGACGAGAAAGCGATGATCCGCATAGACATGAGCGAATATATGGAAAAACATTCTGTAGCGCGCATGATTGGATCTCCCCCCGGATATGTTGGCCACGAAGAGGGCGGGCAGCTTACAGAAAAAGTGCGCAGGAGACCGTATTCTGTTCTTCTGTTTGATGAAATAGAAAAAGCACATCCAGAAGTATTCAATGTTTTTCTGCAGATTCTCGACGATGGCCGACTTACCGATGGAAAGGGCAGGCTCGTGAATTTTCAGAATACGATAATCATCTTAACTTCCAACATTGGATCGCATATCATTGCAGATGCTTCATTAACGAAAGATGAAAAGCAGAAACGCGTGATGGAAGAGCTGAAGCTGAGTTTCAGGCCGGAGTTTCTGAATCGCCTCGACGATGTCGTGTTGTTCCAGGAAATATCGCGCGAACAGCTCGGCGACATTTTTGAAATCCAGATGAAGTCTGTGCGCGCGCGACTGGCAAAGCAGGGTGTAAAACTTGAGATTCCCGACGAAGTGCAGACTTTGATTCTCGCAGAGGGTTATGATCCCGTATATGGCGCTCGTCCTCTTAAGCGGGTAATCCAGAGAAGGCTTCTCAATCCGTTGTCCGAGTTTCTGTTGGCGGGCGACTACCGGGATGGCGTGCAGCTGGAGGCGTCCCTTTTGGATGGTGAAATACACTTTAGGTAGGATCTGGAAAAGTCCCTCCGTGGACTTTTTTCCTGCGGCTTGCTACGCATTTACCCTACGGGCACAGGCAGATCGCAAAACACTGCGAAACCTGCTGTTTTCTCCGCAAAATGCCGGTGAATTTACCCCGAGCTTGTCGAGGGGTTCATTGACCGGAAGTATCCTCTGAACGCGAAGCGAGCCAAAGGCATTCTATATCAGAGGATACATAGAAAGATTTCTTTATTTACGAATAACAGCCGATAATCGTGGGTGAGCACACTCATGATACGGTTTGTTTTTCTGCTTTTGATTTCTGTGGGTTTATTTGCAGAAGGAGTGCGCTTTCGCTGGCAAATGGAAGAAGGCGAGGTATTAGAGCTTCGCAAGTATTCTTACCAGAGAATCAAGTGGAACAATGTAACTTTTGACAGAGAAGCCCTGCACAGAGTGTTGCTGGCAGCTGGCGCAAAAGATAAAAATCTTGGAACATGGATGGAGGGAGAGTTCCACACTCTCCTTTCCTACCCCGGTAACAAAACATATAGAAGTGAAGAATCTCTCTATTCCAAGTTTCATATGAATGAGCTCGGAGAATTTACGGTTCCCGAGGAATATCTCATGCCTAATATTCGCCATATTCCCGCGTTTCCGGCTGATCTTGAATCCATTGAACCTGGACAGCAGTGGTACCACGAGGGCGAAGAAATTATTCAGGGTGCCCATAAAATTTCCGTTCGGTTTCCTGTTCGCTATGTGTACAAGGGTATGGAGAAGCTTAGAACTCCGGAGGGGGAAAAATATTTTCATCGCATCCACAGCAGCTACGAAATTTCTTACGAAAATCTGGTTGCCCGCGATAAAGATCCAACAGCCATGCTCGGATACGTCACTACGGTGTGGTATTGGGATCAGGCCCAGGGAATACCCTATTTTGCGACAGAGGATTATGATCTGGTAATCAGTTATGCTTCGGGGGAAGTCCGCGATTTCAAAATACGCAACCGCAGCACGTATAGAAAATACAGAGAGAGAAGCCGCGAAGATCAGAAAGTTGTGGCGGTTCGTCTCCAAGAAGAACTTGGAGCAAGGTCAGCAGCCGTAACCGAAGACGAACGCGGAGTGAAAATTTCTCTGGATGGGATTCTGTTTGATCACAATTCTTCCAAAATACGAGCCGATGTGAAAAAAATTCTCGATATAGTGGTTGCAGAACTGAAAACGATGAAGCGTCCTCAAATTGTCGTGGAGGGCCACACGGATTCCACGGGAAACAAAGACTACAACCAGAAACTGTCAGAAGAGCGCGCTTTAAGAGTGAGTGAATACGTGCAGGAAAACGCAAGGCTCTCGCCTGATACAGTTACCTTTAGAGGATATGGTGCAGAAAAACCAGTGGCAGAAAATTCCACGACAGAGGGAAAGGCCAGAAACCGGCGGGTCGAGATCTGGATACTCCGCCGATAGTATTTGTTCGCAACCGCAACCACATCAAAGTGCTTTCGTAGAGCTTTTGGAGCAAAGAAACTAGGGCCGCAATCGCTGTTTCACACAAAAATGCTGCGAGACCGTAGTTTTCGCAGCGTCGTCAATGGTGCGGAAGTAAGTTCTCTATTCACGCTTTCAGGCGCGAAAAGAATTACTTCATGTTATATTTGCGCTTGAATTTGTCTACGCGGCCCGCTGTATCGACGAGCTTTTGCTTGCCGGTAAAGAAAGGATGGCAGGCAGAGCAAATTTCAACCTGGATCGCTTTTTGGGTGGAGCGAGTTGGGTATTCGGCACCGCAAACGCACTTGATAACGGTCTCTGTATATTCCGGATGAATGGCAGCTTTCATAATCGTTTGGACAATCCTGTTTCCATAGACATGGTGTCAAACAGCTTAATGAATTTTTCAGTCGAATGGCAAAGAATAGCCAAATGAATTGACAGTGTATCGGTAAAACATTGTCTGGTATTTCAAGGAGTACATGTGCAGGTAAAAATCAGATTGCAGCGCTTTGGGACAAAAAAGCGTCCCTTTTACAGAATAGTAGCAGCTTCCGAAGCCAACAAGCGCGACGGACAGTTTTTGGAAATTGTAGGACTTTATCATCCACTTTCTCCGGCAGATAAACAAATCCGCCTGGATAAAGAAAAAATTACAGCTTGGTTAAACAAAGGTGCTCTCCCAACGTCTACCGTAGAGGGCATTCTCCGCAGAGACGGCGAGTGGAAGGTGTTCTTTGATGCAAAGGCTGCGCGCATCAAAAAGAAAAATGATAAGCGTAAAGCGGTTCGCGAGAAAAAAGCGAAAGCCACAGCCTGATAATCTATGGAAATCAGAAATCCAAATCCAGCGGGACTCGTTGAATATATTACCCGAAGTCTGGTAAAGCATCCCGGAGAAGTGAGCGTTATGCCTGTGATAGGTGCTTCTGCCATGGTTCTCGAACTTCGGGTGCATCCGGAAGATCTCGGGACAGTGATCGGAAAAGGCGGAAGAATTGCAAAAGCCATGAGAACACTTCTCTCTGCCATATCAGTACGTACCGTTACTCTCGAGGACGGTTCCGAAGAAGATTATTCCAAAATACTCCTCGAGATTATCGACGAGTGACAGAACCCGGGCAAAATCTCATTCTCAATATTGCGAATCTTTCTAAACCGAAAGGCTTAAAAGGGGAGGTTCGCTGTTCTGCTTTTGGTGAATTACTGCCTTCTCTCGAAGGCGAATCTGTTCCTCTGTATGCGGCATCGGGAGCCAGCGATGGCTTTTTGTTAGATCCCTCCTTTATGCAAAGCCGCAAAATCGTTTCGGTAACGGACTACGGCGAAAACTCCTTTCTTCTCTCCTTTGAGGGAATCCAGAATAGAACAGATGCAGAGCGACTGCGCGGGCTTCACATCGGCCTTCCTCTCAGCGAGGCGCGGCTCCGTTTTCACGATCCCGAACATCCCTATCTTTTTGAATATATTGGTCTTTCTGCCAAAGATGAAGCCACGGGTGAAATTATTGGGAGGGTATCCCGTTTGTACACGGACGCCATGGACTGGATATATCTCGATCTTAAAGACAAGGGCGAGATCATGGTTCCGCTGTCTGGGCCCTATATTGGTTCCATTGTGTTAGACGAAGGCATTGTTCTCGTGCGCGATATTGAAGATCTTATTGAACATGCAAATTAATGTCATCACTCTTTTCCCCGATTTTTTTGAATCTCCGCTGCGTAGCTCACTGCTCGGTAAAGCCGTGCAAAGTGGTATATTAACTGTAAATCTTGTCAATCTGCGAAACTACGGCCTTGGCAAGCACAGGCAGCTAGACGATGTTCCTTATGGTGGGGGACATGGGATGGTACTCATGGTAGAGCCCGTGTACGCGGCCATGGAGGAGCTCGCCTTAGCATATCCGCAACAGCACAGGATTGTGCTATCGCCGCGCGGAAACACCTTTACTCAGAAAACAGCGCGCCGCCTTGCGGCCATGGAAACGATAACGCTTTTGTGCGGTCATTACGAGGGAATTGATGAACGCGTTGCAGAGCATCTTTCTGATGAAAGCATTTCGATTGGCGATTTTATTCTTTCGGGTGGCGAGGTATCTGCTCTCGCGTTGATTGATTCTATTGCACGATTGCTGCCCGGATTTATGGGCAATCCCGATTCCATCTCCGAAGAATCGTTTGAAAAAGAAAACTATATAGAGCACCCTCAATATACGCGGCCCGCAGATTTTCGTGGCTGGAAGGTTCCCGAGGTTTTGTTATCAGGTCATCATGCGCGCATAGAAGAATGGCGACAAAAGGAATCGCAAAAAGCATGGAACACTTACAAAGGCACGCAGAGCCAGGATTGACTTATACGTTTTTTTGAAACAGAACTTCGAGAAACGGAATGACCATGTTGAGATACAGCAGAAGAGTAAAACTTACTCCTAAAATGCGTGCATAGTCAGGTAGAATTTTGCTCCAGTCAGGATTTTCTTCTTTCCATGTAAACAGGGTGAAACCGAGAGCATGGATCCCCAAAAATGTCAGAAGAGAAAAATAAAAGTCAATCCTAATGGAAGATGGCATATTGCGGAATACAAAGCCAAGCAGATCAGGTTGCCGTAAAATAAGATAATATGCGGAAAAAATTCCGAGAAGGGCGTCCGATGTGAGCTGCATTTTTTTGGTGGCTGCCGTTAGCGAGTACGTTATGGAGCGAAAAAAAACGAGAAGAGCAATAAGCATGACGATATAGAGTCCGTTGATGCGCAACATATCGAGGCAGGTCTTGCCTTCCAGAAAACAGAACAGCAGAGGAAAAGCAGAAAGAATTGCAAGCGTCTTCCATGAAAAAAGTTTGCCCATAAGGGAAGCCTCTGTTTTATTGACTGCCTGTCAAGGCAAAGCGATTCAGAGTTTGCCCAAGGTGATTACAATGAGTGATAACGAATCCAAAGACTCCATCCTGCGTCGAAAAACAAGAACCGTAATGGTGGGCAGCCTGCCCATTGGATCGGGCCATCCCATTCCCGTGCAATCCATGACTAAAACAAAGACGGCAGACTGGAAGGCAACGGTAGAGCAGATTCGACAGTACGAAGAAGCAGGCTGCCAGATTGTCCGCGTAACGGCAAATTCTGACGAGGCCGCCGAAGCTCTCAAAAAAATTAAAGAACACATACACATACCGCTCGTTGCCGATATTCATTTTCAGCATCGGTTTGCGCTTAAGGCGATTGAATCGGGAGTAGATAAAATCCGCATCAATCCGGGAAACATAGGCTCCAAAGAAAAAATTGCCGAAGTGCTCAAGGCAGCCAAAGATGGCGGCGTCCCTATTCGCATTGGAGTGAATGCAGGCTCTCTGGAAAAAGATATTTTGCGAAAACATGGATTTCCCAATTCCGATGGAATGGTAGAAAGCGCGCTGCGCCATATTGAAATTGCTGAACACCATAACTATAAGGATCTCATTGTCTCTTTGAAGAGCTCAGATGTGCCCATGATGATGGAGGCCTATCGCAAGCTGGCAAAACTGGTCGATTATCCGTTTCACCTCGGCGTTACCGAGGCAGGGACAGCCTTCCAGGGAACCATTAAATCCTCCATCGGAATTGGCGGGCTACTCGCAGAAGGAATCGGGGATACCATTCGGGTTTCCCTGACAGAGCCCGGCATAGAAGAAATTAGAGTGGGCCGCGAAATTCTTCGTTCTCTGGGACTGGTCAGTTTTGGAGTGACTCTTGTTTCGTGCCCAACCTGCGGTCGTTTAGAAGTGGATTTATTCCGTATTGCAGGCGAGGTGGAAAAAGCCGTCGCCCATGTGAAAACGCCGCTCAAGGTAGCCGTGATGGGTTGTCTGGTCAATGGCCCCGGCGAGGCAAAGGATGCAGATATTGGTATTTCTTCCGGCAATGGCGAGGCTGTTCTCTATGTTAAAGGAGAGAGCAGGGGAAAAATTAGGGAAGACGAAATTATTCCACGCCTGTTGCACGAAATCGAAGAATGGGAGAAAAACCTGTGATAAAGGCAATGGGGCGGGGCATCGATTCTCTGGTGGACAAACTCGTCGCTGCTTTGCTGGCGATTGCTCTGGTGCAGTTGCCTCATTACATGGAATCATATACACTTTTTTTGTCTGGTTATCTATTGGCCATGGAAGAAGAGATCTCTGATTTCAAAAAGAATGCGGACAGGTTTGGCGTCACACTGGAAGAGTATATTGTGCGGCACGAGAAGGCAGCCGATCAAATGATTCGCGCTACCGGACAGACAATCCGTAGCCATATGGAAAAGCGCGACCGAGTTCGCGACGCCCTCCATCGCTGGGAGCAGGCAAAGACATGGCAGAAGCCTTTTGTTTTTATTCAGATTGTAGATCTGGAGCTTTCCCGTAAAATGAACTATAAACCGGGGTTTTCTTTCACTCTGGAATCCCTTGCTTATGCCGGTTCAGGTGTTCTGGCTGGATTCCTGCTGTATACCATTGTGATTCGTTCTTTTTTGAGCTGGCTTTGGAGGCGTTTTTTTCCTGGTAAAACAAAAATCGCTTAAAAAACAGTTGACTGCCTGACTCGTCAAATTTTCCTCTCCTAACCTTCCTCGATAGCTCAGTTGGTAGAGCAGTTGACTGTTAATCAATTGGTCGCAGGTTCGAGTCCTGCTCGAGGAGCAAGCAGTTCCATAGGCAGAACTACGGTTTTGTCCTCGTTGGCGTCCTCCGGAGAAATCTGGAGGACAACTTCGAGTTCCTTGCCTCTTACTGTGATTCTCTCCCTGTCGTCTTGTTTTTTGTATTTGTTGTACAGAACATTGGCTGCTTCATTGAGCGTC
>DYPL01000063.1 GCA_020719945.1 Turneriella parva
AGCCCCGAAAAAAGATGCGTGTAGCCTAAGGAGGCATCCAAAGAGCGCACCGCACCTGCATTGCGAATCAACCACGACCACTCAACTCCCAGACTGCTATACGGCAATACAAAACCTTTAGATTTGGTATCTTTATTAATAGATCCCCATAATAAACCAGTAGAAACAAAGGGGGAAACCTCGAACAATTGGTCAAACTGTTGAATGGGAAACGGTCGCAAAGCGCCCACCCCGGAACCTGCGTGGAAATAATTTTTTACATCTCGCTGCCCCCCGGCAAACGGGAAGCATTTGGCTGGAGGATTTTTAGAAAGAAAAGAAGGCCTCCAAACAGAAGGCCTTCTAATACATCTCTCTACAAACGATTTATGGCCAATAGCGCGCTAAAGCAAAGTCTAAGCCGAAGGCTTATTTTTTAGAAAAAACTGCGAAAAGCCAGCAGGGTCTTGGCATCGCGGATAGAGCCGGCACGCAAGAGTTTCTCAATTTCACGACGGGACAGGCGCAATAGAGAAATGTCCTCGTCGGGATCGAAAGCTGCTGTGCCGGCAGTCAATCCTTGAGCACGAAAAATCGTGAGAATTTCGGTAGAAATACCAATGGCCGGATAATACCATATGAGCTGTTTCCACGTTGCGGCAGTAAGACCTGTCTCTTCTGCGAGCTCTCTGCGCGCACAATCGAGAGCCGATTCCCCCGGTTTGCATTTGCCGGCTGGAATTTCGAGCGAACGACAACCACAACCCAGCCTCGTCTGCTCCACGAGATAATAGTACAATCCAAACAGCCCCCGCTCCTGCGCGACAACAGCCGAAGCGGGCGGATACTGAATGAGCACGGCGGTTTGGCCATGCTCGTCGAGGCGGGCAATGCGGATTTCGGTATCGCGATAAATTTCTGTCTGCATTACTGCTCGGTTTTCAGAACGGCTAAAAAAGCCTCCTGCGGTATTTCCACAGAACCAATCATTTTCATTCTTTTCTTACCTTCCTTCTGGCGATCGAGAAGTTTTCTCTTGCGCGAAATATCTCCCCCATAGCATTTTGCTGTAACGTTTTTACGAAGGGCAGAAATATTCTCACGCGCGATAATACGGGCTCCAATGGCAGCCTGCAGGGAAATCTGAAACTGGTGCTTGGAAATAAGTTCTTTGAGCACTTTAAGCATTTCACGGCCCCGACGATCGGCAGATTCGCGGTGCACGATAATAGACAGAGCATCTACTTTATTGGCATGGACGAGTACATCCATTTTAACGAGATCGCTCTCGCGGTAATCGCTCACTTCGTAATCGAGTGAAGCGTATCCCTTAGAGGCCGATTTAAGACGATCGTAAAACTCAAAGATCATTTCGGAAAGGGGAACGTAATACTGAATCTGAACCGTCTGCGTATCGAGATAGTTCATTCCTATGTTCTCGCCCCTCTTTTCGTTGAGCAGCCCGAGAATATTTCCGAGGTACTCTACCGGAGAAATAATGTTCACTTTTACGTAAGGTTCTTCCACTTTGGCAATCGTTCCGGGATCCGGGTATTCGGCAGGGTTGTCCACCTCTACTACGGTTCCGTTTAACAGTTGCACGTGGTAATTTACCGACGGAGCTGTACTCAACAAAGACAAATTAAATTCTCTTTCGAGACGCTCCTGAACAATCTCCATGTGGAGCATTCCCAGATAACCAACGCGGTATCCAAAACCGAGCGCATCTGAACTCTCGGGCTCATAGACGAGAGCGGGATCGTTAAGAGCCATTTTTTCCATGGCTTCTTTGAGCGCTTCGTAATCCTCGGAATTGATAGGATACAATCCAGAGAACACCATGGGCTTCACTTCCTTGTAACGGAAAATGGGATCCGCTGCGGGATTTTTTTTGATCGTGAGCGTATCGCCAAGCATGACATCCGATACAGTCTTAATACCAGTGATGATATAACCCACCTCTCCGGCTTCGAGTTCTTTCTGGGGAATCAGTTTAAGCTGCGTAACGCCGAGCTCGCCTACAAACCGGTCCACTTTTTTTCTCATCAAATGAATTTCGTCACCTTTGGAAATTTTTCCGTCAAACACGCGTACCTTCTCCACAACGCCACGGTAAGCATCAAAGTAGGCATCAAACACGAGAGCCCGCGTGGGCGCATTGCGGTCTCCCTTAGGCGCAGGAATATAATCGACGATAGACTGCATCAGAAGATCTACGTTCAATCCGGATTTACCCGAAACAGGAACAGCCTGGTTTGCATCAAGACCAAGGCTGTCCTCAATCTGCTTTTTGACTCTTTCGACATCGGCGGACGGCAAATCGATTTTGTTGATCACGGGGAGTATCATGAGATCGGCATCGAGGGCCAGATAAAAATTGGCAATCGTCTGCGCCTGTATACCCTGCGTGGCGTCTACTAACAGCAGCACGCCCTCGCAGGCAGCGAGAGAACGGCTCACCTCGTAAGTAAAATCAACGTGGCCGGGCGTGTCTATGAGGTTAAAAAGATAATCGAGACCATCCGCAGCGCGATACACAAAAGAGGCGGAGTTGGATTTGATGGTTATGCCCCGCTCTCTTTCTATATCCATGCTGTCGAGAACCTGGTTCTGCATGGTGCGCTCATCGACAATTTTTCCTATGGTGAGAAGCCGGTCTGCAAGCGTACTTTTGCCATGGTCAATATGCGCTATAATGGAAAAATTACGAATCCTCTCCTGAGGAATGTTTTGGAAACCCATGCACGCGTATCACAAATTTGCCCCGGCATTGTAAAGCGAAAGAAGTGGCCCTACCCGGGCAGGGATTTTTAGCCGAAGGGGCTATGTCACGGAATAATTCCATGCTCTCGAAGCTGGCTTTCAGTTAATCCGGTTATTTCCAAAATAAGCGACAATTCCATATTGCGTGACAGCATGATCCGAGAAGTATCCAACGCTTTCCTGAGTTCACCTTCTTGTCTACCTTCTTGCCATCCCTTTTGCATACCTTTCTCGAAACCTTCCGCTACAATCCATTCGTAACCGGGTGATTGTACCATAATGTCCCTCCTTCGTCTCAATAATTCCCGGAACACATCCATGTCCCGCATACTTGTCAATATAGCCAAAATTGTCAATTTGTCAAACTTTTCCGGAGCGTTAGATTCATAAATCAATCGCTCTGCCTCTATTGTTAAATCCACGCCCCCGTCCATAAGCGGAATCAAAGGCAATAAATGTTCCTGCGACAAAAATTCTTTTGCCGGCAGTTCCCACATCTTCACCAAATTAAACCGAAACGTAATTTCTCTTTCTTCCAGAACATTGACTGCTACGTTCGACTTTGTGAGCAGAACCATTGTGGATTTTACGGGCAACCCATATTTTTCCACATAGCGCGCCTTATAGCCGAGCATGCTCCAGAGTTTATCGGCGTTCCAATGCGATTCAAATTCCACGAGATGGATCATTTCCTCTCCGTTCTCGTCCTTTACCCGCACTGGAAAATCAGAACGGCGCACGGACACTGTTTCCGTGGGCAGCTCTTCTATTCCCTTGAACTCGAGAACATTCTCTCCTATAATTGCCCGGAAGAAATCCTCCCGCGCGGTTTCAAGGAGGGTTTTCAGTGCTATGTCGTATTGCATATTTCCCCCTGGCTCACCCAGAAGCCTCTATTATAGTAATGTGGAGATATTTGCAAAAGTTATGATTTTTCGCAAAAAAATATAGGTAACCTCTGATAAAGTATGCCTTTGGCTCGCTTCGCGTTCAGAGGTTACCTCCGGTCCATGGACGGACCGGCAAGACGCGGAGAAAACACCGGTTTTCGCAGCGTTTTGGAGATAGTCAAAATCTTGTTCAGAGTTTACATAGAGCACTTCCGCCATTATAAGCCATCGGTCTATGCAATTATTCTCCTGTGTGTCTAAAATTTCTCCTCACTTCTTCCCAAAGAATGTAAAACCCAAAGAAATAGTTTACATAATTTATTCTAAATGAAAAGTGGAGTAACGGAGAAAAATATGGCAACATTAAAAACAATCGAAGGGATCGGACCTGCCTACGCAGAAAAACTAAAAGAGGCAGGCATCCGTGGAGTCAACTCTCTGCTGAACGCAGGGGCCACCAAAAAGGGGCGCACAGAAATCGCAAAAAAATCAGACATAAGCGAAAAGCTCATTCTCGAGTGGGTGAACCATTGCGACCTGTTTCGCCTGACCGGTGTAGGTGGAGAATATGCTGATCTTTTAGAAGAAGCAGGAGTAGACAGCATTCCTGAACTTGCCAAGCGCAAAGCCGATGCACTGCACAAAAAACTCACAGAAACCAATCTGGAGAAAAAGCTTGTACGTTCTTTGCCTTCTTTGGAGCGCGTAGAGGGCTGGATAGAAGAGGCGAAATCTCTCCCCCGCGTTGTTGAGCATTGATTCCTTTTTCGGAGTGACAACCTCCGAATTGCTGCTGGCTTTCAGAAATTTTTTCTAAGCCTTTTCTTTCGATACACCCACTGCGTGGGCGTATCGATGTAAATGGTGCCAGGGCGGGTGGAACGAAGCGCGTACATATAAAAGTATATTTTCACAACAAAAACATATATCGCAGTTTAATAAGAAATAATTGCCTAAGGCTGTGATTGGATATTAGAACTGCCGCCACTCCGGCGACAAAAAAACCTTTGTCGGCAGACCTCCCTGCCACAATACGCCTGCGGCTACTCGGCATAAACTCGGGGCACCCCTACTCAACGGGCAGGCCGTTACCTGCTAACACGGCGACCATCTCCGAATAATTACGAACAAATACGGGATCCTTGCCACGAATGACCAGCGTCGCGTGGAATGGCTTTAAGGGGATGTCCGGAAGCTCCGCCTTGTTCGTAATAATGCCCATGGAATACGAATACTTTTTAATTTTGGGCGCCATAAATGTCTTCATTGCAAACTGGGGAACGGCGGTCATATCGGTCAGATACACGATTCCATGCTTATCCATCCACTTTTGTCCATGCTTTTCAAAATGCTCGTGAAATTTGGCAGACACATCTTTTTCAGCAGAATACAATAGAATCTGTGTTCGCGCGTCCACTTTGAGATCGCGGTTTTTTTGATCTTTATAAGTTCCCTGTGGGAAATCCGCTGCAAACAGTAGACCTGCGAGAAAAAATACGGGCAATACGCGTTTCATGCGATACCGTAAGAATTGGATTGCAGGCTGTCAAGAAGGTTGACACAGACAGCCCTTATTTTGAAATACTTACCATGGACATGTATCTGCGCCTGGCTGGCGTTTCCCTTATACTCTATTTGTTAAGCCGAGGCAATAGCCAGCTCTCGCCACGTGACTGGTTCCGCATGGCTCTTTTAAGCGCTGCGACTGGCAGCATGGGAACAGACGTTTTGAGCACTATTACTGTGCGCTATCTGACAGACGGAGTTGCGCTGGCATCCTGGTTCGTTCCCGGGCTCACACTTGCTGTACTCTATCCATACGACAAAATTGATTCTCTTAGAATCCAGATTCGAAGCGCCTTGTTTTTATCCATTGCCCTGCTCGCTCTAAGCGGAGCTTCTGTAGCGGCTGCAGGCATCGCTGGATTTGTTTACTCGGCTCTTCCTCGCGGAAAATTGTATCCCGGTATGGCCGCCGTGGTAACCTTTTCGGCACTCTTAATCGGAGCTTTTGTTGACATTCGTGTTTGACGCAGTGACGGCAAATACTTCTCCAAAGGTTTCCTCGCGTGTATAGAAATCCGTCGACGGAGCTGCAATATAATATCCCTGCCCGTAGTCAATGCCAAACGAAGAGAGCTCTTTCCAGGACGACTCATCTTCCACAAATTCTCCAATGGTTTGTACGCCGAGCTCTTTTGCGAGCGTAATAATACTTTTGATAAAAGCCCGGTCAATGCGATTGGTGCTCACATTGCGGATAAAGTCGCCTTCGATTTTAATATAATCTATGGGGAATTGCTTTAAATAGTGATAACTCGAAAATCCAGATCCAAAATCGTCTATGGCAAATTTGAATCCCTCTTCGCGCAATCTCATGACAAACTTTTCTAATATCGATAGATTCTTTACTGTTTCCCTTTCTGTCAGTTCAAACACAACATTGGCAGGCGGAATTTTGTATTCCTTTGCCAGAGAGCTCAGATTTTCAATAAAGTCTTTAACAGTCATGGATCGCGGAGACAAATTTACAAAGAGTATGCCGTTATAATTTGTCTCTTTGATTTTCTGAAATGCTTTGCGCACCAGAATATAATCGAGCTTTTGCACAATGCCAAGCGTTTCTGCTATATCAATAAACTCATTGGCCGGAATAATTTCGTTTTCAATTTGTATGCGCATCAGCATTTCGTGGATGGGAATCTCACCCGTCTTTACATCTTTGATAGGCTGAAAATAAGGAGTAATCGATTCGGACTCAAGAGCATTGAGAACGAGCATGGTTGTTTCGTTCAGTTTTTTCTGATTTTCCTCTACATCCCCTCCGGACGGCAGACCTATTCTGTTCTTGCCCTCTCGCTTGGCCTTGTACATCATGCTGTCTGCCATAGTGAACAACTCGTGGTCTGTCTTTCCGTGATCCGGATAAATAGAGATCCCCAGGGAAATAGTGGCCTTAATTTTTTTGCCATCGTCTGCGAGCATGCTGATGGAAGACAACGTCTGCATGATATTATTGGCCACGGCATTTGCTTCTTCTACCGTTGCCTCGGGCAGGATGGCCGTAAACTCGTCTCCTCCGTAACGGGCCACAATATCCTCTTCTCTCATGGCATTGCGAATTTCTAACCCAAATGTTTTAAGGAAGCGATCGCCAAAATTGTGGCCGTAAGTATCGTTAATATGCTTAAAATTATCAAAGTCAATAACGATCACGGCAAAATGATATTTCTTTTGCTCAGCCCTGCGAATTTCATAAACGAGCAGTTCACGGAAAACGCGCTGGTTGTATAGATTGGTCAATGGATCGCGCATGGCATAATACTCCAGATCTTTTGTATATTTAAAGATCGCCTTAACCGAACCGACCACGTTGACAAGAGTAGGCAGAATATTCTCTATTACAATGTAGCGCGTATTGTCTTCTGACAACTGGCTCTGCACTCCAATCCCCACGACTCCGCCAATTCTCGGAGCGGATAAAAATAACGTCCGGGTTTGAACTTCGATATCCTCTTTTGTAAAAGTTGGCAGCGATACATGCGGGTCAGAAATATAATGCGCTACCTCAAAATTCTGATCAACAATAAAATTGTCTTTTTCTTCCAATCTTTTGTATATACAATCCTCAATCATTTTTTCTGTAGTTTCATCTGGTTTGTTCCGCCAAAAAATATCGAGATTGTACGCTTCTTCTTCTACCTTAAATATGATGAACATGGAATATGCTTCAATGACCTGGTTAATTTCCATGAGCAGGCTTTTCACATGATCTCTCCAGTCGCGAATGACATCCGATGTAATAATAAATTTATCCAGGAGGCGCACCTCAAATTCGAGCAGTTCTTTGTCGGCAGCAATATCTTTCAGTTTATGCAGCAGTTCCGAAAACGAGTGAAAGAAGATATCTAATTCGCGAAAACCAACATGCATATCTTGCACCTTGATTTGCGTTAAATCGTTTACAGAAGATATTTTTTCTGTCGCGTCGCGAAGCTGGTTCACAGAGCGATTGATACGGCGCAAAAAAATTCCTGATATAAGGATAATAATAAGTATGGGAATGGGAGAAATAAATAATAGAGACTGTAAAACTTGGTTGCGCGCTCTGTTTAATACTGGGGCAACATTTTCTGTCACTTCTATGACACCGAGAACCTCACCTGGCTTTGCGTTGGAATGGCAACCCATACACTCCGCCTTTGCCTGCAGTGGATACACAAACAGAACGGTGTCATGGCGAATCTGCTCCAACTGTCGGCCACTGGCCATAACAGATCGGATATCACTCGAAAGTTCACCTTGCTCTATTACTCCGTATTTTTCTTCAATGAGAGGAGAACGAAAAATTCCGAGCTGAATATTTGTGTCTTCAAAAGAGACTTCTAATCCTTTTAAGAAAGCCAGCATGTCTTCGCGGCTCCAGCCCATTCTCATGATTTGAAACATGGAATGGAATACCTGTCTTGAAATACCCGCTGCAGTTCTCTGCGCGTTTTCTTTTACATTGTTTTCAAAAAGAAATTTAACGGCGAAAGCAAAGAGAAGGAAAACGGTTAAAGCAATGGCAGCAGAACCTGCTATAATGTTCGTTCTCAGGCTTTTCATGGATATTCCGGTATGACCACTCCTGGCAACATGTCAATGACATTCTTATGACAACTTTTCGACAGACAACTTATTCAGACGAATCGCGAAAGACCCACTGTCTCAAGAAAAAGAAATTGATTAAACCACCCAAACCTGCACCCAATCCTTTTCCGAGCATCGTGAGAAGATTGTTGTTCCAGCTTTCCCTGAAAAGATCTAGCAAAAGATCCGATAAGAGAATGGCTCCACCCACATCGACGACAAACAGAACAGCACTGGCTATCGCATATTTCCAGTAGGTGCGCTTTTTCTGGCCTGCCTCAAAGGTAATATTTTTGTGAAACAGGAAAGAGAAGATCATGGTTGAGGCAATGAATCCAACCAGGATGGCGGAATTTTTGGAAACACCGATTCGAATCATGATATAGATGAGCAACAAGTCAAACAGGAAGGAGGCGACGCCTCCAACCGAATATTTTATGAACTGCGTGCGCAGTTTAAGATGGGCAATTTCCTGAGCCGAATAAGACATAGTCAGAAAAATAAATTCCCGATTCACGTGGCAAGCGAAAAAGATTGGCCCGCCACGAAATCGCTTATCCTATATCAAATTTTCAACTTTGCGCCAAAATACCATGTCCGTGGAACTGCAGGCCCGTAGACATAGGCTGGATCCCGCGTGGCTCCGGTTCCAAGATCTTTCTGGTAAGCATCTAAAATATTTTTTACGCCGGTGAACAACTGGTAATCACTCGTTCTCTCCCGGAAAAAAGACCACGCTATACGCGCGCCCCATTCCGCCATTATGGGAGTATCGTAAACACCGGGTTCGCTGCGCCCGGGGGTAGACGTTGGATCTTCCAGAAAAATTTTCATGGGGCCATGCAGAACGAGATCGCTCGAAAAACTGAACGACTTCCAGCTGTAAAGCAGCATGGCGTTGCCCGTAACGAGAGGAGATTTCAATAAACGCTTTTCGATGATCTGCGTACCTGCATCGTCATACACGATCTGCTCCTTATCGTACTCGGCCTTTTGTAGAGAGGCACCCGTTGTAAGAGAGAAACCTCCTTTGCGGGCAACAACTTCAAATTCGCCGCCCGCAACTGATAAGCCGTCACTATTGCGGCGCACATTGACGCTCGAAGAATCAGACTCTATCGAAAAAGCATCTTCTATACGCGTGTAAAATCCGGCCACGCGCGGCTCCCAGTGTATTCCCATTCCGTCAAAGTCAAATGTTACATCGTTCGTCAAGGAATGAGAGCGCTCCGGCTTGAGGCCTGCTTCGTTGATCAGTTTATGCGACTCGCCTGCTATAACTCCGAGATGAAAATCTTCTACATAAACCCGAGGCGCGCTGAATCCGGAAGCATAGCTTACACGCCATTTCGCTTTTTCTCCAAGCGATACGAGAGAGCTGGCCCGGGGAGAATAAATTGGATCTTCAATTTCGCTGTGTTTATCTACCCGTATTCCAAGCACAATATTCCAGAATTTAACCGGTTTCGCATCTGCCTGTATATACGCGCCGGCATCCCATGCGTCAAAAATCGTGCGCGTTGTTGCACCATTTTGCCTGTCGTCAATATATTCATAGGTGAACATGGTTCCCGTTAAGAGCGACAACCTCGGAGAAAAGAGCCAGGTTGCATCTGCTCCCGTAACCGTGAGTGGATTGGTCGTTGAGCTGTAACCTTTCACTGCATTTTCCAGTTCACCGGCACCCCATACATCACTGCCATCGTATTCATAGCTTTCCGAATATCTTTCGCCGGCACCACCAAAGTATGCGTTTCTCTCCATGTACGATACCGCCTGGTATATATCGGCCAGAAACGAATCGGAAAATTGTCTTTCGTAACGAACGGCTGCGGTAGAATTGCGCGCTGATGTTCCCTCGCGCACGGCCGCCTGGTGATCGGCTCTGTCAAAGGAATCCCCTCCCTTGCGGTTGTCTTCGTTATAAAGGAAAAGTCCTTCCAGTTTCCCATCGCGAAGCGACCCTCTGCGCACAGTGAGCCCAAGAGAACTGGCCCTTTTCCTGGAAGTTTCAGAAAAGCCGTCGTCGTTGCGATCGTAGGGAGTAGCATACGAAAGCGAACCAAATGCCATCATGGAAAGAGGGGTTGAATCAGAATCTGCTGAATGCGCACTGCTTCGACTCATTGCAAAACTAAGATAGGTCTCAGATGCACTCAACCCGGGAAGGCTTTCCTGAAGACTCAACTCTGCAAAATCTTCCCTTGGCTCTCGAGGAATAATATTGATGATTCCTGCCACAGCTCCTCCACCATATAACGCAGACCCTCCGCCCTTTACAATTTCAATTCGTTCAATCAAAGATTCCGGAAAAGACTGATAAAAATATACCTCGGCAAGGGGCGAAACCAGCGGAATACCACCGATCAGGATCTGGTTATACCGGGAATCCAGACCGTTCAATCGCACGCCATCAAAATTGCAGTTCTGGCAATTTGTCTCTGGCGTCACTCCTGTAAGATTGCGCAAAGCCTGGTACAGACTGGTGTCTCCAGCGGCAGCCATTTTTTCCCTGCCTACCACCTTCACGTTGACTGTACTCTCCGAAACTTTTTTCCGGGAGCGCTCCCCCGTTACCACCACGGCCTCCAAAGAGTTAATCAGGTTCAAGTCTACTTCGGCAGCAGTCTCTGCCCTGTCTGTATCCTCGGCAAAAAGCGCATTTGTCGCTGCCAGAAATATCAGTAAAAATAATTTTCCTGTGTGTTTCATAAATTCTCCTTGCCTCCTACAGTAAAATCTACCAATAGGAAGCATGACCAAAACTATATTGATAATCATTCTCACAACAACTTTTTTAAATTTGCTCCTGCCTCCAAATATTTTGGCGGAAAACCAAAAAATGAGCTGCCTGGAATTTGTTG
>DYPL01000064.1 GCA_020719945.1 Turneriella parva
GGCATGCAGCAGGGAAAGTTGCAGGCAAAACTCGATACGGCCCGCAATTTATTTTCTATGGGGTTGTCTTTAGATGTCATAAGCAGGGCTACTGGTTTATCAGAAGAAATTCTTCGCGAGAATAAGATTATCCAATGATCCGGCCCCGCTATGTAAACTGGATGTATTTTTTTTCCGTGGCGCTGTGCCCTCGGATTCCTGCTTTGTAAACCGTAAGGATTCTTTTTCGTATGCGGTGCCCCGGGCCATCCAAACTCAGTTGCGCGTGATAAGACCCGTACTGCTGATAGTCAGGGATACTACACCCGAAGGCGAATCCAGTTCGTATTCATTCCAGTAATAGTTGTTTGCTGTTGCGTCCCCAAAAATGAGAAGCACGTCGTATTGTTCGTTTTTCATGGCGCCAAGAGAAGTACTGGCGGACGCGTTAAGTGTTGTCACTTCTTTCAATTTGGCGAGACTGTCGCCATAGACGGTGCCGTTGTCGTAACTGAGATTATCTCCCCGCCAGATTTCTATCGACAAGTTTGTAGTAAAACTATTTTGAATCGTTAAAGTAAACGAATCGGATGGTTCCAACCCCCCGTCCGAGGAACAACTGGCAGCGAACAGTGATAAAAAAATAATGACAATGCTGTTTCTCATAAAATCTCCTTATGGTTTCGTGAAGCTTCTCAGCTCACTGGAATGGGTCAGATGATACGCGGAATCGTATCCGAGGACCACCCAGTGATAGGTTCCGCTTAGGCTATCGAGTCCGATTTTGGTATTGGTCAAAGGATCTGTCGTGTTATTTGGATCGCATCTGTAGAATTCACTCGTAGTAGCTGTGGCACCCAGCGTTGCCGTGTAGTCGTCCCACGGATGGGCCGGGTTCATGGACGTGATTCCTGCCACGCAGGCACTCATATCGGTGATGCCTACTTCATTGGCACTGGGTTGCGAAGAAAAAACGAGCAGGGCGGCATGCGCCACGTTCGATGCATTAAAAGTGAATGTGGTTTCGACGGAGAGGGAGGCGGCCTCAACAGGAGACTGCAGCGCAATTTTCTCTTTCCCCGGCACAAAGGGTGGCGCTGGCTGAATCGCAGATACGGCGCTTTCCGAGCCCACAGTATCTGCTTCGCCTGCGCAGGCAGTCATGAGTGCCAGAGCTAAAATAATCCAGATGATTTGTTTCATAGTTTTTCCTTATTGAAAATTAAATTTTATTCCCAGAGTGGCGCGCAACCCCTCGGCCCGCATGGATTCGCTCTTCGTGGTTTCGATTCCAGAGAGGGCAATCTGCTCTGTAATCTTTCGGTCCATGGAGTTGAGTCCAAACTGGTAGCCCAGGGCCACAAAGGCAGATACATAAGAATTTGGAAATAGTTCGGCAAAGAGCAAAGGAGTCGCTCCATACAACGCGCCAGTGCCAAGTTTCTCGGTGCTGGTATTGTCATCTTTCTTAGCATCGTCTTCCAGTAACAGATAATCCGTTACAAACGATGCAGACAGGTCGATACCGATTCCCAGCGAAACCAGCTTAAACTCCAGAGGCGTAAAGCCGCCCAAAAAAGAAAAACGGTGCACGTCGTAAAAGCGAAGCTCCGTGTATGTATTGTAGGGAACCTGGTACTCATAGCTGTGATCGAACGTGGGAGCATAGCTGTAAGAAAATCCAATCAGGTAGTCTTGGATGCGCGAACCGATTGTGCCTCCGTATTCAAAACCATACTGTACCCCGGTTGCCCCAGTGGGGACAAAAATTCCGGCGTATGGCATTACGAATACGGTGGCCGCAGAACGCGCCGGAATGAGTTCGGCAGTCAGCTCAACCTTCTTACCCTGTTCCATTTGTATCTCTCTTTTCCAGGTTTGAAAATCGTCGCGGATGATAGACACATTGTAAGAGCCTTCAGGCAGCAAGAGATTGGACAGAGGCGTGGTCCCATAGTCGAGCCCATCTATGAGAATTTGCGCCCGCGACGGGTTGGACTCTGCGCTAAGAGTTCCGGCTGGCGCTCCTGACAGAATTTGCGCAGAGGTGGCCGCATAGCGACGCACGCCTGGAATTACGGAGGACAGGGGCCCCTGCAAAACGACAGCGCTTTGGACGCGCCCGCTTTTGGCCTCGATCACGCGAATCTGCACAGACAGGTTTTCGGAGTTTCCTGAAAAGCTTCCCGCAAACAGATAGTCGGCGCGCAGCAGATTGAAAGCGCTGCCATTGGTCAGTCCAGTTTGCGACAATTCCATTTCTTTAAGGACAGCATCTATGCGCGAGCGTTCCACAAGGGTAATGGTGGGGAAACGTGAATAGGCCGATAGGGCCTCGCCGGATAGAGTCTCTTCTAAAAAGGAAAGGGACGTATCGTTGTGAGTGTTCGCGAACGGCAGAACCGCCACAGTGGCAGATTCCGGGAATACCCGTACCGTCAGAAACAGCAATCCGAACACCGCGAGAATTTTCGTCATTTTTTACGCTTCGCTGGAGCTTTCGTTTTGTCAAGCCAAAGCCACTATCCATTTGACAAAGCAGAGGAGCGAATTCCTTCTGCTTGGTTGATACCGTTTTTTCTCGCGTTGCCGCTTACATCGCCTCTCATTCATTATTACCAGATCTATATTCTCAAAACCGAGCCGGAGCGACGCGAATAGCTGTCATCACGGGGAGACTGTATTAGAGCCTGCTTAATAAAAACAATTGTTCTTTTTGCGGGTTTAGATAGCGCGCCATGGAAGTTTCTACGCGTTTGAATCCATGCCTTTCGTAATAGTTATGCTTTTCTTGAACGGCCATTAATTGAACGGTGGGGATATGCTTTAGATCGGACAGGGCAGTCTGCAGCAGCAGAGAACCGGTGCCCTGTTTCTGTTGGTTCCTGTGAACCACTAGGTCGGCCAGAGTGGCATAGTACACGCCATCGCTCAGGGCGCGCACAAATCCAAGCACAGTGTCGCGTTCCATTGCTATCCAGGCACGATAGGAGTTGCGAAACGCTTTTTCGATGTATTGAATCCCGCCGCGATCCCCCCAGCCAACAGAAATAAATATGTCCTGAACATAGGCCCAGTCAACAGAGGAGTGTGGTTCCAGGACTTTAATGTTCACGTTTTAAATTTTCCGATGATTTTGTTGAGGGCTTCTGCAATGGCAGCCATCTGGCGGGAGGATTCCTGCAGAGAGTCTGCCGAGGCTGCGCTCTCCTGTGTGCTTGCAGCCATGTGTTGCAGAGCCCGGTTAATATGGGTAATAGAGGCGCTCTGGTCTACGAGTTCCTGCGTAATTTTGCTCATCATCTCAGATGTCTTTTTAATTTCGGGAACAGTGGCACGCAGCTTTTCTCCGGCCTGGTCTGCAATTTTTACGGAATCGTTGGCAAGCTGGTGAATTTCGCGCGCTGCATTTTCGGATATTTCTGCGAGCTTTGCGACTTCTGCCGCAACGACAGAAAATCCGCGACCATGCTCTCCAGCGCGGGCTGCTTCTATGGTGGCGTTCAGGGCGAGCAGGTTGGTCTGCGAAGCAATTTCATTGATGATGGAGATTTTTTCTCCGATTTTTTTCATGGCTTCTATGGTTCGTACCATGATGACTCCGCCTTCGCTGGCGTCTTCTGCCGCGTGGGCAGCAATAATCTGCACATCGGCTGCATACTGGGTGGATGCCTTAATGGTCTGGTCTATTTCGTTAAAGGCTGCGCTCGTTTCTTCAATACTCGATGCAGAAGTAGAAATGGTTTCGTTGAGGGTGTTGGCCGTATGTTTAACGTTATCTACCTGCGTCTGAACCAGTTCGCCCGTTTGGGCAAGCTCCATTACAATCTCCCGGAGATTTTTTCGCGTTTTAGAAAGTGCCTCAAAAATTATTTTTACTTCTCCATCCATCTTGGGCATTTTCTGGCTGCTCATGTCGCCCGCAGAAATTTTCTCCACGTAGGCCTGGATTTGGCGAACAGGTTTATTGAGAAAAAGAGTGGTTGCTATAAATACGGCTAAAAGGGTCAGAATAGAAATGACAGAGTTGATAAGCAGTCGCTCCAGAATTTCACGGTTCTGGGCCTTATACAAATCATGGAGTGGAATGGAGAGATGAAAAGCTCCGTGGATTTCACCCTCTTTCCAGTTTTCCATTTTAGATCCAGTAATGTCTGTTCCTTCTTTATTTCCCCAGAGTTTTTCTGAATCAGCCGGATTGCCGTGACAGATGAGACAATTCTTTTCAAGACGGATAGCCTTAAAATAATTGAGCTCCTTTGTTTCTTTATTTATTTCAAAATATTCATCTTTGTTGGAGGATTGCAGTTGAGCAAGAATTTTACTCTCGTAGGCGTCCGGAGTATTTTCAGGATCGCGGGGCTGCTCTTTGGGAACCCTGAATGTATAGCCTAGGGATTTGGACCGGGATGCCATTACTTCCATGGTGGCCAGGATAGGCACAACCACAGCACTATTTTTTTTCCAGTCTGCTTTGAGCAAAGCCATGGAAGTTTCGGTGCTGTCTTGGCTCCAGAACTGGGCCGACATTTTTTCGCGAATGCCTTCTCCCATTTCAATGTACGTGCGGGCCTTTGCAATTTCCTGGTTTTCGAGAATTTCCTCCGAGCTGCGAACAGAGAGAATAGTGATGAGGGAGAAGGCAAGAAAGACGGGAAAAATAATTCTGGTGCGCAGGGAAAGACGATCATGAATTTTCTTGAGAAGGCTCAACATGTGGAAACCTTACAAAAAATATTTAGGTGGTCAAAGCAATTTCTTAGTTTTATGCAGTGCAAAGCCAATCTGGTTCAAAAAGCTTTTCTTTTTTACCGGTTTGGTAATCACCAAGTCAAACCCGCTTTCTCTGCCGTCACAGGCTTTATCCGCCGCCGGCAGGGCGCGGGTACGTGCAATCGGGCGTAGTAGTTGCATATTTGGTAAAGGTTCCCTGCTCAACACCACTTTCACCCGTGTAATCCCAAGTGCCGCTGCAGCTTGCCGTATAGGCGGTTGGGCAGGCTGTGGCCTCTGTGCCATTGTAATTGGTGCAAATGCTTTGCGCGTCATCTAAGCTGTCCGCTGCTATGTTTTCGTAGTGAACACAGGTGGAATCCTGCGATGTGTAATCACAGTAAAAGTGGGGATCCTGCGAAGAGCTCGAAGAAGATTGAGAAGAACTCGAAGAAGTACTGCCGTTAGAAGAATCATCGTCCGACGCGCAGTTCGTTGTCAAAAAGCAGGCGAGAAAAAGCCCTCCGGCAACGGCTGCAACGACAAGCGCGTGAAAGAATTTTATTTTCATACCCTAACCTACACATAGATTGCCATTTTGTCAATATTAATTATTAGGGTGGCGCTTCGCGCAGGGATATTGATTGCAGACCCTTGCGGGTCGCATGTCGTTAAACGGGCAACAGATTCTATTTTCTGGCATCCTTTGAAACAGTCCTCCGGTCACCAGTTAAAACTGGTAGCCAAGACTAAATGTGCCCTGCCATAAATGCATGGGTAAAGAGGAACGCAGATCCCACGGGGTGGCCCAGTCTATCTTTAGCATAAAACCGGGAGCAAGCATTATGCGCATACCCATCCCATACGACAAAAGAAAATGGTGTAGTCGTTTCTCGGATTTATTGTATCCGCTGAATGTATCCCATTCAAATGTAGCGCCTCCAGCATCCACAAAATTGACCAGAGAAAATCCGGGCATCAGCCAGGGAGCAGGGAACCCAAACAGCAGGGCATCGAGAAACGGATAGCGAAATTCGGCGCTCATCAAAAAAGCCTGCGTTCCCTGTACGGCCATGTAGGGAAAACCTCGCAGCGTATTGTATCCGCCCAGTTCAAATGGAAAAGAGTTTTGCTGAGGGCCCAAAACGGCCCCATAAAATCCGCGCAGAGCGAGAGTATAGCGCACGCCCCACGTAAAGTAGGTTCGCATGTCCAGACTGCTTCGGTGGTAGACTGCATCATCGCCGGTAAGCGGAAAGGTCTGTTCCGTAACGGCTCCTAAATGCCAGCCATCGAGAGGCCCCCACGCAGAATACAAGACATTGTTGTGAACAATGGCAGCTTTGGCAATCTGCAGATGCGCATGTATGGGGGGGCGCCGCTCGTAATAATATTCTTCGTCGAGGCGGCCAACAGCAAGAGAACCAGAAACAGACCAGTGGTGCGTAATGGGATACTCCGCCGTCGCATATCCCATAATTTCATTGGAAGAAGAAATAAAGGCAGGGTAATACAATATGTCGTTAATAGACTGCAGCGAACTGATGGTAAACAATCCAAAAGCATTGTTCTTCTGGTACATTCCACCATAAAAATTTGTCCTGTGGCGTAGGTATCCATAATCAAGGTGAAAATTATAAATTTCGGCGGCAGATATAATATAAGTGAAAATGGTCATGCGGTGGTTGCCCGAATAATCACTCAGAGCAGATTGTCCGTAAGATCCAAAACCACTGTAATTGGAATACTGGGCCCCCATGAGAATGTATTCAAAGTACGGCATGGGAAAGTAAGGTTTAGCGGCAAAAGTTTCTGGATTAAGTGGAGGCAAATCCCACGAAACCGTATCAACCACAATGGGCTGCTGGTCATTTGTAACGGCAGCGGGAAAAAGAGCAATGTCGTAACCCTGGTTTCTTTGCAGGGTAGCCGCTATGGTTTTACCGTTATGGCTGAGCGTTTGTATCCCTGCCGCAAATGTGGTAAGGGGCGCTATCGTGCCCGTGCCGATTGTATAGGCATAGGCATTGGCAGCCCCTTTGAAATCCGAAATAAAATACATGGAATCGGAAGAGGCATAACAGGGTTCGCTGATTTTACCTGACGAAAAGAGTTCGCGCGTCTCTCCGGTTTCGAGAACTTTCTCGACGAGAATATATGTGCCGTCGTTCCCGGAAACATACAGAATGGTTGTACCGTCGGGAGACAGGCAGGGGTAGCGTTCCGAATCTATTGTATCGGTGATTTGCTTCAACTCACCGGTTTCCATAGAAAGGCTGTAAATATCCTGCTGCGATTTTTTAAGTCCGGCAAATACAATTGTATTTCCGTCTTTGCCGAAAGTGGGATCGGTAATAGCTTCTACGGAAGGCCGAAATCTTTTTTTAATTTTTTTGTCGGCAATAGAGTACAGGACAAGCTCGTCGGCACCAGTGGTCTGCGTGGAAAACAAAAGCCATTTGCCGTCGGGAGAAAAAGAGAGACGGTTGTCCATCAGGTTCAAAGAATACGAATGAGACGCAATGTAAGATCTGGCCACAATTGTTTCTTTGGTTTTTTTCTTTTTAACTTTCTCATAATTGTATTCTTTTTTTTGCAGATCGTCCGAAAGCTCCCGCAATACTACGACGGGATAGAACTTGCGGATAGAGAGGTAGGCAATGTATTTTCCGTCGGGAGAAATGGCCGCATGGTGGTTAAACCACGAATTGTCCGTATCGTGGTGGGTAAGCAAAAACGATTCTTCGGGAAGAGTTGCGGAAACATGAGGCAGGGTTCTCTTCTTAAGATAGACCATAAACTGCTCGTCCAGTTCTTCCAGAGAAATACCGAAAACAGAACGAATAGCAGCTTCAGGATTATTATTGCGCCCAAAGGATCGAATCAGTTCGGTGACAAAACGTTCTCCAAAGGTGTCAGCAATGAATTTGACGGCAGCCTGGCCCCCCTTGTAAAAGACAAATCCATTTGAAACTCTTCCAGAGGACATTTCTCTCAGAGTAGGCATGGTTCCAGAAAGCATGGCCTCGCGAACAAAGGAGTCTGCGGCAATATCGTAACCTGCAGAAAAATATTCGGCACTGCCTTCAATGAGCCACAAGGGTGGGGCCATACTTCCGCCAAAGGGAAAAGAAAATTCGCCAGAAGTGCCGAGCAGAATGTCGTACTGAAATGTATGAACAATTTCGTGAATCAAAACATGCCGGAATTCAGCATAGTCACCCGTAAAAGGGAGAACCACGCGACGGCGCATCTGGTCGGTAAAGCCGCCCGTTCCCTCGCCGGGAGAAGTGCCTAATATATTTGTATCCTGGAAGCGCTCGGCAGAGGGATATACAAAAATAGAAACTACATGGGCTATGTTGTGATCCATGCGATTGCTCAAATGGTAATAGGCCTGCTCGGCATACAGGGCGGCGGCTCTGGCAAGCTCATCTTGGCCGGTGGGATAATGGATGTTGTAATGGGCCGTGGGAAGAACGCTCCAACCAATACCCTGCCACACAGGTTTGGAAACGCGGGCTTCCAGGGATAAAGCGAAAACGGCAAAAAAAATGACTAAAAGATTTTTCATTGTATTTCAGGGAATAGACCGGCGAGAACTACTTCTCTCTCCAGAGTTATTCCAGTCCTCTCTTTTACAGTTTTGTGGATAAGATCCATCAAGGCAAAAACGTCGCCGGCAGAAGCAATGCCGGTATTGACAATAAAATTGGAATGCTCGGGAGAAATTAGGGCCCCGCCGTGCGAAGCCCCGCGAAGACCAACAGAATCGATCAGCTTCCAGGCAGAATGTCCGTCTGGATTTTTAAAGACGCTGCCGGCACTTCGACGGTTGCGGGGTTGGGACGAAATTCGCTTTTCGCGGTTTTCGTTTATCCGTGCGGCAATGCGGTCGGGATCGCCGGGCAATAAACGAAAGCGCCCTCCGGCAATCCAGAGACCCGGGTTGTGCTTAAAAATAGAACTGCGATAAGAAAAATCAGCATCGGCAGAAGAAAGCAAAGAAAGGCGCCCCTTAGATACAACGGCAATTTCAACAATTGTGTCGCGAATCTCCTGTCCATAGCAGCCTGCGTTCTGGACAATCGCTCCGCCCATCTCGCCGGGGATTGTCGTCAAAAATTCAAAACCGGTAAAACCCATTTCAGAAACGCGGCGGGCAATGGCGGGAACGCGGACAGAGGACGGAATCCAAGCGTCCAGAAAATCGGCAGAAGGAATAAGAGAAAGCTCAGAATCTAAAGAAGGATGGACTACGATGGGCAAACCATCGTCAGATAGGAGAAGATTGGAACCGCCGCCGACTAAAAATGTACGCGATAGCAGTTGATGCTCCAGCAGAAAAAAATGCAGGCGGGCCAAGGCAGAACTCGTTTTGGGAATCAGAAAATAATCGGCCAGGCCGCCAATGCGGAACGTAGTCCAGCCAGAGAGAGGCTCTTTTCGGCGCAGCTCCAGTTCTTGAGAACTAAAGGCTTCTTCAAAATTTATTTTCGCAGCTTCCATCGGATAAGATATTTTTCGGCCTGCTCATTAGCCTGGTACGGAGTCCAGCCCGTAAAAAGAGCCATAGCAGCAGCAACAGAATGAGCTTCGTCAGAAGTTAAAAATTTCTCCTGCCCCAGGCCGCTTCGGCGCATGATAAAATCTTCCAGAGTGAAGACCATTTCGTGCTGAACGGCGTAACTGATTTCTCCGCGAGTCGTGGGAAAAAAATCGAGCAGGGGAAGGCGGCTTTCCTCGTCTTGAAGGAATTCGAGAACTTCGGTGTACTTGGCACCGTAAAACTCAATGAGATGGCGAATCATATCCGGGGCAAAGCCGGGATGGGATTGAATGGCAGATTCCACAAAAGCAGAAACAGGGCCAGAAAAGCGGGAACTTAAAAGAGGAGTGTTTTTGGAAAGACTATTAGAACGGGCCATGCCGGTACGGCGGGTAATGATATCGACAGCCTGGGCAGCTAACGAACGCGACGTAGTCCACTTGCCGCCAAAGACAGAATAAAGACCCTTTAAGCGATGTTTGCCGTGGTCAACAATTTCGTGGCGACGGGAAACGCGATAGGTAGAAGCCTCGCCTGTAGAAACCAAGGGCCGAATGCCGGAATAAGCAAATTCAATGTCGCGAAGTGTAAGATTCCAAGGAAGATTTTCGTTGATGGTGTCTAAAAAATCCTGAGCCTCTTTTTCTGTCACGTAGGATTCGGCAGGGTCCTCGGAACAGGGAGTGTCGGTGGTGCCAATCAAGGTGTGGTTTCCCCAAGGAAGTATAAAAAGATGGCGGCCATCGCGAGTCTCTACAGCGAGAGCTTTGTTGCCGTGCTTTCGGCGAAACAAAAGATGAATACCCTTGGAACGGACAATTTTGCGGGGAGGCTCTACACCCATATCGCGAAGAATAGATTCGCCCCAGGGACCAGTCGCGTTTACAACGGCGCGGGCTCGAATTTCAAAAGAAGGAGATTCGGGATTCAACAGATCGCGGGCAAGGGCACCAACGATAACCCCGGAATGATCCGGATGGCGTAACAAAGAAACGGCCTGCAGATAATTGGCAACAACGGCACCACTGCGTTCGGCAGAATCAATAAAATCAAAATTGCTGCGCTCGGGATGGCGGTTCAAAACGTCGTAATAATGATACGCCCCGAGAAGATTTTCAGATGGCAGAGATGGTTCAATAGATAAAACCTTTTCGCGGGGAATCCAGCGGTGGGAATCCAGATGCTTTTCGGAGTCGGCAAGATCGTTGCGGTCAAAAGATAATATGTCGTAAAGAGTGAGGCCGACACCAAGCTTCCAGCGGGGAGTAGGCGAGTTGCGGTACACGGGAAAAAGAAAAGGTAGAGGAAATGCCTGAGCCGAAAGATTTGCCTCAAGATAACGGCGCTCGCGCAAAGATTCACGGACAACGGCAATGTCGCCCTGGGCAAGATACCGCAGCCCACCGTGAATCATCTTGGAAGTAGCAGAAGAGGTGGCATGGCCAAAATCCTTCATCTCAATCAGGGCCGTGCGGTAACCGCGAAGGATGGCCTCCCAAGCAATGGCAGCCCCTGAAATTCCGCCGCCGATAATGAGAAGATCAAATTCACCCTGCTGAAAATTTGCAATGCTTCGTTTCACTAAAGAACAAGAGCCCGACACAGGCACAGTGTGGCAAGTGTTTTGGGAAGGACAAAAAGGCACTGCGTGCCACTGGTTTAGCGGCCAAGTTTCCAGAGTGCTCACAATCGACAGAGGGTGAATGTATCGAATGGGCATAGATAATGTATCCCCAGAGATGCTACCGATTCTATGAAATCAGTCGTCTGGTTTTGCAGACCGTTCTTATGGAGCCGCGCCCCGCATTATGTCACATACTCACGGTTTGTTACCTACCAACGGCG
>DYPL01000017.1 GCA_020719945.1 Turneriella parva
TCTCTGCTCCATCGCGCTCGTGAAGAAAAATCCTTAGAATAATTTATATTTTTTTAGTCGACGGCCTGTCCCCTGAGTATAATTCTGATACCCCTATGGGTATACCTGCCAGGATGTTGAAAAACAACAGACTGAAAGGGAGTCGGTGCTACAGGCAACGGCTAAGGAACCAAAAAAACGGGAGAAAACAGCAAATGAGCGAATACATAGTAGAACAACTCAACAACATCGCCTGCAAAACATACCTTGTAGGACGCAAAGGATCCAATGAAGTTTTTCTGGTTGATCCACTCATCGAAGAAACAGAAAACTATCTCAAAATGCTCGAGCAGAGAAATCTGAAACTCGTAGCAGTTTTTGACACACATGCCCATGCCGACCACATTTCTGCCGGCGCGAAAATCCGCAAGGCCACCGGGGTAGATTACATTATGCACAACCTGTCCCCCGTTGAGTGCGCAAACGTACACATTACGGATGGCGATAAAATGGAAATTGCAGGCGTGCCGGTAGAGTTTATCCACACTCCAGGACACACAAAAGATTCAAGCTCTATTGTCATTCCTGGCTACTTCTTTTCGGGAGACGCTCTGTTCTTGGACGACGGTGGAGCAGGCCGCGATGACCTTCCTGGCGGAGATCCCGGCGTTCACTACGAAACACTGCAGCGCATTCTTTCCATGGACGAAAACCTGATGGTAGAGCCCAGCCACGATTACCGCCAAAGAAAACCGACTACACTCAAAGCACAGAAAGATTCAAACCCCTTCCTCAAAATCGAAGGCAAAAAAAACTACATTCTGTACCTTGAAGATCTTAAGCTCGGTCCTGCGGACTGGATGGCAGACGTTCTCAAGGCAAACTGGGGCTGCGCAACCGACGTAGACGCCGCGTTTATCCCCAAAGACGAACCAGCCTGCGAAGTAAAAGGAACCATGACGGTAGGGCAGACAGCACAGCCCGTTACAGCTATCGATGCAATTCAAATGAAAAGCGTGATAGACGACGATGGCGACTACGTTCTGCTGGACGTTCGCGAACTCTTTGAACTGGAAGACGATCTCGGGCATATTCCCGGAATTGTGCACATTCCCATCTGGGATCTGCAGCACAAACTGGCAGAAATCGACTACGCGAAAGATAAAGAGCTCTACATTATCTGCCGCTCCGGTGGACGCTCTTACACCGCTGCCCAGATTCTGGAAGCTGCCGGATTTAAGCGCGTGTATGTTCTCGAAGGCGGCATGTACGCTTGGAGAATGGCGGGCTACCCTGCTTCCTTAGAGTACGCAGCAAATTGATTTTCAGAAGCCTCTGCCCTGCTGCAGGGGCTTTTCCTATAACAGCACAGAATATCCTACAGGATCTTACACTATTCTCCAGAGAAGATATCTCTCCGGGTTGCATATTTGGAGACAAAAAAATCCCAGTCGGCAGGGCTATTTTCTG
Organism: Turneriella parva; assembly: GCA_020719945.1. Classification (GTDB taxonomy): domain Bacteria; phylum Spirochaetota; class Leptospiria; order Turneriellales; family Turneriellaceae; genus DYKF01. Next base: position 1,450 of record DYPL01000017.1, read on the forward strand.
TTTGGGATGTTTTTAGCCCTTAAGGACAAATTATGGTCCCTTTGTTTTTGGATCGCGGTACGAATATCCTGCCCGCGCCAAAGTCGAATGGCAAGGGGAGCTAATGCTGCTAAACCATCGCGATATCCCTGCTTAATGCTGTCCTGGATATTCTTTTGATTAAAATCAAAAGTGCCGGTACCCTTAACATTTTCAAGAGGCTCCTCTGGATAAAGTTCGATCAATTTGTGGCGAATGCTGCCGGGAATTTCACTTTCTTCAAACTGCTCATCCTGGTCCAGAAAAATGGCTATAATCAAATCGCACTTTGATTTCAGTAGAGGCTTTATTGGCATATTGTCTGTGTTTTTCTTTTTGTAGAGAGGGTTTGTTACACCCCCGTCCATGTAGTGGTAGTTGCCTATTTTTACCGGTCGGTACACAAAGGGAATACAGGCAGAAGCGAGAAGAGCTTTAATGGCATCATCGCGAGACAAATCATTTACATGAAAGTATTCCGGTTGGTACAAATCTACATTATAAGCGCAGGCATACAGATCTACAGATGACTTGGAGATTTTTTTGAAATTTACGTTTTCGTCTAGAACATTCTCTAAACCGTCCTGAGAAAAAAAATTTATATTTTGCTTTAGAATAAATTCCTCAATTCCTTCGGAGGCTTTCCAGTCTGTCTCCAGCTTCTTTAAGGTTGTGCTGAATAACTTGGGAATATCCGCAAAAGAACGACGAGATGTTTTATCGGAAGACTTTTCTTCTTTCGACAAAAAACTTTGAAAAGAAGCATTGCCCCATGTAGAGAGCCATACTTTGGGATCTTCCATCAGGAACAGGGCCCCATTGAGAGCCCCAATGGAAGTGCCTGAAACAATTTTCACGGAATCGGCGATCTGAAGTTCTTTTATTGCCTGAAAAACGCCAATCTGGAAGGCTCCCATGGCGCCTCCGCCTGCAAGCACGACTCCTATTTTCTGTGATGATATTGACCGCTTCCAGTTAAATAACTTTTGAAAAAAATTCATAGTTTCTCTTGGGACAGATTAGAAACTTGCTTAATTAAGACAATTATTTTTTGTAGACAGGAAGCGCTCCCGCGCAGGGCTTTATTGCTGAAAGGGAATCATTTTGTCGCCGCAACAACGATCGTACTTTTGCTTTAGCACAGAAATTGGGAGATACAGGATTCGAACCTGTGGCCTCTACCATGTCAAGGTAGCGCTCTAACCAACTGAGCTAATCCCCCTGCTTCGTGCAACAGTCGAAAAAAGAGTCATGTTGTCAAGAGCAACAACGATGCATTTAATTGGATTTTGGGATTTACATTCTCTTTCGCTGCCTAACAATCGGATATGAAAAAATTGATACGGTTCCTGTTTAAAGTGCTCACGATTCTGGTTGTAGATCTCGTCGTTGCCGTTATCAGTTCCAAGGTAATCCTGATCGATAAATTTCTTCCTCGCGAAGCCGTTGTTTTGGCCGGGATGCTTATTGTTCTGTTGCTGTTCTATTTTTTGGTGGCCTACATTGAAAAGGCAGCCAATGCTGTATTAAAGCTGACCGTATCTCTCGGAAAAGTGGTACCCTGGAAGACTTCTGCCGTGCTGCTCATTTTGCTTCTGCTTGATTTTATTGTGTTTCTGCTCTATTACCTCATGTGGTTTGAGAAATTTCCTTCCTGGCTGCCGTTTTAAGTCATAGGAAATTTTGCTAAGAAAAAGCGTGTTTTCTACGCAAAATGCTGTGGCGTTTGTTAAATAACAAACAGTTAAATATGAGACATAATACATACCGGGAGTAAGCTCTGTTCGCGGAGCGGCGCAGCGAGCCGAAGGCAAGCTTTTTCAGAGCTTACTTAAAAACAAATAGATTTAGCGATAGAATAAGAAGAATACGCCAAACAACCTTGAAAAGATTATTAGAGCGGTAGCCACTTTAGCAGCAAAATACGTCCTTCTGGCCAGAAAACTCAGCTTCACCGCGTCATGGTCCATCGTGCAACGCAAAAATACTTGCCGCTTGTCCGATAATTGTATACACTAAGTCATTATCGGGGACGCCTTGGCTTCGACTGTCAGGCGTATTTGATAGAAAAGCATGCGGGCTTTTTCCGGCCCTGAAAGGATACGGCTTTAAATGCCAACAACAACACTTACGCAATGGCTGCTTAATTGAGCCTTGCAGACTTTTGGTGCACGCCCTTCGGCACTGGAAGTCTTTAACTTAGAGGGGCTGGTTTTCGGCTTGCGAAGTGCCGGGGACGAGACTAATTCGCTGGGTTTCTAATAATCCTGTTTGTGGGAGTTTTGGAAACCGAGAAAATAATACGCAAACTAAGCATGTAGAAAGCTATCGGGTAGCTGTCAGGACGCGGGTTCGACCCCCGCCGTCTCCATAACCTCTCTCTCGAAAAGTTTCAGAGAGTCATACGCTGAGCGACGCGCCTTGTAGATTTCTTCTTGGGGCGCGTTTTTTTTGCGCAGTGCTACAATGCGCTCCGGGCCAGACACAAATATTGTGGGAACCGAAAAGAAGGGCGTGACGGCTTGCGACAATGTAGTGAGTTTTTGTTTATCCTGCAAGAGAAGATTGGCAGCCCGCCCTATCACAATTACGCCTTTTATTTTGTATTTTGCAATGTCGTCTTCCACATTGGTGCGGCATGCTTTTGCCGACTCTGCGAGGCTGCTGTACCCGGTTCCAAAATTGCAGCGGACCGCATCGCGCACCAGAAAATCAGACGACTTTTTGCTATAGGTTGCTTCTATCATTTTTTCAAAGAGTTCGTTTTCCTCTTTGTCCTCGTAAACTCTGTCTTTTGAAATAGCCCGTGGATTATGAACAAGAATAAGATAGGGGTATTTTGGCGCGCGCGCCTCAAACTGGTTTGGCTTGTAGTTGATTCTTTTTTCGCACGCGGTGCACAGGCCCAGCGTAAAAACTTTTTCGACCACCTTTTCCGGAACGACCGGCTTAAAGCTGATGTTGATGGAATCGGGAGATGGCTCTGCATCGCGCCGCAACAGAAAGGATTGGGGGGCTTCCTCTAAGATTGCAACGAGACCAGAGAGAATATCGTGTAAGCCTTTATAGGCTGTTACATGCATTTATGCTCCAAAGGAAGGATACGACGAGTTGCGCGCTCTTTTTGCATGGGATTCTTTATCGTATTTAGATTGTGCTTCCACCGTGCGCGCTGCTTCTGGAATGGCGTCGAGCCTTGCTCTGGAAATGGCGGCTCCTGTATCGATACAAATCCCATAGGATCCATTTTTGATTCTGTCGAGCGCTCTATCTATATTCATCAGTACCTGTTTTTCCGATTCTGAGAGGGAAAGATTGAGTTCTCTTTCGAGAAGCTCTGTGGCGAGATCTGCGAGATCTCCTGTTTCTTCCTGTTGTTGGGATATTTCTTCGGATTGTCCCTGGAGTTCAGCGAGGATGCGTGCTTTTTTTTCCTGCAGTTTTTGTTTGTAGGAATCCAGCTCTGCTTTTGAAAACGGTGTATTACTCATGGGGAGTGAGCATATAGCAGCCTGCAGAATGTCAACCAATAATTTATTTGCGTTTATGCAACCCGGAGACATGGTTGCATTTATCGACGACCACTCGCGACTGACATTTGGGGAACTCCACGAAACAAAGGGGGAAACCTCGAACGAATGGTCAAACAAATCAGCTCTATTGAAGTCAAAAAGCCGGGGATGATGTCTGGGTATATCCAGATTGCAGAAGTTGGCTCAAACAAAAACAAGGGAGCAGGTGCGGGCGCAATGCAGGCAGCCGGGCTTTTGCCCGGTTTACTCTTTTCCGCGATTTAAATGGTCTAAAAGCATTTTTCCAGAACCAAAGATAGTTGCAATCGTAATTAGCGTTCCGCCAAACAGCCATTGCCCTTCTGCTAATTTTCCATCATGGAAAAAATAAGCTGCAATTACAGTAACAAACACTACATACGCCATAGCAAAATATTGTCCGGCTTTTTTTTGTCCAATCTCGGATGCAATTAATTTCTCTTCTAATTTTCTGCGATGGCCACCTTCGTTTTCGGCCATAGCAAGGATACGATCAGCGGAACCAGGAAGAGATTTTTCGTATCCATCAAACTCGAGCGCTGTCGGCAATGGCCCAGAATGTTGTTGATATTGCTGAATCAACAAGCGTTCTTCTTTTTTTTCTTGGTGATTGGGCTGTTGAACCGGCTGCACCGGATTATTTCTCCGATGCAGACTTTTTCTTTTTGCCATAAAAGTCCATTGCTGACCGAATGTCACGCCCTACGGACTCAAAGTCTTTTCGCAGGGCGTCGCGATCTGCTTCTAGTGGATTGTCAAAATTGCGTGGACGCGCAATATGTGTATCCAGAGTGACGACTGAACCCATCCCCGAAAGAAAATTTAATATTGCTTTTCCCATTGTAATACCCTACACAGTAACTTATAATTCAATTAATATTTCGTCAAGAATGTATTACACCTTGAGAGGTAAAGCAATTTCACTTCACTCCTTTATACAACCCGGAGACATATATGTCTTTGGGCTTTACAAATACCAGCTATCCGGTTTTGACGCCAGAAAATATTTTCTGCCGGCAGAAATCCAAGCTCCCTTCCTGAATCAGACCTTCACAAAATAACGCTGCGTAGACTCTCTACGAATATAAAATGCGAGAACCACCATGGCGAACACAGATAACGCCAATGAAATTTCAAAGATGGCGGCATACATTTGGGTCATCGCCATTATGCCAAAGAGCCAAGCCCCCATTCCGTTGCCCGCCGCCTTGCCAACCACCATCACCATTGCCTGTGCCGTTCCCAGCCGTTGCGGGTGCGCCTTTTGCTGCACGTGCAAAACCGAAGCGAGATACATGGGGCCAAACTGCAAACCGTGCAGACTCTGAACCAGAATAGCCGAAAAACCAGCCGGAAACGCAAGAAGCAATCCATACCGGGCCGCACCTGCAACAAGGGAGAGCATCATGAGCCCCATTGGACCCATTCGCTTAACAAACCATGGAGATGCCACAAAAAAAAGAACTTCCGTAAACGTTCCCAAAAACCAAGAGAAGGCAACTGGCTCCATGCTGCCCGGCAAAATTGATTCCGGAATTTGCGTTACGTAATTGCTAATAATGAACTCTGCCGGGGAAAACGAAAAATTATAGAGTAAAATAACAAACATGAAAAGAATAAATAAAGGCGAAGACAAAAGTTTTCCTATTTGCTCAGGATGAACTTCATCTGGTTTTTTCTCTATTTTTCTCTCTGATGGCAGCACCGCGAGAAGCAGAAGGGATGCCACAAAAAATGCTGTAGCCCACGACAGCAAAACGGGCCGGGCTACATCCATAAATGCGAGAAATAAATTAGGCAGCATAAAACCGAGCGTCCCGAAAACTCTCGCATGGCCATACTGCGAATGGTTGCTGCGCGTCTGCAGATACGAAATATTTACGAGCGGAAGAATACCCCCCATAGCCGCCATCAGGAGCGAAAAAAGTATTGTCGCACTCACTTGCCCTGACGGGAGATAAATGGTAAGCCCTGACAGAGAAACTATGGCAACAACAAGCTTTGCCATTATGATGCGCCGCGTTTTAAGAGTTAGATCAGAAAGGTAGCCTGATAGCAGTGCGCCAATCGGCATGGCTATCTGAGACCAAAGGAACAAAAGCCCGGGCTGCGGAACCCCCAAATCCTGATAAACAAACGGAGACATTCTTGGCACAATAAGCCCCAATGCTCCAAAGTAGACAAAATACCAGATTTGGAAGGGAAGCAACGGTTGCCGTTTGAGGTTAATCGACAATGGAATCCAGAGCGTCTTCCACATTGCGGAAGATTTCGAAAACAGTACCAAGCTTGGTAATCTCGAGAAGATTGTCAACCTCTGTGCTGATGGATGCAAGCCCCAGGCGGCCATTGCGCTTTTCAATTTCCTGGAACACGTTGAGCAGAATTCCGAGGGCAGCGGAATTGATGAATGGGACTTTTTTCATATCGATGACCATTTTGGGCACCTGCATTTCGTGCATGCGCGCCTCAAGCTCGTCGGCAAGATCAAACTCCATACCCGATTTGATTGGTCCGTCTATGTGCACAATGTACACTTCACCCTTTTTTTCTGATTTCAGTTGCATGATAGCCCTTTCTGTGGATGAACACAGTGCAAACGTTCCTGTTACCTTACAACCATTTTTTTATTTTTTTAAGTAAGCTCTAAAAATCAGATTCGACCGATTAGAAAAGTCTTTACTGTGCACCCTCTCTGGACAGATGGCCTTATGCAAATCACGAAAACAGACCAGATGTGGAATGTTACCATTGAAGAACAGGACAACCAGCTGGGGCTGATCAACACCATTCGATTCCTTGAAAAACTCAACGACGAAATAGCCAATGCCTCCATTGCAGGCCACATTCTGGAGCTGAATCTTCAACATTTATGCTGCGCCAATTCCGAACTCATTGCCCAGTTTGTTATGCTCCAGAGCACTCTCGTTCGCACAGACGGACGACTGCGCATCATTGAAACAAACCCGGAACTCAAGAGCGCCTTTGATGTCGTTATGCTCGATAAAATAATAAATATTTCCTATTTGGGCCAGACAGAAACACCCGAGGGCGAAGAAGAAGAGTGAACCCGTCCGACGAATTTCTCATTGTCGCTCTGGACACAGACGCGCTCAACGAGGCGGAGTCTTTTGTTAAGCGTCTGGGCGAATCCGCCCATTTTTACAAAGTGGGTATGGAACTTTTTTTCGCGACTCGCGGAGAAGCGGTCGCCATGTTGCGCGATCACGGGAAAAAAGTCTTTCTGGATCTTAAACTGAACGATATTCCGGCCACCATATCGAAGGCGGTAAAAGCTCTGCAGATATACGCTCCGGAGCTGCTCACACTGTTCGCCGGGCATTCTGCCATTGCAGCCGCAGAGGAAGCCAAACACCCAAACACCAAAATCATCAATGTCACCGTGCTCACGAGCGACACGGATTCTAACATGGTCCTGCCCGCCGTCCTCAAAAGAGCCAGCTTAACAATAAGCAGCGGTGGAGACGGCGTTGTCTGTTCGGGACTGGAAACAAAAACCATTCGCGATACATTCGGAAAAAATCTGATCGTCGTGAATCCCGGTATACGCATGCCGGGGGATTCTGCGAACGATCAAAGCAGGATTGTTACACCCAGGGACGCTTTTGCAGCCGGAGCAAGCCATATTGTGATGGGTCGCTCTATTACATCCGCTGCCGATCCGCGAGAAAAAACCGATGCAATATGGCGGCAAATCAGGGGAGAATAGCTTCTAAGGCGGCGAGTTCTTTTTTGTACTGGTAATACTTTATATCTGTATTAATTTCATCTCGAATTGTCTTAGACAAATAAGAAAGTCTTCTCGTATAACTTCCCTTTTCATAAGGCTCTACCCACTGCACCAGGTAGCCGTTTGGGAGCGTCCATATATAGGCACCCCTATTATCCTTATTGCGGCTGGATGCTGTTCTCTCTCCATATTTTTCAACGAGCTTTGAGTGCAGATCTTCGGATGGAACGAGCGGAAAGGCACTCTCTGCATAAAAAAACCGTGGATTGTTTTCTTCTGCATTGGGATCTTCACTGCGCGGCGCAGGATTTTTGTAGAAAGAATATTTGTAAAGAATGCCCGCGCGTTGTACAATAATCTCCCGGTCGGGCGTATCCGAAATAATTTCAACGCGCTGTTCTGTCTGGGCCTGGCCCATGAGATCAATAAATCTCTGTTTCACGTTTGCGTATCTGGTTCCCCAGCTAATTCCATCAAAACCTGGGATATCCCTTGACGGAGGCTGCGAGTCCGTTGTATTGGGATCTGTTGCCTGTCCAAACACAGCGGAGACAAGACAGAATATAATGGCGCTCAGGATTGTTTTTTTCACTTTACTGTTATCGGCTGGTTTTGAATTAAAATAAAGTGAACTATTGCACAGGAGAAAACCATGCTATCTAACCCAATATTCTCTTTACAACTGACGCCAGAGGGGCAGCGAACCCTGCTCACCTTCTCTGGTTTTCATAATGATTTTGGCATTATCTATCGAATTTCGGCAGTGCTGTATTTTCATGATCTTTCCATTTACCGAATTCACGCAGAAACCATCGCAGATGAAACAGTAAGCGATACCTTCCTGATCGATGCTCCTTTTGAAAACGTTTCTATCCTGCAGAAGGATCTGGAATCCGATCTCCAGCGTTTGTTCACCAAAGAAATTGCCGTTTTGTCGTACATTGCGAGCATAGATGCGCAGACAGAAAAGAACGATGTCCATATTAAAATCCGGGCCCGCCGGGATAATGGCGAATCCCTGAACGATTCCATTCGGGATAGGCTGCAGGAGACTTTGTTCAAGGTAATTTAATGCGCGTTCTTTGGGGAATTTTTTTCGCGTTTGGAATCCTGGCCGCAGAACCGCTTGCCTTGGGTCGCCTCCAGTATGACGGAGGAGACTGGTATTCCAATCCATCTTCGCTGCCCAACCTGATTCTCTTTTTTAACCAGAAGACCAAATCCAGACTGGCCAACCGCGAGCGTACTGTTTCCCTGAAAAATGCCACGTATACAGAAGTCCCCGTTCTCTATTTTACGGGCCACGAAGGCTTTTCGCTTTCTGCCGAAGAGAAACAAAATCTGCGCTGGTTTTTAGAGAATGGAGGATTTCTATTTGCAGACGACAATTATGGGAACGACAAAAATATTCGCCTTGTTCTAAATTCCCTTATTCCCGGCGTACAATTAGAGCCCGTACCGCTGCAACATTCTATTTTTTTGCGTCCATTCGCTATGCCAAAAGGTGTTCCCAAAATTCATGAACACGATGGCGGCGCACCGCAGGTACTGGGTCTGTTTCTTCGTGGAAAAATGGTCGCTTTTTATGCTTATAATACAGACCTTGGTGACGGATGGGAAAATCGAGACGTCCATCGACACAGCGAAGAGCAGCAGTTGCTTGCTCTAAAAATGGGAGCCAATGTATTATGGTACGCACTCACCAGGCAGGAATAATATTTCTCTCTTTTCTTTTATTTTCCTGTGCTGGCAGCACGCAGAGAACAACTCCGGATAAAACGCTTAAACAAATTGACGGCGAAGAAATTATTCCACTTCGCCACTCCACCATCCAGGTCCATCTTCCCGAGGTTCCGCCTTCCGAAAAAAATCTGCAACTGCTGATGGACACCCGGCTAAAAACTCTCATCAACCAGAGCTCTGTTCTCCGGGTAGTATCCGACCAAGAAGACTCCGATCTCATTCTGCTTACAAAGGCTAAATCTATCGTCTCTATACCTTTGCACTACGACTCCTTTCACAATCCTGTTTCAGAAAAGATTGAAGCAGCATTTCGCGTTATGATTCTTCCCGGAAAAAAGGACCCATCCAATGCTCCGCCTCAGGAGCGCACCGTTATCTGCCGCACGGATTTTGTATTTCGCGAGGCTCCTTGGGAAACCCGCCTTACCGCCATGGAACGGCTCTCTGAAATTTGTTCGCAGCGCATTGTCATGACTGTTTTTCACGGCTGGTATTCTGGTCTTAAGAGTTACCAGGAGCTTGGTTATGATCCACTGCTGTCAGAAAAGGAGGCTTTTCTGGAACAGGTAATTCCCCGCGAGATTCCATCGGAGCAGCGCGAACAATTATTAAAGCAATATAACCAGTATTTTGACGAAGTGGAACGTAACGCGCTGCCTCGCGATATGGAGGCGAGCCCTTTTGATTAGCAAGCTATAGAATAGCAACAACCGGCTTTGGCCATTTGTTCTCCCTGCGGAAAAACCCTGCCCGGGTAGGGCACCCTCTCTGTTAACGCGGACTTAGAATGCGACGAAGATCCTCGCCTAAAATATTCAAAGAGACAACGGTGAGGAAAATAAAAAAGCCGGGAAAAAAAGCCAGCCACCACGCAATGTCGGGATAACTCTGGGCAACTTTTAAGACATCGCCCCAGGATGGCTCCGGGGCAGGAACGCCAATCCCAAGAAAAGAAAGAGCAGATTCGGTGAGCACGGCACCGGCAATACCAAAGGCAGCAAGAACAAGAACAGGCGCCATGGAATTGGGGAGAATATGTACAAAAATAAGGCGAAAGTGAGATGCACCAAACAGCCGGGCCGCAACCACGTAATCGTCTTCGCGGCGGCGCAAAAATTCTCCGCGCACAGTGCGGGCTATTCCCGTCCAACCGGTTAAACCAATCACTACCATAATGTTAATCAGAGAAGGCTTGAGCAAAGCGAGCACGGCCATAATAAGAATAAGAGTGGGAAAAACAATGACCACTTCGATTAAACGGGACATCAGTAAATCTAACCAGCCGCCCGCATAGCCAGCAATGGAGCCAATTAAAATGCCTAAAACAAAGGCAATTCCTACGGCAATAAAACCGACAAAAATAGAATTACGGGCTCCGTGTATCATCCGGGAAGCAACGTCGCGGCCAAGGTTATCCGTCCCCATGTAATGGCCAAAACGTCCACCCGATGGAGGAACCAGAATTTCATTTAAAGACGGCTCATAGGGAGAATGCGCAACGAGTGGAAATACAGCGCGAATTTTTCCCTCGCGGGCCAGATCTCGAAAATGGAGATTCTCGTACGATTGCCTGCCCTTTTTGAAAACGGAATCGAAAAGGGGACTTGCGGGAATCTGCTCACCCGATGCATTGTGAAACACAAACACAGGCACAGGAGAAGCCAGAAAATCCGCAAAAATAGAAATGAGAACGATAAAGAAAATTCCGGTAAGGGCAGGTGCACTCATTTTGTGTAAGCCTGTCAAAAACTTCATGGCTGCGACTTTCCTTCCAATCGAATCCTGGGGTCCGCTATGGTATACGCAATATCTGCCAGTAAAATGCCGATCATGGTAAGCAGGGCAGAAAAGAATACAATGGCAATAATCACGGGATCATCATTTGCATAAATGCTGTCGTAAGCGAGCTTGCCCATTCCGGGAATGGAAAAAATCTGTTCTATAATAACACTCCCGCCAAACAACCCCGGCAGCAGACCAGCCATCAGAGTAACCAGGGGAATAAGAGAATTCCGAAAGGCATGGACGTAAAGAACACTGCGGCGACTAAGCCCCTTGGCCCTGGCCGTTCGCGTGTAGTCCGCCTTGAGAGCTTCCATAAAACTGCTTTTTACAAAGCGGGATAAAAAAGCAAAGGAACCATACACGGAAATCAACACGGGAAGGGCAAGATGCCACACGAGATCCCCGACCTGCGCCCAAAATGACAAATCTTCAAAGGAGTCGGAAACAAAACCACCCAACGGAAAAATATCAAGATAATCCCCACCGGCCAGATAGCGTAAAAGAAACAGGGCAATCCAAAATTCCGGCAGAGAATACAGGACATATAAAAAGAACGTGACAATAAGATCCATACGCGAGCGATCCCGCACGGCAGAATATACTCCTAAAGGAACAGAAATGAAATAGACAATAAAAATGGTGACAATATTCAGCGTGATTGTATAAGGTAGCGCCTCGAGAATTTTATCGAGCACGGGCCTATGGTCTACCCTGCTGGTAGAAAAGTTAAACGTAGCCAGGTTTTTGAGCATAATTAAGTATTGCACAAGCACTGGTTTATCGTACCCATAGTATTGTCTCTGCTGTTCAATATACTGGGCGCTCATCGATGTATCGCTCATGGCTTCTGGATTCAGGCCCTGCTGCGCAACCGGATCCGGTCTTAATTTCGTGAGGAAGAAAGTAATGGTGACCACTCCGAGAAATGTGGGAATCATCCAGAGCAGTCGCCTCACAATATACATGCCGCGACTCTTGCAAAAGCTTTCACTTGGTCAAGTACTTAGAGGTGGCGCTAAAGCGCGGGGAATTTTCCGCCGGCAGAAATAAATTCGTCGATAGAAATGGCTGCAGCTCTATTGAAAAGTATCTTCAACTTTCCCTTTATGCTCGTATGTTAATCGCTAATGAATATTACAATTGTCTCTTGTAAATTCCCTGCCTGTGACCAACGGCAACAATCTGTATGATCAGCTTTTCCGATTCAACAGAATAGACAATCCGATAATCGCCAGAGCGCAATCTCCATAAATGAGTTGTTCCAGTAAGTTTCTTTGCTCCAGTGGGAAACGGATTTATTAATAACGATTCTACCAAGCTAACTATTTTTTTGATTTCTTTCCGGGGCAAGGATCGCAATTCTTTTTCTGCGGAATTTTTCCATTCTATGACATACACAGTTATTTCCTGTTCTTATTACCGCGACTTAATCAGAGCAACCCCTCTGATTTAAGAGAGTGCACAAGCTCTGCATGCGCAATGGCAGTCTCTGATTTCCGTTCCGCAGCAAGAGCCAGGTCATGCACATCTTCAAGAAGATTCTCGTAATCTTCCATGGACAATACGGCAAATTTTCTCTGGCCCGCACTGTCTGTAATATAATCAGCATGAATTTCTGTCGTTAACATGGAATTCCCCTGCACTACGATAAGAGTCTCTTTCACTTGGTCAAGTACTTAGAGGTGGCGCTAAAGCGCGGGGAATTTTCCGCCGGCAGAAATAAATTGACGCAGACATCCTGATGCAAAGCCAGCGCATGCGCTTAATCGGGCGTTCCCGCATAGATGCACTTCTTGCAGAACAGGAGATTGGCCAGTCGGGTGTAATTGATCCCGCAAAAGCCATCGAGGCTGGAAAACTTCTCGGAGCAGAGGCTACTTAGATGAAAACATATTTACAAGAGAAACCAAAGCGGCGCCCTGACAATATGAAGTCTTTCAAGAGAGCATTCCTATTGGCGTTGGCCCTGATTCCCCTGGTGGCGGGAGCGGCGCGGGAATCGCTCAACCAAATCGTGGCCATTGTGCGCAACGAACCTATTACAGAAATGGACTTGCAGGAAGCCATGGGTCTATATAAAAAGAGAAAAGGCGTTACCATCACAAAAGACAGAAACATAGAATCCCAGGTTCTCGACCTCCTTATTTCACGCACCATTGTAGACAGCATAGCGAGTGAGGAAAGCATCAGCATTTCTACTCAGCTGGTAGACAATGCCATCAAGCGCGAAATGGAAGGACGCGATGTTAAAACCGAAGAAGAATTCGAAAAGATCCTCAAGCGCGATGCCGGGCTTTCCCTCGGAGAATACCGCAATGAACTCGCCAGACAGCTTAGAACACAGCAGGTTGTTCAATTGCGGGTTCCCGTAGAAAGTCCCACCCCCAGCGAAATTGAAGAATGGTACAAACTCAATAAAACCAAACTGGGCAAAAAATACACATTCCGTATAATACAAAAACGCTTTAATCCATCTGACACCAAAGACGAACTGCTCGTTTCCAAACTCATGAAAACCCTGTCAGGGCAGGCAGGGAAAACAGATGCCTCATTTGCAAAAACAGCCAGCGAAAATTCTGACCATCCAAGCAAAGGGAGGGGCGGACTCATTGGGCCGCTGCGCTTAGACCAAGTGGCACAATTTGATCCCATGGTGGCGGGGGTGGTCCAGAACACGCCCGTAAACAGAATCTCCCAAGTTTTTGTGGGGAATGGCTCGTATTACATGGTTCGCGTTTCTGACGCAAGGGATATTGATATAGACGAAGTTTACGAAATGATCCACAGTATTCTCTATGGGCAAAAACAGGAAGGGGCCTTTAACCGCTGGATAGACAGTGTGCGGGAAGAAGAATCCGTGACTATTTTTCTTGAGAACTATGAGCGAAACTAAAAAACCGGTTCTATTGCGCATTCCTTCGCAGGTTCTCCAGCATTATGCTGCACACCCGGAAGCAGAAGAACTCGCGAAGCGCGCGATTCAACATATTCCCCAGGGCACTCTGTATGTAGATGCACCCGAAGAATCGTTTTGGCCGGGCATAAAGAGCCTTCTGGATTCTCTTAAACCAGGTTGGAACAAAATCCCCGCGCAGGAAACAGAAGCTGCTGCCGTGCGCCATGTTTTTGCACAGACTCCGTCCGAAAGCCTTGTTTTTTTTCCGTCCCTGTATCCCCTGCACGACACCGCCTTGAGCCAAAAGCTGGAAGCCATCCACGACAAATACATTGCAGAAGTCAGTTTTGTAGAAAATGCTCCCGAAGGTCTTTGTCCCTTGTTTGTACATAGAGATTTTTTTACGACGATCGAAGAAGAAAATCTGAACCCGGAAACTCTTTCCCTGCGAGAATTTACCGAAAAAAATATTAATCTGTTTCAGGCGGAGGTTCATTTTGAAGACCCGGATTACAGAATGCTTCGCCTCGACTTTAGCGGTTCCAACGTAGATTCTCTGGAGCTGTCTAATCGCTTTTTGAAAAAGGCGGGGGGAGACTGGAATTACAGCCAGATAGATAACGCGGTTAAGAGCTTTCCGGAAATACTGCTCTCCAGACCCTGGTACTTTGAAATTGAGCTTTCCACAGAGTGTAATTATGCTTGCAACTTTTGTCCTCGAACGATTGCCATGCCCCAGCCGGATAATCTTTCTACCGAAATACTCGACTCTATTGTTTCCTATATAGATTCGCTTCCCGATGCAGCTGCGGTAGCCTTGGGCGGGCTCGGTGAACCCATGCAGCATCCACAGTTCAGCACAATTCTTGAAAAACTGTTAAACCAGAAAAAGATTCACACTGTTGTTCTCGAAACCAATGGACAATTCTTACAGACACTGCATCCTTTTGCCACAAACCATGCGGCGCAAAAAAAATTAAACGTGATCATCAATATAAACAGCCTCGAAAAATACAGCGAGCTGCATGGCGCACAATTTCCGGGGGAGCAACTCAAAGGCTGGGCAGCCATCATTCGCGAGAACCCTGTAAAAACCTATATGCAGGTTCTTAAGATAACAGACAACGAAGAAGAAATTGATTCGCTGTACAGCTACGCAGATCAACATGGCTTTGAATTTTTATTCCAGAAGTATAATAATTACGCTGGTCTCATGCCACAAAGAAGAGTATCCGATATGACGCCTCTCGAGCGGACGGCCTGCTGGCATCTGCGCAGGGATTTGTTTATCCGTGCAAACGGCGACGTAGCGTTCTGTAAACAGGATGTACAAGGCGCGCGCACAAGGGGCAATCTGCTGCAAACCAGTCTCCCCCAACTGTATTCCTCTATCCAACAGGACTGGAAAGAACATGCAGCCGGGCAATACAACGAAATCTGTGCTGCCTGCGATGAATACTACACTTTTAATTTATAACTGTCTATGCATTTTTCCGCTATTATTCAGGCTCGCATGGGTTCCAAACGACTGCCGGGAAAAGTACTCCGCGATATTGGCCCCCATAAACTACTGGAGCACATTTTCCAGAGGCTTCGCAAGGCAGAGATAGAAGACTACTCGATTACGCTGGCCATCCCTGACGAACCTGAAAGCGCACAGTTAGAAGAGCTTGCCCGCAAATGGAAAGTGGGCGTCTACTATGGCTCCGAAAAAGATGTTTTGTCGCGCTATCTGGGAGCTTCTTCGCAACTCAAAGACACGGATTACATTGTTCGGCTCACGGGAGACAATCCCTTCCCCGACATTCCCGCGTTTAACAGCATGGCCAACCGCCTTATTCCTCATCCTGTCGATTACGCGTATCCGCTTGGGCTTCCGCTTGGTATGGGTTTTGAATTTGTACGCGTTAATGCACTGCGCTCGCAGGAATACCATGCCCTGCTGCCGCACCATCGGGAACATGTGACGACGTTTATTCGTGAAAACCCGCATCTTTACGAAGAAGAAGCCATTCCCGCTGGACCTTTTGTGTCATACCAGACGGGCGAAGTGTATCCCCCTGAAATTCGGCTTACAGTAGACGAACCGGCAGACCTTACCATGGCCATCAAAGTCTTTGATCATTTTGCGAGAATCGGCAATCCCTGGTTTGGTAGCCGCGATGTTTCCGGACTGTATGCACGGCTTCCGGACTTTTTTGCCGATAACCTGCATGTAGAGCAGAAAAGTGCTCTGTCTCATGAATAAAAAGCTTATGGATAAAAATAGCTTGACAGGGTGTTGAGAAAGGTTACATTCCATTGAAACTTTTTTTTGGAATAATTAATAGAAGATGTCAGAGTTCAACAAAGGAGACCACGTCGTTTATCCCATGCACGGGGTTGGGGAAATAGCCGATATTGCTACCAAAACAGTACTCAAAAAGCGCAAAAAGTACTATATCATTGATTTGTTTAATACAAAAATGCGGGTCATGGTACCCGTAGACAAAGCCGAAGATGTTGGATTGCGCCACATCATCAATAAGCGCGAAGTCAGCAAAGTGTTAAAACTTCTGCAGGAAGACTATGTAGAAGTGGAAGAAGACTGGAAGATCCGCTACCAGAATAACCTTGCCAAGGTAAAATCCGGCTCTATAAAAGAGGTTGCGGAAGTCTGCAGAAATTTGTACAAACGAGCTCGCGACAAAGAGCTCTCCATTATGGAACGCAAACTGTACGAATCTGCTTATAGTCTCATCATCAATGAAATTGGTCTGGCAAAAGAAACAGGAACCGAAGAAGCGAGCAATCTCGTTTCTGATATTCTCTCAAAATAAGCTCTATGGCGGCTGCGCCGGGAGCAAAGAGAGAGCGGTTTTATTCCCAACACACAAAACGAATGGCTCCTGTTACTGGCACAGGAGGAAATATGAATTTTTGGTATTTAATAGTTTCGGTCGCTCTTGCGACTCTCGCCGTATGGTTTAAAACAAATGATCTCATGGGTACCCTTGCGGCACTCGTTTTGGGAGCCGCTTTTTCTGCTGCTGCCATTTTCTTTTTTCTCCGTGGAAAAAAAGAGAGCAACGTAACCGTTGCGGCTTCTGCCGTATTCTTCAGCTTTGCCGCTGCTGGTTTGTCCGCACCTCTGTTTGCCGGTCTGCCCGTGTATCTGCCCTGGATTCTCTTTACCGGGTTTGTAGCCCTTTTTTCGCTTGCTACTGCCTACTTTGCCAAAGTGGCAAAAGTGGCAACCGTAATGCATGAAACAACTGCGTCCGACGAAGATAGAATCTCCACCAGCAAAAAGAAGGTTCTCGATACGAGCATTGTGATCGACGGCCGCTTTAACGACATTGCCCTGACCGGCTTTGTGGAAGGCCCCTTTATAATCCCCAACTTTGTATTGCGGGAAATTCAGCTCATCTCAGACTCTTCGGATCCTATTAAAAGAAACAGAGGCCGCCGAGGGTTAGACATGCTGAACCAGCTCCAGAAATCCGAAGAAGTCCAGGTTTCCATATCCTATAAGGATTACACCGAAACCCGCGAAGTGGATGCAAAGCTGGTTAGACTCGCAAAAGATCTCGATGCGCATTTGATTACCAATGACTTTAATCTCAACAAAGTAGCAGAACTGCAGGGCGTAAAAGTGCTGAACATTAACAATCTTGCGAATGCTCTCAAACCCGTCGTAATTGTAGGCGAGGAGCTGGAACTGCAGGTAGTAAAAGAAGGCAAAGACGACAACCAGGGCATTGGCTATCTCGAAGACGGCACGATGGTCGTAATTGAAAGTGGCGGCAAACTGGTCGGAAAAAAAGTACGCGTTAACGTTACTTCCGTCATCCAGACGAATGCCGGAAAAATGATTTTTACCAAGCTCGGTTCCCAGAAAAACGGATGATAGCCGTTTCCCTTTTGCTTGGAGGTACGGGCAGCCGATTTGGCGGGCCCGTGCCCAAGCAGTTTTACCAGGCCGGACAACTGCCCGTGTTTGCGCACACGGCAAAAAATATTCTGCGGAACTTACCCGTAGATATTCTCGCACTTACCGTGCATCCAGAGTATCTGGAATCCAGTCTCTTTCAGGAACCCTTTTCGCTTTTACAGCGAATGTTCCCTGAGACAACCATGATAGCCGGGCCCGGTGGCAAAGAAAGAACCGCCAGCTTTAAGGCTTCGCTGGATTTATTAAAACCCCACAATCCTTCCATCCTTCTCGTGCACGATGCCAACCGCCCTTTTCTTTATCCCGATTTTTTTTACAACATTAAGGTCGCTATCGCGCGCCTCGAAGAAGAGCCCGGCTGCTATGTGCCCGCTATTCAATCTGTGGATTCCATGCTGCGCGCAGACGGAGATTCTGCCATTGAATACATGAACCGCAATACATTGTTTCGCGTACAGACACCGCAGATTATGCCTTTTGACGAAGCAGTGGAAGCCGTTCAGGCGGTATCTCCCGATATTGCCTTTACTGACGAAGGCTCTCTTTTTATTGCTGCGGGAAAATCTGTAAAAATCTTTCCGGGTGATCCCGCGAATTTTAAAATTACCTATCAGACAGAGGTAGAAAAACTCCATGAACTTTCGGATTGGTAAAGGTTACGATATTCACCGCACGGGACCCGGCAAAGATATTATTCTCGGGGGAATACGCATTAACGCTGGTTTTTCCCTGGTTGGCCATTCCGACGCAGACGTTCTTTTGCATGCCATTACAGATGCTCTGCTCGGCTCCATTGCCGCTCACGACATAGGCCATTATTTTCCACCATCCGATCCCGAAAACCGAAACCGCAACAGCGCTGATTTTTTTATTTTTGCTGCATTGCTCGTGGGCAACCAGGGTTACCGCATCTCTAACATTGACACTAATATCATTGCAGAAAAACCACGAATTGGTCCCCATAGAGAAGCCATCGTAAAAAATATTGCAGAGCTTCTGAAAGTCGAAGAAACCCAGATAAGTGTAAAAGCCCGAACAAATGAACAGCTTGGGCCCGTTGGTCGGGGAGAGGCTATAGCCGCCGAGGCTGTTGTTTTGATAGAAAAAATATAGAGTGGGTGCCCTACCCGGGCAGGGTTCATGGCCAAAAGGAGTTATTTTGTCCCCGCAATGGCGAAGTCAGTTCCGGCAATAAAGTCCGCAGCGATCGGTGCCAAACCTTGCAATTTTTCTTGCAAACCTGTAAATGACAGCACATTAAGGCTTATGCAAAGATCATTCGTCATCACTATTGACCAGGGTACCACGGGCAGTCGCGTCTTTCTCATAGGCAGAAGCGGCGAAGTACTCGCATCGGCTTACGAAGAATTGCCGCAATACTACCCGCAGGCTGGCTGGGTAGAACACAATGCAGAAGAAATATGGCATTCCGTAGAGCGGCTGCTGCAGAGGGTCTTTCAAGAATCCGGCCTTAATCCCAAAGAGGCTGCCTCCATAGGCATTACCAACCAGCGCGAAACAACCGTTCTCTGGGATAGATCCACCGGGCAACCTGTGCACAACGCCATCGTTTGGCAATGCCGCCGCACGGCCAAACGATGCGATACAATTAAAGTCTCCGGAAAAGATAAAACAATACGAGAAAAAACAGGACTTATTGTAGACGCCTATTTTTCTGCGACAAAACTGGAATGGCTGTTAGAGCATGTACCCGGAGCGCGCGAAAAAGCAAATCTTGGAGAACTGGCATTTGGGACGATAGACTCTTTCCTGCTGTACCGCTTAACGGGTGGCGCTTCTCACATGACGGATTACACGAACGCCTCGCGCACCATGCTCTTCAATATTCATACCCTGCAATGGGATCCAGCGCTTCTGGAACTGTTCGGGATTCCAGCAGCAATTCTTCCTGAGGCCGAAAAAAGCGCTTCTCATTTTGGCAAGACCAAAGGCATTACCGGTCTGCCCGACGGAATTCCCATAACAGCCTTGGTAGGAGACCAGCAGTCTGCCCTGTACGGCCAAATGTGCCACAAACCCGGAGAGGCTAAAAACACCTATGGAACCGGGGCGTTTCTGATGATGAATCTTGGTGACAAAAATATTGTCTCCACAAACGGACTGGTGACAACCCTTGCATGCAACGAATCGGGAGACCCTGTGTATGCACTCGAAGGAAGTGTATTCATTGCAGGGGCTCTGATGCAGTGGCTCCGCGATGAGCTCAATCTTTTTGACAACGCTACCGAATCCGAAAAAATGGCAGAATCCCTGTCAAATCAGGATTCCGTTGTCTTTGTGCCTGCACTGACTGGGCTTGGGGCTCCCCACTGGGATCCCGATGCAAGGGGAGCTATTTACGGAATTACGCGCGACACCACAAAGGAATCCATCGTGAGAGCTGCTCTAAAATCCTTGGCGTTCCAGTCTGCCGACGTGCTTACAGCTATGGAAAAAGACAGCTCTATTCAGCTTTCCACTCTGCGCGTAGACGGCGGAGCGGCAGCCAATAACTGGCTCATGCAGTTTCAGGCCGATATTCTGGCTACCCCTGTAGAAAGGCCTGCAAACACGGAAACAACCGTACTGGGTGCAGCCTATTTATCGGGACTGGCCAGTGAGTTCTGGGAAAACGTTCTGGAGCTGGAAAACTTGAATCCAATGGAGAAAACGTTTCAACCAGGCTCGCGGAATAAGCAGGAAACAGAAAGCGAATTGTCCCTATGGCAGGCTGCTGTCAAGCGAACGCTCACTCGTTAACAGCTCTGCAATTTTTTCGGCCAGCCGTTTTGCTCCACGGCCATCCAGATAGAACCGTTTAGGTGAAAGGGAATTGTAGCGCGGGACAAACCAGCGCGCTAACTGCGCATGGTAGCGACTAATGGAATGTAACCGGACTTTTTTACCGAGGCACAAAGACTCCAGCATGGCCTGACCAAAATAGGATGTAACCACGGTTTGTTTACGCAACCATTCAATATATTGTGGCTGTGTTTTTCGTCGGGCAAAGAAGACAAACCGTTCCGGCGAAACGCTCAGCCTCCCCTTGTCTGACCCCGCACATTTGGGAAACGGCAGCAGAGAATGGCGCAGGGCCCTTTTCCACTCTGCAGGAACCATGGCAGGGTGCGGCAGTGCATCGAAAGCGGGAGCCTCCCGGCGCGCTCTGCCCCGGTTATCGATCGATGCTCGGCGCAAAGAATTTGTCCATGGGGGAAAGTCTTCGTCGCGGGCGTCGAGAATAACGATATCTGCTTTGGATGGCGTTCCGGGATATTCTTGAAGACTGCACCTGTGGCCAATTTGCCACAGGGCTGAACAAAGAAGTTTCATTCTCGCAAGGTGGCCCCAGCCAAACCGGGCAGGGGCACCCGCAAGAATTAGAATATCAGCCCTTCTTTTTGAGATGCTCAATGGCTTTCTGGAGCTGAACATCAAATTCCAGGTCTATGACAGGGCGCTTATCCCCGTTGTAGGTTTCCTGGCGCAAAGACTGTTTTAGAGCAAAATCAGAAAGTGGCAGGTTGGCCTTTTCAATTTCTACCTTATAGAGCTGAATATTTTTTTCGTTATACTCTTTGTGTGTTTTCACAAAATTCTGGAGAATTTCTTTTTCGCGGAGTATGGAATAGTTTCTTTGATCTTCTTTAGTAAATTCCAGAGGTTTAACTTCTACGTCTGGCTCTATTCCTTTTTTGTGAATGGAAACATCAGAAGGCGTGTAATACTTTTGTATAGTTAGAGCTATCGCAGTATCGTAATTCAGTGGAATCACGCTCTGCACAGATCCCTTGCCAAATGTTTTTGTTCCAATGAATATGCCGCGCTTGTGATCTTTAACAGCTCCGGTTACAATCTCACTGGCCGAAGCACTTCCCTCATTGGCCAGAATAACGAGCGGAGTATTGGGCAGTACTACCTTGCGGGGATCCGCGCGGAAAACTCTGTCCCCGGCAGATTTTCGCCCGCGCGTAGAAACTAATACACCTTCTTTCACAAACAGGTTTGAAATTTCTACGGCTGCGTCGAGTAGCCCACCCGGATTCCAGCGAAGATCGAGAATAACCGCCTTCACGTTTTTCTTTTTGAAGTCTTCCAAAATGGAGCGGATCTCGGAGGGTGCTGTCTGGGAAAACTGCTTGAGGCGAACATAACCAATATTTGTATTGGGTATAATGGTAGAGGCTACAACCTCAATGCGGATGATATCGCGGACGATCGTATAATACAAAACTTCATCGATCCCCTCGCGTACAACAGAGATGTTCACTTTGGTACCGGGTTCTCCGCGCAGTTTTTTGACAGCATCATTAATAGAAACCCCATGCGTGGATTCCTTTTCTATCTCGACAATTTTGTCGCCCGGTTTAAGCCCAGCGCGCATGGCCGGCGTGTCTTCAATGGGAGAAACAACTGTCAACGTATTGTCACGGATGGAAATTTCGATTCCGAGCCCGCCAAATTTTCCCGTTGTATCTACCTGCAGTTCTTTATACTGCTCGGGATCCATAAAACGGGTGTGCTCGTCTCCCGTTGCTGCAAGCATTCCGCGAATTGCTCCAAACATGAGCTCATCGGAGGGAACCTCTTCCACGTAGTCGTTCTTTACATATTGTAAAACCTGATAAAATAAATCCGTTGCTTCTTCCTGCGTTATTTTTCCGCCGCTGCTTTTGCCCTGCAACTGGCCCCATGTGCCGGCAAAAATGAGTACAAAGGCAACACCAAGAGAAATAATCCGATGTCTGGGAATCCATGTTTTATTTGGTTTTTGTTCCATTTCAAATATCCTTTAAATAGTTCCGTCTGTTTTCAAAAGGCAATGTCTGCCAAACGTCTACCCGAAAAAACGATAAGGCAGACATAAGGTCAACGATAAATCATGGTAATTGAAGTAATTTCTGCAACAAAGAACCTATCTCACTGCTGTGATGCACACCGCTGAAACGATACGCAGAAGGCCCCGCAGCAATAACATACACGGGGGTGGCCGTGTGCGTTCCCGTGGCCCACACTACTCCCTGGTCTGCCGCAATCAAGCGTGCTAAAATCGCTGTTCGGTCCTCCTCACCATAGACATAAAATTCCTCAAAATCGTCTATACGGGGAAACTCTTCTACATCAAGGCGAGGGTGGTTTTCCACCCTGTACAGATTGGGCTCTGTCTCCAGAATGCGCTCTGCCTGATCCTCCGTAATGGGAAAGGAAAGGGATTCATTGACGAGTTTCATTAACATGGCAGGAGTCTGGCGTTCTTGGGGTAACTGCGCAAACTCATGAAAAATTCTCTCGAAACTTTTGCGCTGAGAATAGATTCTATCGAGAACAGAGGGATCGATAAAATTGTAATTGGGCCGGAAAACGTGGTTGCGAAATTCTTTGCCCGGCAACCGTTTTGCCTCTGGAAGATTTTTCCGGGAGTACGAAAAACCGGGCGAGCCGGTCTCGTGATCTGCCGTAACGACGACGAGAGTATCTGGATGGCTTTGGGCAAACTGCATGGCCACTCCTATGGCATCGTCAAATTCCAGCATCTGGTGTATCAGAGTTCCGGCATCATTGGCATGTTCGGCCCAGTCTATCTGGCCGCCCTCCACCATCAGAAAAAAGCCATCCTTATCGCGGGAGAGCACAGACAATGCCTTAGTCGTCATTTCTGCAAGCGTAGGGTATTCGCGACGGGGATCTGTTTTATGAATGCGCGTCTCTATGGCATCTGGCATGCCCGATTCGGAAAACAAGCCGATAATTTTAGGCGATGTACTTTGCAGAAGCTGAGCACGAGTGAACACTGTATCGAAACCCTTATCGCGCGCCTCCAGAATTAAATTGCGGCTGTCCTTTCTTTTAGAAGACAATTCTTTTGGCAGCCTATCACGGATTTCTTTGGGAAATGCAGAGGCATCCGGATTGGCCGGCAAAAAATGCCGCCAGCCTCCCGAAAGCAAAACGTCGGCAGAAGAATGAACCATCTGTGCCGCTATTTCGTTTTCGAGAGATCTGTGCCGCACGTGGGCAGCAAATCCAGCCGGGGTTGCGTGCGTAAGGCGCGTATCAGAAACAAGGCCGGTAGACAGCCCGGCGCGAGAAGCCTTTTCCAGAATTGTCTCCACTGGATTTCCCAGAGAATTGAGACCAATCATTTCAGAAGAAGAATCGACTCCGGCCGCAAGCTGTGTAGCCGAACAAGCAGAGTCCACCACGAGTGCATTGGATGGGTGCGTAAGCATTTGTCCCGTAACACCGTGATCCATCATTTTCTCTATCGCGAGCAATCCGCCCGGCACAACAGAGTGAGGTGCCTGTCTGGCATAGGTGAGCGCCATCGATACAGCCTGCGGGCCCATGCCATCTCCTATCAGGAGTATAATATTTTTGGGTTTTTCTTCTGCAGGAATTCTCTGGCAGGAATAGAATAGAATTGGCAGTAACAGTAAAAAAACGAGGTGGGGAAGGGTTTGAACAGTTTTCATTTTATTCTCCACGGACAAGTGGAGCCCTTCCCTTACTCTGTCAACGGGTTAAGTGGCTATTGCCAAATATCTGTTTTGGCTTCCCAATCAAGCATAAGTTTTTTAAAATGCTCCAATCGCTTATTCATTTTCTGTATTTCGCGTGGATAATATTCCAATAGAGTATTGAATAATTCTTTCATCCATTTTGTTCTGGAATAATTTCTTTCGATAATTACGTTGTTGGAATTGGCTATCTGGATTTGTCCCCAGCCTAATGCCCCAATCGTGAGAGACTCCCAATTTACGTGTTCTATAGGAACAAAATGAGCGCTTTCCACCTTTATAGAATTTTCATTGTCAATCCTATATTTCACCATTAACAAAATAAATATGTTTTTGTCATCTTCATAAAATCGCGATAATCTTTCAACGGATGTCAAATTAGGCATATTAAACTTGGTTTCCAGATTATGAGTCTTGACATCCACAACATAATAAAACCCAGCATCATCTTCAAAAGCCAAATCAGCCATAGCTCGACGGGCAAAATTACTGGAATAGTGGCTAACCAAGCTACCTGCAACAGATTTAAAATTATTTTCCAGAATTTGCTGAATCGCATCACCAACTGCTCGTGGACTATTGGTTTCTTCTGCTATACTCACTGGGTTCTTTTCAAAAAATTTCTTGATACTTTTCTCTAATGTCTTAGCTACTGCTGGTGTTAGTTTTGGCTTCATGAAAAAAGTTCCTCCGAAGCTGCATTTTTGTTAGTCTTGGTCCGATTCATTTCGCTGAAACTATTGCGCTCCCAAAAAACTCCATCTTGATACCCTTGTATAGATAAATTCGATTCAGCAATTTCTAAACGTTTTGCCGCCCATAATAAATATTCTCTATTTATTTCTGTGCCAGAATATTTTCTTCCTAATTTTTTGGCAACAACGGCAGTTGTTCCAGAACCAAGAAATGGGTCAAAAACAAAATCGCCAGGTTTAGAACTTGCTAAAACAAGCTTTGCAATCAGTTTTTCTGGTTTCTGGGTAGGATGGTCTGTATTTTCCGGCATAGACCAATACGGAATAGTAATGTCATTCCAAAAATTAGATGGAAAAGTAAGGCGATAATTACCTTCCGAGGTTTCTTCCCAGTCTTTAGGTTTACCGTCCACTCTATAAGGTGCTATGACCTTTCGCTTTAACTTCACGGAATCCGGATTAAAATAATAAGTGTCCGATTTCGTTGCAAACCAAATATCTTCAGAAGCATTTTTCCAGTTAGAAAGAGCTCCTCTTCCTTTTTCTCTTTCCCAAGTTATTCTGTTTCTTACTTTAAAATATTTTTGCAGACTTAAATCAATGGCCGTCGATGTACTCCAGTCACTGCAAACATAAATACTCCCATCCTCTTTAAGAATCCTGTAAAGCTGTTTCATCCAAGAATCTACGTACTCAATATATTCATCTGTTTTCTTTTTTTTGAAATCCAAATCTCCAAATTTTTTTGCTAAATTATAAGGGGGGTCTGCCACAATTAAATCTACAGAATCAGATGGTATATAATCAGCTATTTCCAAAAAGTTATTTTCAAAAATAGTATTTTCCAAATCAACGATGGGGATGGATTTATCTATTATGCGAATGTGTTTCGCATAATTTTCAATCTCTCTCTGATGAAGAGTTAATGTTCTATTACGTGGGGATCGAATTTTCATGACGGGTTAAGTTGATTTTGGCCTGCGCACTCTTTTGGGAGGAGCTGATTCTTCCGAAGAAGTCTCTTCCGAAATAGAAGCAGGTTTCCGGCGTTTCATAACCTGAGACAAATCGGTGAGTACGGCATCGGCTATTCCATATTTGACAGCCTCTTCCCCGGCGAGATAATAATCGCGATCGGTGTCTTGTTCTATCTTCTCCATGCTGTGGCCCGTTGCGTCGGCAAGAATTTTATTAAGTTCGGCTCTCGTCTTTTTAATTTCTTCTGCGTGAATTTTAATGTCCAGAGCAGGGGCAACAATCTGTCCACTGATCAGAGGCTGGTGGATCATCACTTTGGAATGCGGGAATACATACCGATGCCCTTTTTCTCCAGCGGCAAGCAAAACCGCTCCCATGGAAGCAGCCATCCCCATGGTAATGGTGTATACGGGAGATGTAATCATGTTCATTACGTCAAACATGGCCATTCCGGAACTGATAACTCCACCGGGAGAATTAATGAAGAAATAAATCGGTTCGCCGGGTTCCTGGTTTTCCAGAAAAAGTAGTTTTTCAACAATTTCCTGTGCCGTTTTGTCTGTCACGGCACCCCACAAAAAAATCTGCCTATTCTCAAGAAAAGACTCCGACATTTTCTCGCGGAAACCACCCTTCTCTTTTGGGGTTTTTTCTTCTTCGCCGTGCTTGTGGTTTTGCTCTATATTCATGGTAATTCCTTATACTCTCGAAATTCTTGCTCCGAGTTTTTTTAAGCGGTCGTCAATATTTTCGTATCCTCTGTCGATCTGCAAAATATTTTGAATTCTCGATTTTCCTTCTGCAGCGAGGGCTGCAATGACGAGAGCCATACCGGCGCGAATATCGGGCGAAGACATGGTTGCACCGTAAAGGGTAGAAGGACCAATGACGACAGCTCTGTGCGGGTCGCAAAGAACTATTTTTGCTCCCATGCCAATCAGCTTGTCCACAAAAAACAACCTGCTTTCAAACAGCTTTTCGTGAACGAGCACGGTCCCCTTTGCCTGGGTAGCCGTAACCAGCACGATAGAAATGAGGTCGGCAGGAAACATGGGCCATGGCGCATCGTCAATTTTAGGAATTTCGCCGTGAACATCTGTCTCAATTTCGAGAGACTGATCATTTGGCAAATACAGATCTGTCCCACTTTTTTTTTCTCTGTATTCCCATCGAATTCCAAGCCTTTCAAAAATGAGACGAATCATCCTAAGATCGTTTGGTTCCACATTCTCTATGGTGAGTTCTCCACCCGTCAGGGCTGCCATGGAAATAAAACTGCCTATTTCGAGATAATCGGGGCCAATGGTATGCTCTGCCGGTTTCAGATTCTCGTAACTGCCAACGCCGTGGATGGTAAGAACATTGCTGCCAATTCCATCAATTTTAACACCCTGTGCAACGAGAAATCTACACACGCCCTGTACGTGGGGTTCCGAGGCCGCGTTTTCAATAATCGTAATACCTTCGGCCACTGCCGCAGCCATCACCGCATTTTCAGTCCCTGTAACAGAAGCTTCGTCGAGAAGAATATGCGCGCCGGTAAGCTTCTCTGCTTGGAGCAGATATCCATCGTTAAAAATTTCGAGAGTTGCACCCAGTTCCGTGAGAGCGTGCAAATGCGTGTCTATTCTTCGGCGACCGATTTTGTCCCCCCCGGGGCGCGGCAGAAATACTTTTTTATTGCGCGCCAGCATGGGCCCAAGCAAAGTCACGGAACCACGCAAAGGAGAAACGAGATCTGCCGGGAGCTCATCTGTTTTTAGACGCTCAAACGTTATATCGATGGAATGGGCATCGCCATCTACGGGAAGAATTGTCCCTCCGATATATTCCAGAATTTTTTGAATATTTTTAATGTCTTCAATCTGGGGAATATTGTGAATGCGCTGCTTACCCTTGTTCATGAGACAGGCACACAAAATGGGAAGCGCCTCGTTTTTGTTTCCCTGAACAGTAATAGTACCGCTTAAGGGCACTCCGCCCTCGATTATAAATTCCTGCATCAGCTTAACCCCAACACGTCTCTCATGGTATACATTCCCGGCTCGCGATTCTGCAGAAAGAGCAGCGCTTCTATGGCACCCGATGCAAACGTTTCGCGAGAGACGGCCTGGTGCTTTAGTTCCAGCCTTTCGCCGCTGCCCAGAAAAAATACAGTATGGTCACCCACTACATCGCCGCCGCGCAGTGCCATGGAACCTATCTCTTCGTCTGGTCTTGCGCCAATCATTCCGGAACGACCATGAATAATTTTATTCTCTGCGATTGTAAGATTTTCTGACAGAATTTTTTCAAGTGAACGAGACGTACCAGACGGTGAATCTTTTTTTAGCCGATGATGAATTTCCATGATTTCGGCATCGAAGCCTTTGGATCTAATTGATCTGGCAGCAATCTCTGTAAGAACAAATAGCAAATTTACACCCACGGACATATTAGAACCGAGCAGCATAGGAATGCGGCTGGAGTACGCATGCAGGTGTTCCAACTGCTCAGCTGTCCAGCCAGTAGAGCCAGACACCCACGGCAAACCCGCCTCAGCCGCTGCCTTAGCAGAGAGCAGAGAAGAGTCTGGATGCGAAAAATCGATTATCCCCGTCGCACCACTTAGATCCGAATCCGATAGTGCAGAAACGACGAGATCGTTATAGGGGGGGGTTCCAGTAATTCTGCCGTAGCTTTCACCCATAGAGGCATGGTCTTTTCGTTCAATGGGCAATACAAGGCGAACGCGGCCACCCTGGGCGGCCAATGATGCAATGGCACGCCCCATTCTGCCAAGTGCTCCAACGAGAACAAAGGGGACTGAACTCATTGCGATTTCCTGAACTGTTCCAGCGCGCTTTCTACAAACGAGACATTCGCCTGCGACAAGGGAGTCATGGGAAGGCGAAGTATGTTTTCGCAGAGGCCCAGTACACTCGCTGAATATTTTACAGGAATAGGATTTGTTTCTACAAACATGGCTTTGCAGAGAGGAAAAATGCGCCGAAACAGTTTTTCTGCATCGGCTGTTTTACCCTGGTGAAAAAAACGCGTAATGTCAGAAGTCTCTTTTGGAAACAGATTGGAGACAACGCTGACCACTCCGTCTCCCCCCACGCTTAACAGCGGAAGCAGAAGGTTGTCATCTCCCGAAAGGACAGAGAATTCCTCTGGCGTTTCCAGAATCACCTGAGTCATAAAATTGAGATCCCCGGTTGCTTCTTTGATTCCGGCAATATTTCCGTGTGCAGCCAGCCTTTTGATGGTGTCTATGGACAACTGAACGCCGGTTCTTCCCGGAATATTGTATAGAATTACAGGGGCCCTCGCATTATCGGCGATGGTAGAAAAATGGCGGTACAGGCCTTCCTGGGTTGGTTTATTGTAGTACGGGTTTACCGAGAGGAGATAATCGGCTCCATCAGAAACGGCATTGCGGGAAAGCTCCACGGCCTCTTTGGTAGAATTCGAGCCCGTGCCGGCCATGACGATAATATTGGGATTCAGGGCTTTTGCTTTTTCAATGACCCAGGAAATCACTTTTGCATGTTCGGCGTGCGACAAAGTGGGGCTTTCCCCCGTTGTTCCACACGGGACGAGACCCTCCACTCCACCCTGTATCTGGTGCTGAAGGATTTTTTCAAACGATGTAAAATCTATGGATTCGTCAGTCCGTGAAAACGGAGTGATGAGTGCTGTAAACGTGCCACGTAGCCGCATATTTCACAACGAGTCGGGAAAACATGGTGTCGAGAAGAATTTACTTTAGTAGCCTCTGAATGCGAAGCAAGTTGCAGGCAAAAAGGTGAAGCACCCAATAAAATTTGTTTACTTTGGATGCATTTATGCCGTCAAATGGTATATGGGTAGGAGTCATGAAAGAAAGAGTATTAATTGCAGAAGATGACGATATATCATTTTCAATATTACAGCGCATTCTGGAAAATGAGTCTTACGAAGTGATTCGTGCGAGGAATGGCTACGAGGCAATTAACCTCCTCAAACCCAATCATTTTCCCATTATGCTGTTAGACCTCAACATGCCGGAAATTTCCGGGTACCAAGTTTTAGAAGAAACGCGCCGCATGGAAACGCCGCCCGTGGTCATTATCCAGACTTCGGACAACGACATACAGAGCATTATCCGCAATATGAGGGCAGGCGCATTTGATTATATCTTAAAACCGGTGAACCCGGAGGAACTTGTATTCAAGGCTGGAAGAGCCATGGAAGTCTTCCACATACGCGCTCTGAAAAATCATCTGCATACAGACTCCCTCGAAGAATCTGCACGCAAGGCCGATGCGCATGCGGCTCCCCAAAAACTGTCTCTCAAGAATCTGCATCGTTACACCAAAACTCTCTTTGAATCGCTTCAGACAAATTTTAACCAGGGGGCGGGAATCGGAATGCTCATTTCTCTGGTTTCCCTGCTCATGATGCAGGCCAAAAAAGAGGGGAGCAATTATGTGGTACCTGCGGAAACCATGGATCTGATTTTGCAGAATGCAAGCATGGCAGAGAAAGCCCTGAACCGCATAAACGAACTTCATTTTTTGCAGGACCGGGATCTCGAAGTTGTGCCTTTCTCGCGGGAACAGGTTCACAAAATGCTTCAGGAAATTATTGCATCCGTTGAGCCCTTTGGTAAAATCAAGAATCATCGCATCCATCTCGCTGACAACGACGTATTTTTTGACAAAGGAGAATTGAGATTAAACCGGTCCCTGTTCAGCCAGGCTCTTCAGGAAATTCTCATCAACGCGTTTAAATTTTCTCTCGAAAATACGGACGTTTACGTCATTTATGGAGCCATGGACAAAATCCTGAGCCTGTCCATTCTGAACTCTCCGCATTCGAAAGATCTACGGCAAAGTGGCTTTGTCAATGATCTCAACCAAATCATCTTTGAACCGTTCTTCCGCGAAGAAAAAGCAGTCGATGAAAGATTTGCGACTCTCGATTACGGCCTTGGCCTCACATACGCCAAAGTGATCATTGAACGCCACGGTGGCACCATTTCTGCGTCTTCGGTGCAGGACGACAGAATATCACCGGAGCAGCTCGTGAGCATAGATATTGAGCTCCCGCTGATAGCAAGCGAAGAGAGAGACGATTCAGTAATGCGGTTTTAGGGAAAGCCCTTCGGGCGGATTATTGTTGCTTTAAAAACAGCAAATAGCCAAAGAAAAGTTCGTTCTGTTAAACTAAATTTAGACTGTAATCAAAACTGCACTCGTCGCCGACGGAAACAACAGAACCATCTTTTTTTTGCAGAACAATATTTCCAACAGAAGACAGTCCCTGTATTTCTGCTTCAAAAACATTGCCCACGAGAGGGTGCACTGTAACGCGCCTGTGCGGGGAAAACTCTGCGAATGCGTCCAGCACTTCTCGGGGCAATTCTTCCCGGACAGCCCCCGATTGAATTTTCTCCAGGAATAACTGCAAATCGGTAACGAGCGAGTGCAACAAAACCTCTCTGTCCGTCTCTGCTCCGGAGATTTGGAGAAGAGACGCATGCTCCACAGAATTGGAATTCACGTTAATGCCAAGCCCAATCAGAACAATCGCAGCCTCCGGAGATTCGGATAAAATGCCTCCAAGTTTTTTTCCACCCCAATACAAATCATTCGGATACTTTATCCACACTTCCAAAAAGCCCATAGAGCGCAGCGTTTTCACAGCGCTCACGCCCGCGAGAATAGAATACAGCGGGGGGCTAAACCATGCAGGGACAGACAGCGTGAATGTTACATCTAATCCTGGTTTTGCCTGCCAGCTGCGGCCCTTTCTGCCCCTGCCCGCAGTCTGCTCGTCTGCCCAAATTACGGTAAAGGGCTCCCGATAGAGATCTGGCCTCGCTTTCAGGTAAGCATTTGTGGAATCAATAGACTTGAAAAAGTGAATCCGTCCGGGATTATGTCCTATCATGAAGGTCAATCTGTCTTTCATTGCCCGGGAGGCAAACGGTTTAAGGGGGGTTGCCCCCTTCTCCATTTTGCAGAAGCAAAAGGGCTCAACCTATGATTTATAACCTCGGCGAAAAAAAAGTCAAAATAGCCACGTCGGCCTTTCTGGCCCCCTCGGCTGATATTGTCGGAGACGTAGAAATAGGCGAAGACTCCTCCATCTGGTTTAATGTAACTATTCGCGGCGATGGCAACTTTGTCCGCATTGGAAACCGTACCAATATACAGGATAACTGCGTGGTTCACATAACCACAAATCGTTTCCCTGCCCTCATAGGCAATGGTGTAACCATTGGACACAGCGCAATCATCCATGCGGCAGAACTCAAAGATTTTTCCTTTGTGGGAATGGGCGCTATTGTGCTCGATGGAGCCACTGTTAGCGAATTTGGATTTGTCGCCGCAGGCGCAGTCGTACCCATGGGATTTATAGTGCCCACCAAAACTCTCGTAGCAGGAGTACCTGCCCGTGTAATCCGCGAACTCCGAGAGGAAGAAATTGAAATGATTCGAAACAGCGCAGACTCTTATGTCCGCAATGGGCAGGAATATAAAGCCTCCCTGAACTCAGCCTCCTGACCATGGATATTGTACTCATTGTATTTTTGATTTCCTTGCTGCTTTCTGCTTTCTTTTCCGGCACAGAATCTGCGCTTTTTTCGATAGAACAGGAAAAGCTCAAAACTCTGAAGCACAGAAACTGGGCAAACAAAAACAGAATTCATTTTATTCAAACTGTATTATCCCATCCAGAGGCAACCCTGTCCATGCTTCTGATCAGCAACCTTTCCGTAAACATGGTAATATCCTATACCGGTAGCACCGTTATGGAAAATGTTTCTCAATACTTGGGTATACAGTCAGAACTGTTGTCTCTGGCCATTATTACTGTGGTGCTATTAATATTTGGCGAAATTGTTCCCAAAGTGATTGCTGTGCAGGTTTCGGAGCGATGGGCCCACTTTGCTACACCGTTTCTCTCTCTGTGGTTTAAGCTGGTTCACTATTTTGCTCTGCCGGTTTCCATGATAGCAAACCAGGTAAACAAACTGGTGCCAGATACAAACGGAAA
The DNA here is from genome assembly GCA_020719945.1 of Turneriella parva. Classification (GTDB taxonomy): domain Bacteria; phylum Spirochaetota; class Leptospiria; order Turneriellales; family Turneriellaceae; genus DYKF01. The sequence continues at coordinate 34,348 of DYPL01000017.1, forward strand.
GTTAGGAGAGAACGAACTGATGCAGGCCATTGAAATTGCAGAAAAGTTTGGCATCTTAAAAGCAAAAGAGAAAGTGCATCTGAATCGTGCGGTAGCCTTTTTTCACGATACTGCGTATTCTGCCATGAATCCCAAAAGCGAGCTGCTGCTGTTACCTAGCGATATTACTCCGCTGCGCGCCAAAAAAGCGTTTCTCGAAAAAAAACACTGCACCTATGCCATTCTCTATAACAAGAGAGACCATTCCGATTACGGGTATATCCTGCCACGACATCTCTGGCCGGCGCTCGTCAAAAAACAAAAATCCTTGCGCAACAGAGTTTTTGAAGTGCTCCAGTTTCCCGAGACAATGCCCCTGCGCGAGGTAATGCACATTTTTGTCCAAACGGGAAAAGAAGTGGGTATTGTACTCGATGAATCTGGCATGTTCATTGGCTCACTGACACTTCGCGATGTACTCGAAAAAATTCTCGGAGAATTTACCAGAAACCAGTTCCAGGAACAAAATCCAGACGGTGGAATTGTTAAGCTCAAAAAAGGACATTTTCTGATTCGTGGCAATATCAGTATTGATGAATTTGCAGAATACTTTGGAAAGCGAATAGAAACAGAAGAAGCAGAAACTATAGCAGGGTTTTTACTTGAAAAACTCGATGGGTTTCCGCGAGCCGACACCGTTCTGCGTTTCAGAAACTGGGAGTTTTACGATTACAAGATTTCCTCTCATAGAATTGAAGAAGTTAAAATGAGAATAACCAAATGAACGACTTCCTGATTATTTTTATTATGCTGATTTTTTCGGCTTTTTTCTCGGGAGTAGAAACAGGCGTCCTGAGCCTTTCTCCTCTGAACATTGTTCGCGGAAAACAAAGCATTCTCGTGTGGTTGTACAGACGCAGAGAAATGCTCATTGTTACCATGCTGGTCGGCAACAATATCACCATTGTCAGCTCTACCATGGCTCTTCAAAATATATTGAGTAAGAATCAGGACATCTGGACCACAATTGGCGGGTTTACCATCCAGCTCATTGTATTCTTTCTGCTTGCAGAAGCCCTGCCCAAGGCGGTTTTCCGAAGGGGTGGAATTATTTTTCTGGGCTATGTCTATCCGCTCATTCTGTTTTTTTATTATCTGTTTAAACCCGTCTCTCTGTTCTTTTTTTACTTCACCACAATTCTGGTACGCCTTTTTCCATCCCGCACGGCGCTCAGCCGCGATGAAGTAATTGGATTTATTGGCTCCAACTTTGTGGGAGACAGCCAGCCAATTATGGAGGGCTTTTTACTTCTGGAAAAGACGAGAGCCAGGGAAATCATGACTCCCCTGCCAGAATTCATCTCTTTTGATAAAGACGAAACTATTTCGGACATTACAAGAATTATCGACAAGGCTAATTACAGCCGGTATCCGGTATACGAAGAAAGAGGAGACAATATAATTGGCTATGTCAATGTGCGCGATTTTCTGGAAGTGCCTCCTTCTACAAAACTATCGCAGATACTGCACCCCGCTTCGTTTATGCCCGAGACGCTTTCGGCAGAAAAAGTGCGGCGCAGAATGCAGGAAGACAAACTCCCGATTCTTTTTACGGTCAATGAATATGGGTCCGTGGTTGGCCTGATTACATTTGAAAATATTGCAGAAGAGCTTACAGGGGATATTGTAGCCCACGACCAGAGCCACGAAGAAGAGGATATAAAGCATCTCGGCAACAGAGGCTACCGCCTTGGCGGAAATCTGGATATTGACGACTTTAACGATTACTTTGGATTTACGATCGAAAAAGATGGCTACGAAACCATTACGGGATATTTGACACAATTGACGGGGCGCATTCCCCAAAAGGGTGAAACCGTATCTGCTCCTGCTGGCGAATTTTATATTGCGGAAGCCGACCCAAAAACAATTAATACAATAATTTACAAAAAGCACAAAGTCGGCGAATAAACAAAGCAGAATACGGCAATACAGACTATCTGGCAATGGCAAAATCGCGCAGCCAGACCTGCAATTGCTGGTTAATTTTGGCCGCGTTCTCCTCGGTAACCATTTTTCTGTTGAATACATTAAAACTGATACCGAGCTCGTTTCTTTCTAAAAAAACGCGCGTGACAAAACCAAAATGAAGGGCAAACATAAAACGCTCAATCTCCAGCGTAAAACCAACGGGATCTTTCAGATGAAAGTGCTTATAATCGTCGCGCACCTCCAGAGACAAACCAACACCGTTAAGGCTTATATCTTTTACAAAGCCCTGCACATTTTTGATTTCCTTAAAGCGGTGACTATATAACCGAATAGGATACTTTTTGTCTTCCATCAGCTCCAGGCGCAAATATTTGCGGCGCAACTTTGGATCGTTGCGAAACAGAATTTTAATGATCTGGTGCATGGTGGCTACCACTTCCGATTTTACATCAATATTTTTTTCCAGATACGGTATATCGGCCATGCGGAATGTTCTGGCAATTTCAGTATCCAGCATTGTCGTATGCACCAGAGCACGGCCCGGATGATGAGCGCGAATATAGTCCGCATATTTGGCAGCGAGAACTTTCGCAGACTGATTCTTTTGCATGCGGTTTTTAGCGACAATCTGATCAAAATTGTACAAAAAGGCAGAGTCGACTGCGTCCTCTGGCAAAGCCTGATGCAGCAATTCTGACGGCAGACGACGAATCTGCACATCTGCCAGCAGCAATTCAATCCTTTCTTTTACAGAAAGAATATCTGAAGGCATATCAATCCAGTACATTTTTTTGGGAGAAATGCGGAAGTCCACTTCCCTTGCCATACGGTCTTCCTCCGGAGTGTGGAACAATTTGTAACCCACTTTTCTTTTGTAACCTTTGAAAAAGTCCCTCCGTGAACCAGAAGTAAACTCTGAACGCGAAGCGAGCCGTAGGCAAACTTTTTCAAACCTTACTTAAGTAATTTAAACGGGCTTTTTTCGGTTGCGGCAATTTCTGCACAGGCCGTAAACGCTAAGTGAATGTTTAACCATAGTGAATTTTTTTTCTTCGGCAACTCTGTGAAGCTCCGCCATGAGCCCAGCGTCAGAGAATTCTTCAATGCTTCCGCACTCTGTACAAATCATATGATCGTGAGTGGGGTGACCTGGCGTATGTTCGTAATATTTTGTCTCTTTTCCAAAATTATGCTCTATTACAAGAGCAAGATCGAAAAGCATCTGCACGACGCGATATGTAGTCGCGGGCGATATTTTTTCGCCATTTTTGCGAAAATCTTCTATAATGTCATCTACCGTAAAATGTCCGTGGTTGTTAAAAATCCAGCGGGCAATGCGCTCACGGGGGGCTGTAAATTTTAATCCCTCGCGCTGCATTCGCTCGTACAGCAATGCCATATCCGATTCTACGGTTGTCTTTTTACCCGTCCACATAGTTGGATTTATATGCGTATAAAACGTAAGAGGACGTCAAGGGTTTTCCGTTCTTTCTGATTTTTGATTTTAGATGGTACCAGGTAATCCGGAATATTCCAGACAGAACTGAAAGCAGATTGCGCCCATGCGCATACTTTCGCAGTTTTGCCCACAGAGAAAAATCAACGGGAAAATACTCCCGGAAAGAAGAAAATCCAGACTGGCTAAGCAGTTGCTTTAAACCCGTATTCGTATAATATACCAGATGGCCTGGCAAAAAATAATGATAGTTCAATCCCTGTTGCTCTGCCTGCAGGCCGATAAAATTGGCTGTCTGTACCACGAGAAGCCCGCCGGGTTTAAGGAGCCTTGCGGCCTCTGCAAATACGCTGCGGGGATTCGCGAGATGTTCTGCAACTTCTATCATGGTAATCACAGAAAAAGAGCCCTCTTCAAAAGGTTGCTCCACCGGAAGATCTTCTAGGCTTCCACGATAGAGCCTTGCGGGAAATTTTTTGGGCGGAAAAGCGGCAATCCATTCTATACCTTTTTCTATGGCATGGGTGCTTACATCGAGGCCGTACGATTCAAAGCGGGAAGACGCACAATAGACCAATCCACCAAAAGAACAACCAACATCCAGAAACTTCCCGGACAGGGCATGTGCAGAGATTGTGGCAAGGCGCGAACAATAGACGTGCTTAAAACCCCGGTACTGCTCTCTCTCGTCTATATAAGAAAACTCTGCTTTTCCAGAGTAGTATTCTTCCTCATAGTATTCGTTCGGATTATGCGGAACGGGATTACGGAAACGACTACCACAATGGGAACAAATCCAGATATCAAAAGCGGGTTCAAAGCGATCAATAGTGCCGAGATATGAGGTTTGCGAATGGCCGCAAACCGGACAATTCATTTTGTAACCTCTGCCATGTGATGGGCAATCAGGGCTTCTTCTCCGAGAGGCTGGCGGGCTAAAAAGCCATATTGAAAATCGCGAAAATTTCCGAGAAGACCGACAAGCTCTTCCCGGCTGTACAGATGAGATTTACCGCCGGCGAGATCTCCTCCGTATTGCACCTGCGAAAGATGAGTATCCTGATCGGAGCGAAGGGTAAAGAAAAACTTTCCGCCGGGTTTCAAAATCCGATACACCTCTTCCGTGGCAGCTTGCGCCTGTTCCCGGGTGAGATAATGGAGCACTCCCCACATTAAAACAATATTGAATGTATTGTCCTTAAATGGCATGGCAAATACCTGTCCCTGGACAACGCCCTGCTTTTCAGAAAGAGCAGTATAAGCGTAATCGAGACCTATGCAGGAAAAGCCAAGGCTGCGAATATAATCGAGATGGCGGCCAGAGCCAGATCCTGCATCGAGCACCATAAAATCAGGCGGCAAAAGGTTTTCCCTGCGAAAACGGGAAAACCAGCGAACTACGTTTTCATCGGGGATAGAGAGAACAGAGCGCGCGCGCAAATAATGCGACTCCCAAGCTTTCCGGTTTTCTTTGTCCATGAATTATGTGTTGGTCAGGAACGGAAGGGGATCAATAGGTCTGCCGCCATAACGAACCTCATAATGGAGATGCGGCCCTGTAGTGCGCCCCGTGTTCCCTACGCGACCAATCATTTGTCCTTTGTAAACATATTGGCCAGAACTTACAGTAACGCTGCTCATGTGGCCATAAAGAGTAAGGTACCCAAACTTGTGGTTAATGCGAACATGCAGGCCATACCCGCCGGCGTATGAAGCCGTTTCAATATACCCATCGGCGGCGGCATAAATGGGCGTGCCAATTCTGTCGGCGAGGTCTACGCCAGCGTGAAAATCGCGAGTATAACCAAAGGGAGAAACGCGAGGGCCAAAGAAAGAGGTAAAGTGTCCACCCTTGACGACCCAGCCATAAGGAAGTGACTGCTGAACCTGCTCTCTCTGCTGTAAAAATCCGGAAACGCTGCGAATGGAAGAAATCGTCTGGCGAATATCGAGATGAAGCTTTTTGTACTGGATGACCTCGGAGCCATAACGAAAATCGGCATCGAGCTCTTTGTAGGGATCTTCGGGATCTAACACAGCATTGGTCTTCGCGCGCTCCTCGAGAATGCCCTGGATGGCAAGGCTCTCCGCAGCTATCTCTCTTTGAGCAATTTCAGCGAGAACTCTGTCTTCCAGAAATACCTTGTCGCTGTTTTGAGCAAATTGAAGTTTCGCGTTGGTAGATTCCAGAATTTTTTTTACGCGCTGGTTATACTGGTACAGCTCGTGGTACTTGGACAAATACTGCTCGCGCTCGTTAAGAGTGGCTTCGCTAAGGGATGTAAGTTCTGTCACCTCTCCCCGCATGGTTTGCTGGAGTCCCATGGACAACACGGACGAAAAGATTAGAAAAACAAAAATAAATATGGAGAAGAAAATAGTAAATTTACTGAGCTGAAAGTTGATGATTTCGGAGTCGTTGTGGGGAATCACCATGAGGGTAAGCTTTTCGCTCCCTTTCTTCATGATTCTGTGGACAAAGCGATTCCACTTTCCCTGCCATTCGCTCATACGCCGTTTTCTGATTCCTGCGCTTATCATGTCAACTACATTATCGGCGCATCCACTCGTAGTGTTGACTGCGTTGTGTTTTCTATGTAGCCTCTGTTCGCGCAGCGGCGCGGGCAGAGGCGGCTGAATTTAGCATTGATTTGCTACATTTTAATAAAACTCTCTATCTCGTTTTTTGAAGAAAAACTTCGCGTCATCTTCATGGCGATTAAAATTGATATATTCTCCAAACGGAGAGAACCAGCCTGTAGCTGTGATTCCGTTAGAAAAGCGTAAGGTTACTACCCCGTCTTTCTCGGTCCAGTGTATGCTGGGTTCAGATGCATCTGTATTTGTTCTACCAAAAGTGTTCCTCAAGACAGTATACGAAACTGTGTAGCTTCCATTATCTTTGAGTTTAACATAGAAACTTTCACTTAACCAGCCTGCATAATCCGTTGCAAAGCGAGTATACGTTCCAACTCTCGGAATTTGAAACGAATATATTTCCTTAAAGTTTTTATCGATATATATTTTTTTACCCTCTTTTGTATAAAGCGATCCTATGCCATTATTGAATGGTCGGGCTCCATGGTGTTTAATTTCCTGAACCACTTTCCCCGTAGAATCAATATAACCCCACAATCTGTTCTTTCTGACTGTAGCAAGCCCTTCTGAAAAAGGGATCACTTCTTCATATTCCAGGGGAACAACTAAAGCTCCAGATGTATTCACGAAACCCCACTTTTTCTTTTGCTTTACTGCGGCCAGTCCATCCGAAAAGTCTTTGACTTCATCGTATTCCAGCTTGGTAATTTCTTTACCCGCAGAATCGATAAATCCGAATTTTCCTTTTTGAGAAACAGCAGCAAAACCGTTAACAAAACTTCGGGCTTTACTATATTTAGGCTCAATGACGGTCTTACCAGTTTTGTCTAAAAAGCCATATTGGTTTTTTTGGCGAAAAGGGGCTAATGCGCTTCCAAAGTCTCCAGCCCATTCCAATGTACTCGGAAGAATTGATTTTCCGGTGTTGTCTATGTAACCATAAAGATTATCTTTTTTAACAGCAGCGAGTCCATCGCGAAAGGGGCCACAATCTGTAAATTCTAAGGGTATAATTGTTTCACCTTTAAGACCTATGTAGCCGCACTTTTTATTTTGAATAACTGTTGCCAGACTCTCCGAAAAACTGGCTGCCTCGTCATACTCAAAAGGGATGATCTCTTTTCCTGTTCTGTTGATATATCCCCACTTTTTTTGCTCTTTCCCATCCTCTCCTGGAATATCTTTTCTTACCGGAATCAGTCCTTTTTCCATTTCTCCAGCTTTTTCATAGGCCGGCTCAACAAGGATGGACCCTGTTGCGCTGATAAAGCCTACTTTATCAGTGATATCATAAACAGGAAAAACTGGTTTTTCCCCTCCACAGGAAACAGCACCAAAAATTAAAATGGAAAGTAGTAGTTTAGTATATTTGTTTTTCATCGTTTAGCCTCTTTTTTTAAGAAATATTTTACCAAATATATACAAGAGATTTTATCGTCAATAATAAAACAAATATTCTACCTGAATTTGTACGACGATCTTTGCAGATATGAAAAAAGAATGTAAATATTATAATTGATCTGTAGTCGTCTTTGGCGAGCAAATAACTCCTGTAGGCAAAAAAGTTCCCCCGTCCCCCCACATTCTAATTTACCACCAGTCTTCGCCTGCGAAAAAGATACATGGCAGCCATCCACAAACTTTCAGAACTCGTTATCTCACAAATAGCAGCGGGAGAAGCAATAGAAAACCCGGCAGGCGTACTGAAAGAACTGATCGAAAACAGTCTGGATGCGGATGCCACCTCCCTCGATATTTTTATCAGCGGGGCGGGATTTGAAAAAATACGGGTGCGCGATAATGGCAGCGGTATCAACCGCGAACATCTTCCCTTGGCTCTCGAAAGTTTTGCGACGAGCAAAATAGAAACGGCAGAAGATATTTTTTCGGTCGCTACCCTTGGATTTCGGGGCGAGGCCTTAGGCTCCATTTGTTCGGTCAGCAAAATCACCATAGAGAGCCGCGAGCGCGGAGCAGAGCGCGCGTACAAAATTACGGCGCGCGCAGACGAAACGGGCAATACTGAACCATCGGCTTTTCCCGAAGGCACGCAGGTTCTCGTAGAAGATTTATTTTTTAATGCTCCTGTTCGCAGAGAGTTTTCTGGGCAGGAAAAAGCTCTTAAAAAAAAACTCGGAGAGATTGTCGTAACGGCAGCCCTTTCCCGCCACGACGTGTCGTTTCGCGCCCACATAGATGGAGCGGAATATTTTTTCCCGCAGGCAGAAAACCTGTTAGAAAGAATTAGACAGGCCTACAATGCAGAAACCGCAGACTCCCTTTTGCCTGTGTATTTCAATCGAAATAACCATATATTGAAAGGATACATTTCATCTTTCTCGACATACAAATCCAGCCCGGCAGATATTCGCCTGTTTGTGAACGGAAGGCCGGTACAGTGGAAAAAGCTGGTAGGCCTTTTGCGAAATGCTTATGGAGAACTGCTGCCGCCGGGGCGCTTTCCACTCGCGTTCTTATTTTTTGATTCTGCCGGTAGGGAGGTGGACGCCAATGTACATCCTCAGAAAAAAGAAATTCGCTTCCGCGAAGAAGACAAAACAGCCATATTTTTTCTGGAGTCTATCCGCAATGTAATAGAAAATAACGGACCTCTAAAAATGAAGAACCTGCAACCGGGAAAGGGATTTTCGGGTTTGCGATCTCTTCCCCAGACGACCCCTCCAGAGGAGCTGAAGTTTGAATTTGTAAAAAAACTGGCGGAACCTTTTCAGGAAGATCTTCTAAAAAGCTCTGTCGTTCTCAACTCGGAACACACCCGGCCAACGCATATTCCAACCGAAATACATGCAAGACTTTTTAATACATTTATTCTTGCCTCCAGCGAAGAAGGCCTGTACCTGATTGATCAACACACAGCCCACGAAAGAATCAACTACGAGCGCTATCTTAAATCTCTGTCTCTGGAAAAGAACGTGGAACAAGAACTCGTGACGCCCGTCTCGCTGGGACTTTCTCTTGCAGAGCAAAAAACTCTCGACGAATATTTGCCCATTCTGGAAAGCTTGGGGTTTCGCGTAGAGGACATGGGCCCGGCGGGAATGTCTCTGCTTTCTGTTCCTGTGTACGTGCCGCCCGGTATGGAAGAAAACGCCTTCCGCAAAGCCATGGCAATTGCAGAGGGCAGAGCCGACGTTACGCCTCGCATACTCTTTGAACAGCTGGCAAAAGATCTGGCCTGCTGGGGTGCCATCAAAAAGGGCGACCCGGAATCTCTTGCCAATTTGCGCGAACTGGTAGAACAGCTTGCCGAGTGCGATGTGCCCACCCGTTGCCCTCATGGAAGACCAACGATGGTATTTTTAGGCCGCGACGAAATTTTTGCGCTTTTTAAGAGACATAGCTGATCAGCGGGTCACGCTCTCAAGAGAAATTAATTCAAGAACAAACTTACGCACTCGCAATAATACAAAAGGAATGTCACAGATTTAACGAGAAGCGACCCGGGCAGGGTCTTCCGGGAATCCCTGCCCGGGTAGGGCCCTCACTTGAAATACCAGTTTTCCAAATACTCCAAAAACAGAGAAATGGCACGCCCACGGTGTGACACTTCTTTTTTATCATTTTGAGACATTTCTGCAAAGGACATATTTGACGGTGGATGGTAAAAAATCGGATCGTAACCAAACCCATTTGCTCCCGCCGGTTCATGTGTAATTTGCCCGTCTACATGGCCGCGAAAATAAACCTCTCTTCCATCCTCGTCTAAAAAGCAAAGGCTGGTGACAAATCTTGCAGCGCGGTTAGTTTCGCCTGCCAACTCCCCTAAGAGCTTCTCTATCCTTTCCGCGTCCGCTGGTGCATAGCGCGCTGAGTGAACGCCGGGCCGTCCGCCAAGAGCCTCTACCTCAAGCCCGGAATCGTCCGCGAGAACGGGTGCGTTGATGAGCCCGTACAGTGCCTGCGCCTTGATGAGAGCATTGCCCTGGAATGTGTCTGCATCTTCAACCGGGATAAAGCGGCTGCTCACGGCTGCGGGAAGATCGTCCAGAGTTTTGACTATAATTTTGCCATTCAGTTTCTGGTGTGAAGCAATCTGCGCTTCGAGCTCATCTCTTTTTTTGCGGTTTTCTGTGGCCAGATAAATTTCCATTGTGCGTTCTTTTTTTGTGTGCGAAAGCGTCCACGAAATTCTTGACGCCCTGTTTCCCGGTTTGTCTCTGGAGTTGCACTTTGCCCAGGTGGCGGAATTGGTAGACGCGCTGGTTTCAGGTACCAGTGGGAGCAATCTTGTGGGGGTTCGAGTCCCCCCTTGGGCACATGGAACAGACCGGAAAACTGCTTATCGTGGCCGGCCTTGTTTTAAACTTTGCGGGCATTCTTTTTTGGGCTTCTGGAAAACTTCCCGAAAGCTGGCGCCCCGGCAATCTGCCGTTGGACATTAAAATAGTCCGCGAAAATTTTTCTTTTTATTTTCCTTTGGGTACTTCCCTGCTTTTAAGTTTATTGGCTACTTTGATTTTTGCGCTGTTTAAGCGCTAGTGGATTGGGTGCTCAAAGTATCAAAGAAGCATGATAGCTATTGTATTTCTGTTGGAATTGATATTTTGGTAGCGACAGCTTGATAGATGTCTATTTCTACATTGGGAACTTCCAAAGAAACGACTAGAGAATATGGCCGCAGTTACCCTGGATTCTGATCTGTCCCCGCTTTGGTCTTTGAAAAGATTCCCGCCTTCAAATACAATATCAGGTTTGATTGGCCATTTGTTCTCCCACTGTAACGAGGTTTTTGAAAACGGCGATAGCTCCCCTCTATGGGCAACAGCTTGTGCACTATAATATTTTTCGTCAGTAATAATCACCTTATCTGTGAATGCTCCCACCGTTAGAGCATTCCATGATTGCCCAGGACTTTCAATGGATTGATTATAATTACTTTTTGGATAGTCTTGCCAATCTTTTGAACTATAGATATTCCCTGCTGAAATGAATATAAGTTCTTTTTCTTCCAAGCTGATTGCATCGATAGCAGCAGACCATGATGCTGGACCACCGTTATAGTGAGCATCCTCCGCTGTTACAGCATGACTGTATAGAATTCTTTTATCTGGATTTGCAATTTTAGATCGAAAAACACCTTGTTTCGTTTTTTCCCCCCATAACTCGGGTGAAGTTTTGCGCTGATTTGGACGGGGTAA
>DYPL01000120.1 GCA_020719945.1 Turneriella parva
TTAACAATTTGAGTTGGCCACCCAAGAGCAGCGATGGGCATGTTGGAAAGCGGGGTATGCTGGCGCTCAATCTGGTCGGTAAAGCGGCGATAGTCAGCTTCGACGGTGGCGTCCTGAATGCGGGCATAGATCATGGTTGTGTTCAAATCTTTATGCCCAAGTAATTTCTGGATTTGGACAATGTCCATGCCAGCATTGAGTAACCGAGTGGCGCAAGTATGTCGTAAACGATGCGGGAAGAGATGGTCAATCCCAAGCGTAGCGCCGATCTGAGCGACCTGTTTGCGCAACAGTTTGGTGGAAAGAGGTTTGCCATTCTTTTGCAGCCAGACGAAGTCGCCTGGCAGTCGCTGGCTGCCTTGCAAATACAGATGAATAGATTGACAGGCGCTCTCCGAAAGATAAACCAAACGATCCCGTTGCCCTTTCCCTGCGCGAATAATCAGGCGTTTGCCTGGCAGGTCAAGGTCTTGGATGCGCAAATCAACACATTCACCGACACGCAAACCACTGTGCAACATCACCAGGAGACAGGCGTTTTCAAGACGCAGGTTGAGGTGGGGCGTGTTCAGTCTTTGCAGGACGAAGTTCTCGAGACGCTGGCTTTCTTCTGCGCTCAAATGCTTTGGCAGGCTTTCAGGACGCGGGATGTAGCGAATGCGAAATACGCTTTGATCAACCGCCTGGTCTTTCTCTGCCAGTTCGCGGATGATCCCAATTAGGTAATCCATCCGACGATTGATCGTCCCAGCCGCCAGTTCCTTTTCTTGTTGGTCAGTCTGGTAAGCCCATAAATCTTTCAGCCCGATCTGACCAGGCTCAGTTATGGGACGATATGCCAGGAACCAGTTCCATAGGTTTTTGATCTCAACCAGAAGATTCATGGCGCGTTCTCTGCGTTTGGATGCTGGCCAAGCCAACCAGCGGCGTTTGATGTAGTCCAGACTGTCCTGACGGATGGATTTCGGCAAATCCGTGCCCCAAGTTTCCCAGTTCGGCGCAGGACCTTCGGCTCTTTCATAAACGGGAAACGTACGCGACGGTTCTGCTTCTACAATAGGCGGACTTTCTGGCTGTTTGGGGAACTGTTTCGCCTGTTCTACACGGCTCATGGCTTCGTGGTACGCCTGTCCCAATTTGGGGTCTGCGCCCGCCGTGTAAATCTGGGTGGTACTGATTTGGGAATGTCCCATCAGTTTTCCCAAACTGGTAATGGGCATACCGGCTTCGGTCAGTTGTCGGGCGTACGTATGGCGCAGTTGGTGCGGCGTCAGGTGCAGCCCGGCTTCCTGTCCATAGCCTTTCAACAGCCATTCGATCCCATTTGCGCTCAGTGGCTGGCGGCGCTCATTCAGAAAAATATACTCCAAAGGGCTTTCGCCGCGTTCTGACAGCCAGACCGACAACACCGCATAGGCGTCTGCGCTCAATAACACGATGCGTTCTTTGCGCCCTTTTCCATAGACGCGGATGCGCGCAGGTCGCTCGCCTTCTGGCTGATTGAGAATATCGCTCAATTTCAAGTCCGCCACTTCCCCAACCCGCAACCCTGCCCGTACCATCAGGGCGAACCAGGCTCGGTCTCGTGAGGATGATATTTTCTCCCAAACTCGCTCTACATCTTCATCGTGTATGTCTCGCGGGACACGCTTTTCCACTCTGCCTGCATGTCGCTTGAAGCGCACCGGGTTCGGCCAATTCAAATCTCCACTTTCTTCGGCCATAAAATCGAAGAAAGTCTTCAGCGCCGCTACTCGACGTCTGATGGTTGCTGGTTTCAGCCCGCCAGCCCGCTGCTGATCGACAAATGCGTCTATATCGTGCATATCAACTTCTCGCCAGATTTTCTGGCAAACACTGCGAAATTGTCGCAGATCGCTCAGGTAATCCACG